>JALGZR010000170.1 GCA_025774805.1 bacterium
CAACTTCCTGGGGAACGGCCAGGTCATCGGCCTCCGGGCGGAGTTCGGGGACTTCCGGGAGTACGAGCTCTCGTTCACCGAACCCTGGCTGTTCGACACCCCCACCAGCGCCGGCTTCAGCGTCTTCGATACGCGGCGTCGTTTCAACGAGTACACCGAGAAACGCCGCGGCGGGGACCTGCGGCTGGGCCGCCCGTTCCCCTGGTTGGACTACACGCGGGTCACGGCGCGCTACTCCCTGGCGGAATACAGGGTCGAGGCCGAACCCGAGTTCGAGGACGAGATCGGAGATGTCGACCCGTCCACGATCTCGGCGTTCAGCGTGACGCTGGCCCGGAGCTCCGTGGACAGTCCTTTCTTCCCGACGCGGGGATCGAGCTCCCGGCTCCTGAACGAGTTCGCCGGAGGCCCCGTTCTCCAGGGGGACGAGCACTACCACCTCGTGACGTTCTCCACCCGGTCCTACTTCCGGACCGTCGGGAAGTTCGTGCTGTCGCTCTCGGGCAAGGTCGTGTCGCTCTCGGGCAAGGTCGGATTTCTCAACGGTCTGGACGACCCGGAGGACGTGCCGTTCTGGCGACGGTTCCGGCTGGGAGGGATCTCGAACTACGGCTTGCGGGGATACGACGACTACGAGGTCGTACCCGACGAGGACGCCCCCTCCACCGGGGGTCGATCCATGATGATCATGACGAGCGAGCTGCGGTATCCGGTCGTGCAGGCGGTTCAGGCTCTCGCGTTCATTGATGCGGGCAACACCTGGGAAGGGCCGGGGAGCACCGATCTGACCGACCTCAAACGGGGGGCCGGCCTGGGGGTTCGAATCGACGTTCCCATGGTCGGACAGCTCGGCTTCGATTACGGATACGGATTCGATCGCTCCGAAAGGGAAGGAGGACCAGGATGGGAGTTCCATTTCCAGATCGGCGGACGGGCCTTTTAGCGGTAGGAATGGGGCTCGCGGCCGTCCTGTCCGCGGTGCCGGTCTCGCCCGCTTCCGCCGCGGACATCGCGCTCGTGGATTACCAGCTCATCTTCGACCGTTTCGAGGGGACCGCGGACGCGCAGCGCACGCTGGACCGGGAGCTGAAGGAATGGGATGCGCGGGCCAAGGAGATGCGGGAGGAGATCGAGCGGCTCGAGAGCGAGAAGGAGAGTCAGAAGCTCATGCTGTCGGAGGAGCGCCTGCGGGAAAAGGAAGAAGAGGTGCGGAACCTGAAGAACGAGTACCAGGAGTTCGCGGAGTCGATCTGGGGGGTGAACGGTCAGGCGGCGAAGAGGAACGCCGAGCTCACCGCGCCGATCGCCGAGAAGATCCTGAACGTCGTGGCCCGCATCGGGGAGGAGAAGAACGTCGACATCATCTTCGACGCCTCGACGGGCGGCGTCGTGTGGGCGAAGGACGACGTCAACCTGACCCAGCTCGTGCTGGATGACCTCTCGCTCGGCCTGAGGGAAGAGGGGGCACCCGCCGAGGGGGACCCGGAGAGTCCGCCGGAGTCCGGCTCGACCGCGGAGGGGGGCTCTTCCGAGTGAGCGGAATCGCGGCCGGCCGGAGCGTTCCGATCGCCGAGATCGGGGAACGCGTCGGGGGATCGGTGGAGGGATCCCCCGACGCTTGCGTTCGAGGCGTCGCCGGGATCGAGTGGGCTCGGGAGGGGGATCTGACATTTCTCGCGAACCCGAAGTACCGGGCGGACTTGAAGACGACGCGGGCGACCGCGGTCCTGATCGCTCCGGGCGTTCCGTGCCCCGAGGGCGTCATCGCCGTTCGGACCGAGGATCCGTACGCGGCCCTGGTTCGCGTTCTTCCGCTCTTCGATCCGGGACTGCCCCCGGTCTCCGAGGGCGTGCATCCGACGGCGCTCGTGTCCGAGGAGGTGAGCCTCGGACCGGACGTGGCGATCGGTCCCCAGGCCGTGGTGGAGGCGGGGGCCGAGATCGGACCCGGGACTCGCATCGCCGCCCAGGCGTACGTGGGGGAGGGGGCGAAGCTCGGGGCCGAATGCTACCTCTATCCGGGGGTCTTCGTGGGGCGCGGGTGCGTTCTGGGGGACCGGGTGCGCGTCCAGCCGGGGGCGGTGATCGGCTCCGACGGGTTCGGGTACGCGCCCGTGAAGGGTCAGTACCGAAAGATTCCCCAGATCGGTATCGTCGAGATCGGCGACGACGTCGAGATCGGAGCGAACGCTTGCATCGATCGCGCCACCTTCGGCAAGACCGTCATCGGTCCCGGTACCAAAATTGACAACCTGGTACAGATTGCCCACAATGTCGCGGTTGCCGAGGACACGGTGATTGCCGCCCAATCGGGAATCGCCGGAAGCACGAGGATCGGACGGGGTGTTCGTCTCGGCGGACAGTCCGGTCTCGCGGGTCACGTCCGGATCGGGGATGGCGCGTCCATCGGCGCGCAGGCCGGGGTCATCGGAGACGTGCCCGCCGGGGAGACGTACTCGGGATACCCCGCCCGCCCGCATCGGGACGCGATGCGCCGGGAGGCCGCGGTGAGAAAGCTGCCGGAGATCGTCCGGCGGATTCGTGCGCTCGAATCCGCCCTCCGGAGGGCCCCGCGGACGGGAGCGGGAAAGGAGCGGGAAGGCCGGTGATCCAGGAACGACAGAGAACGATCGCGAAGCCCGCAAAGGTCAGCGGTGTCGGTCTGCACACGGGGGCCGAGACCGTCGTCCGGTTTCTCCCCGCCGAGCCCGACTCGGGCATCCGGTTCATCCGTTCCGATCTTCCCGATCGACCCTCGATTCCCGCCCGAATCGACTACGCGATCGAGCACCGGATCGATCCCCGGCGAACGACGCTGGTCAACGGAGAGATCCAGGTCGGAACGGTCGAGCACGTGCTGGCCGCCGTCTCCGGGTTGGGGCTGGACAACGTCGACATCGAGATCAGCTCCTCCGAACCGTGCGAGCCGGACGGGAGCTCGAAACCGTTCATCGAGGTGCTGCAGGCCGCCGGAATCGTCGAGCAGCCGGACCTTCGGCACTACTACGAGACGAAGCGTCCGATCACGCTCCAGAAGGACGGTACGCAGCGCATTCTGCTTCCTCACTCCGGATTGAGGATCACGTTCACGATCGACTATCCGAATCGCCTCGTGGGAACCCAGTACGTGTCCTTCGAGCTCGATACGGACGTCTTCACCCGGGAGATCGGCGCCGCACGGACGTTCGCCATGATGGAGGACGTCGAGCCTCTGCGCGCGTCGGGGCTGATCAAGGGAGGAAGTCTCGCCAACGCCGTCGTGGTGACGGAGAGCGGCTTCGAGAGCGAAGAGCCCCTCCGCTTCGACGACGAGTTCGTCCGCCACAAGGTCCTCGATCTGATCGGGGATCTGTCCCTTCTGGGAATGCCTATCAAAGGCCACGTCATCTGCGTTCGGGGCGGACACGCGGTGAACGTGGCCTTCGTCAAGAGAATCATGGACGAAGCGAAGAAGAGTTATCGCTGGCGCGCCGCGGATCAGAGGAGCATTTCGCTGGACATCCACGAGATCGAGCAGATCATGCCCCACCGCTATCCGTTTCTGCTCATCGATCGCATCGTCGAGCTGGTCGATCGAGAACGGGTCGTGGGAATCAAGAACGTGACTTACAACGAGCCGTTCTTCCAGGGGCATTTCCCCGGTCATCCGATCATGCCCGCGGTACTGATCATCGAGGCGATGGCGCAGGCGGGT
>JALGZR010000106.1 GCA_025774805.1 bacterium
TCCCGATCTGGACCTGGCCTCGGGAATCTACGTGGCGACCTTCCTCGGCGGACCGATCGTGGAGTGCGGGCCCTACTCCTTCACGGCGGGCGGTTGCCGGCCCGGCGTGACGATTCAGAGGGTCAGCAGTCCGAACCCCTACGATGTGTGGTTCGAACCGATCGCCGGCGATCGGTACTACACGGATAGCCCCTATACGCTGACCTACCTTCCCCCGGAGCTCCGGAGCTCGACTCTGGTCCGTACACCCAACGCCGACAGGAACATGGGCGGGTCCTTCCAGCTGACACTGGAATTCGACCAGGACGTCACGGTCTACATCGCTTACGACCCGCGGGGAACGCCTCCGAACTGGATCACGGCCAACTACGCCGAAACCGGCCTGGCGGTCGGAGTGAGTGATCTGACGACGTCGACCCTCGGGCTCTGGCGCCGGGATCTGGATCTCGGAGTTCGGACCTTCGAGGGAAACAAGGCGAGCGGTTGGGGCGGCGATGTCAACGCCAACTACGTGATCTTCGTGGTCTGCCGCCAGTCGTAGGAGGACTGGGATGAATACGATCAGAGTACCGACGGTGCAGCACGCCGAGCGAGGTTCGGTCCTGTTGGTCTCGCTCTTGATGATCACCCTCTTCTCGCTGGTGGGAGGCACCTTTCTGATCCTCTCCAACACCGAGGGTCGAATCGCGACCAACCAGGAGAAGGGGGCCCAGGCTCTCTACGTGACCGAGTCGGGAGCCCACGTCGCCTACCGGGAGTTTGCAGCCACGAACTTTCGCGGCCGAACCCACGAGTGGGACGGCACGATGGCGACGGGCTCCGTGCTGGTTCCGACCGTGTTCGACGGCCCACTCGTGGTCGACGACGCGAACGACAACGGCCTCGCCGACGAGCGCAACGACGGCTGGCTGGTCTGGGAGTGGAATCCGGGAGACCCTGATTTCCTGAGCCTGACGGACACCGGGCTTCCCGAGACGTTCCGCTTCTCCATCCGACCCGTATCGGCGGCGTGGGACGAGGACGAGTACGTGATCGACGTGATCGGCCGCGTCGGCAAGTTCCAGCGGAGAATCCAGGTGCAGGGTTACACCGAGCCGGCCTTCAGCTTCGCCCTCTACGCGAACGGGGATCTCTCCGAGTTCGTCCGCGGTGTCGACCAGGACATCTTCGGCAAGGTGCACGCGAACGGCAATCTGTATCTGCGTCCCGCGGGAACGACCCTGTCGGTCGACTCGCCGGCGATGACCTGCACGGGACAGATGATCCGCAACACCGACGCCTGGGGTCGAGATCTGACGTCCGGGAACACGGTTCGGATCAAGAATCGGAGCGGAAACTGGGTGGAGATGGTGAACGGGCCGACGGGGACCGCGATGGACTCCCGGCACGCGGACTGGACGAACGACGATCCGAGCGACGGGATCGACGGCGCCCTCGAGCTCTGGGAGGGCGTCGTGAAGGATCGCGCGCTCGGCGCGGTGCGTGTCGATCCTCCACCCGTCGAGACGATGGAGCCGGGCGGCTGGTACGACTCGAAGGCGGCCATCCGGATCCGGGCCGGCGACACGCAGGTGGACCAGGGGGGGAACGACATCAGCGCCTGGCTCGCCGACGCGGTCACCGAGACGTCCTTCTACAACAAGGCCATGGACATGGATGTAACGGTTCAGGAGATCGACGTCGGGAGGTTGGCGGAGAGCGGGCAGTGGCCGCCGAACGGGCTCATCTACTCCGAGGTCCCAGTCCGGCTGGTGAACGCCGCCGAGCTCCAGGACGACCTCACCGTCGTCACCAACCACTCCGTCTACACCAAGGGGGACTTCAACAGCGTCAACAAGCGGGCGGCGGCGATCATCTCCTCCGGTCGGATCTGGCACCTCTCCGACGCCTGGAGCGATGATCCCGTGCTGACCCACGGACACAAGAGCACCCGCCAGGCCACGGACGGCACGACGGTGATCAACGCCGCTCTCGTCGACGGGATCCCTGTCGTCAACGAGGCGAACTGGGCCGATCTGGACGACGACGGCGTGATCGACGATCCGACCGCGGGGACGGCCTGGGCGAACAACGACCAGTTGCTGGAGGCATGGGGGAGCTCGCGGACGCTTCAGAAGCGCGGATCGATCGTGCACCTGCAGTTCGCGGACATGGCGGACAACGTACACAACTCGGGAATCGGGACCCACGAGATCGGGTGGTCGAAGCACAACGAGTACATTCCGCCGCACCGGGACTACGGGTACGATCCGGCCCTGGCGGGGTTCGCGGGCCAGCCCCCCTTCGCGCCGCTCGTGAGCCGCCTGTACCTCTGGCAGGAGATCACTCCCTAGCCCGCGCATCTCACCGGGCCCCGCCGCGGCAGCGGCGAAGCCGTGCCCGGCTTCGTCGCTGCGGCGCCTCCGCCCTGCGACGGGGCTACGGCCACGCCTCGGGCGAAAGCCCCCGCCTCCTCGCCGGCCATGACGATCCCCAGCCTCGCGACGAGCCCGGTGAAAACCCCGGGTTAGGCTGCCAACTCGGCAGCCGTCTCCGCCTGACTGACACAAAAGTGCTCGAGGGTGCCAGGGCGTCAGGACTCACGTCCCGACAGGTCTCACCGGGCACTCTCCTAAGTGATTGAGAAACAGATCCTTGCCGAGATTCACCGATCTTGGCACATCTCTCGCTCCGGATGGCCGCGTCAACCGGTCCCGACGAGGGGACGCTTCCGAGTCACCCCCACCCGCAAGGAGACGAGATGAACATTCGCCCGCTGGCCGACCGGATCCTCATCCGGCGCCTCGAGGCGCAGGACGAGGTGCGCGGCGGCATCATCATTCCCGACACCGCAAAAGAGAAGCCGACCGAGGGAGAGGTCGTGGCCGTCGGGCCGGGTCGTCTCTCCAAGGAGGGCAAGCGTGTCGCCCTGGAGATCGCGAGAGGCGATCGGGTTCTGATCGGCAAGTATTCCGGGACCGAGGTGAAGATCAAGGGCGACGACTACGTGATTCTCCGGGAGGACGACGTCCTCGCCACATTCTCGAAGTAGCAGGAGGAAAGAAGAGGAATGGCCGCAAAGCAGATCAAGTTCCGCGAGGAGGCTCGGAACGAGATTCTCAAGGGCGTGTCCAGGCTCGCCCGCGCCGTGAGGGTCACTCTCGGCCCGAAGGGGCGGAACGTCGCCCTCGACAAGAAGTGGGGTTCCCCGAACGTGACGAAGGACGGGGTGACCGTCGCCAAGGACATCGAGCTCGAGGATCCCTACCAGAACATGGGCGCCCAAATGGTCAAGGAGGTCGCGTCCAAGACCTCCGACGTCGCCGGGGACGGGACCACCACGGCCACCATCCTCGCCGAGTCGATCTACCGCGAGGGCATCCGGAACGTGTCCGCCGGCGCCAATCCGCTCGCGCTCAAGCGGGGGATCGACAAGGCGGTGGAGGTCGTCGTCGAGGACATCCGGAAGCAGGCCAAGAAGGTCCGGACGGTGAACGAGTACCGGAACATCGCCGCGATCTCGGCCAACGGCGACGAGGTGATCGGCGACATCATCGCCGAGGCGATGGAGAAGGTCACCAAGGATGGAACGATCACGATCGAGGAGGCCAAGAGCATCGAGACCACCCTGGACCTGGTCCAGGGCATGCAGTTCGATCGAGGCTACCTCTCCCCGTACTTCGTGACCGACCAGGAGCGGATGGAGTGCGTTCTGGAGGACTGCTACATCCTCATTCACGAGAAGAAGGTCTCGAACATGAAGGACCTTCTCCCGTTGCTGGAGGCCACGGCCAAGACCGGGAGGCCGTTGCTCGTCATCGCGGAGGATGTCGACGGTGAGGCTCTCGCGACTCTCGTGGTGAACCGACTCCGCGGCGTTCTCTCGGCGGCCGCGGTGAAGGCGCCGGGGTTCGGTGATCGGCGAAAGGCCATGCTCGGCGACATCGCCGTCCTGACCGGCGGAAAGGTGATCAGCGAGGACATCGGGGTGAAGCTCGAGAACGTCCAGATCTCGGATCTCGGCCGGGCCAAGCGCGTGACGATCGACAAGGAGAACACGGTCATCCTCGAGGGCCACGGCAAGAAGGCCGACGTCGAGGGCCGCTGCGTCCAGATCCGCCGCCAGATCGAGGACGCCACGTCCGACTACGACCGCGAGAAGCTCGAGGAGCGACTGGCCCGCCTCGCCGGGGCGGTGGCGGTGATCAAGGTCGGCGCCGCGACCGAGGTCGAGATGAAGGAGAAGAAGGCCCGCGTCGAGGACGCCCTGCACGCCACCCGGGCGGCCGTCGAGGAGGGCATCGTGCCCGGCGGCGGGGTCGCGCTCCTGCAGACGACCAAGGTGATCGACAGGCTCAAGCTCGAGGGGGACGAGGCCACCGGGGCCTCCATCGTGCGGCGAGCGCTCGAGGAGCCCATCCGGCAGCTCGCGGAGAACGCCGGGATGGAGGGAAGCCTCGTGGCGAAGGAGGTCCTCGGCTCCGGCGCGAATCGGGGCTACGACTTCAACACGAGCGAGCTCGTGAACTTGGTCACCGCGGGGATCATCGATCCCGCAAAGGTCACCCGGAGCGCTCTGCAGAACGCCTCCTCGATCGCCGGGCTGCTGCTGACCACCGAGGCCATCATCACCGAGATCCCGGAGAAGGAGCCGGTCGCTCCGGCCGGAGCCGGGATGGAGGACTACTAGACGACACCGGCGCACCGCCGGAACGAACGAGAACGGGGGAGGGTCCGACGGATCCTCCCCCTTCTGCTGCATGCACGCGGGCGGCAACGTCGTTTCTCGGATCGCAACCATTCGTCCCGCGGCGACGCGCACGTTCGCAGCGCACCGGCGGGGTCGTCGTGAACGGGTGAACGCCTCCGTCTCGTTCAGTCCGATGTGGCGTCGACCGGCGCGTCGTCCGCGTGCATCGTTCCGTTTCCCGTTGACCCTGCGATGAGGATTCCCTAGTTTTCCGTCGAACGGTCCGGGGGCGAACGCACTTCGAATGGGTTGAAGGGGACGATGCGAAAAAAGAAGCGCAAGGTCCGTCGATCCCCGTCGCCCTCGCTGCTCGAGCGCGATCTGCATAGCGGCGTCCTCGGCGCCCTCCTCCAGGCCAACCGGGACGCCATCATCGTCGTTGATTCCGAGAAGCGCTTCGTGGAGTACTCGTCGTCCGCCGAGTCGACTCTGGGCTGGAGTCGCGACGAGGCGATCGGTCGTCCCTGCACCGAGATTCTCCGGTGCCAGGACACGGACGGTACGCTGCTCTGCGACGAGGGATGCCCGCTCGATCCGCTCCTCCGGCACGAGAGGGAGCGTTCCACCGCCCCCACCCTGATCGCCTCGAAGACGGGGGACGTCCGATTCCTCGAGTCCGACTACACGTCCACTCTGGACCCGAACGGGAAGGGGATCCACTGCGTCGGCGTGCTGCGGAACGCGGGAGAAGGCCAGTGGATCGGGAGCTTCGGGGCGGAGGCCCGCCGCCTCCTCTCCCTGGGCACGATCTCCGCCGGAATCGCCCACGAGATCCGCAACCCCCTGACCGGGATCCGGACCACGATCCAATACGTCCTCAAGCACCTGGAACGGGAGGACACCAACCGGGAGAGCCTCTCCGCCTCCATCAAGGAGCTCGACCGGATCGAGGCGGTGATCTCGGACTTCCTGGCCTACTCCCGTCCCCCGACCCCCCGCCGCCGGCTCTCCAACGTCAACCGGATCCTCGGCGACGCGCTCGCGCTGGCTCGGGAGTACCTGGAGGCCTCGGGCACCGAGCTCGTGACCGATCTGGAGGAGGGCCTCCCCCTGCTCAACATCGACGGCAACATGATCCGGGAGGTGTTCCTCAACATCATCATGAACGCGGGGAACTCCATGCGGAAGAAGGGCGGCACGCTCCGGATCTCGAGCTGGGCCAGTCCTCGATCGAAGCGGTCGGACCCGACGGGGGTGCGGATCGCGTTCAGCGACACGGGGCCCGGCATCCCGGAAGGCCGTTCGGCGGAGATCTTCGAGCCGTTCATCTCGTCGAGCTCGAAGGGACTGGGTCTGGGTCTCTCGATCAGCCAGCGGATCTGCAAGGAGCACGGCGGACTCATCTCCGCGACGAACAACGCGGACGGGGGGGCGAGGTTCACCGTCATCCTCCCGATCCCACCGTCCGCCCCGTCTCGGACCCGCATCGGGGAGTCTGCCTCCGGGAGCGCCTCCGCGAGCGACAATGAGAGTGACAAGGGCGAAGCGCAGGAGGTGAGCGCGACGTGAGCGACCGGGTACTCGTGATCGACGACGAGCTGGGAGTCCGCCGGACCCTCCGGCGGGCCCTCGAGGAGGAGGGCTTCTCGGTCGAGACGGCAGGTTCGGGCCGGAAGGGGATCCGGTGCGCCGAAGAAGAGCGACCTCACGTCGCGGTGGTCGACCTAAAGCTCGGGGACACCTCGGGCCTCGAGGTTCTGCGCGACCTGAAGCGGCTGCAGCCCTCCATGGTCACGATCATGATCAGCGCATACGGAGAGGTGCAGGACGTGGTCCAGGCCATGAAGATCGGTGCCGACGACTACGTACAGAAGCCCTACGATCTCGACGAGATGGTCCGGTGCGTGCGCCAGACGCTCCGCGCCTCGCGGATGCGCGAGGAGTACCGCTCCGCCGGATGGAGGGCGCCCGACGCCGTCGGCCTCGACCAGATCCTGGGCCGGACCGAGCCGATCGAGGCGGTTCGCGCGACGATCCGGAAGATCGTGCGCAGCGGGGCCCAGACGGTCCTCGTCCAGGGGGACACCGGGACCGGGAAGGAGCTGGTCGCCCGGGCCCTCCACTACGAATCCGACCGGGCCGCCTTCCCGTTCGTGAAGCTGAACTGCTCCGCCATTCCCGACTCCCTCTTCGAGAGCGAGCTGTTCGGCCACGAGCGGGGAACCTTCACCGACGCTCAGGAGACCCGGAAAGGGCTCGCGGAGATCGCGGACGGCGGCACTCTCTTTCTCGACGAGATCGGGGACTGCGGGTTCGCCAATCAGGCCAAGCTACTCACGTTCATCGAGGAGCGGCGGTTCCGCCGACTCGGCGGCCGAGAGGATCTCGCCGTCGACGTCCGCATCGTGGCGGCCACGAACAAGGACCTCGACGCGGCGAGCGAATCGGGGGAGTTTCGCAAGGACCTCCTGCACCGCCTCAAGGTCATCGGGATCATGCTCCCAAGCCTGCGCGAGCGGGAGGGCGACATCGCCTATCTGGCGGCCCGGTTCGTGGAGGAGTTCGGTGAGCGGGCGGACAAAGCGGAGATGAGCCTCTCCGACGAGGCGATCGAGTGCCTCGAGAGCTACGGGTGGCCGGGAAACGTCCGGGAGCTCCGGAACGCAATGGAGCGAATCGTGCTGCTCGAGGACTGCCAGCTCATCCTTCCCGATCACCTTTCCCAGAAGATCCGGGGTAGCTCCACGCTCTCCCGCGTGCGCGGCCTGATGAGTCGAACCGGACTCGCGCTGGCGGAGGTGGAGAGGGAGCACATCTTCCGCGTTCTCGAGGAGACCGACGGCAACCGGACACGGGCCTCAGAAATCCTCGGCATCACTCGTCAGACGCTCATCAACAAGCTCAAGATGTACGGTCATCCGAGCGGAACGGTTTCCGAAAAGGACTCGAACGTCGCCATCGACGAGGCGTAAAAGAAATGGACGCCTCGACCCGTCGCGCTGTCGCATCTTTTGACGGCGTCGCGATCAGAATGATGAGATCCCGGAAATCCGTTTCCGTTCGCGCCCGCCCGAATCACTTCCGATTTCGCATTCAGTATCGTACCGAACGCATTCCTGAATAGACACTTAACCGGACGTTTGCGCCGGGTGACGTGCGGCTCGTTCCCGCGATCAACTCCCGTTGATCGTGATGGCACAACTCATGCGTAAAAATGGCCAGGCGTTGGAATCTCCGCTCCGTAAGAAGGGGAACCCGAAGCGCCCGCGGTACCGAGAACGGGTCGAACGGTGAACCAGACCCCGGCGAACGGGAAAGCGCCGGAACCGAAGCGACACCGAGGGATGCCCCCGATGTCGAAGCGACTCTTGATCCTCATCGACGGCGAGCCGGTGACGACACGAGCGCTCGCGCTGGATCTGACGGAGGCAGGGTACCGCGTCGAGACCGCCGAGGACGGTCGGGAGGCGATCAGGAGGTCCCGACTCGTCCCCTTCGATCTGCTGATCGCGGCGGAGGATAGGGAAGGGGGGAGGAGTGCCCGCAGGGTTCTTGACAGCTTCCGTCGGGTGCGGCCCGCCGCGAAGGTCGTCCTGATGACGACCGAGGGGGGCCGCGATTCCCTGTCGGGTGAGGAGAGCGATCGAGTGACCCGGGTGCGGAAGCCGTTCGACCTGGAGACGATCCGAGCCCTGGTAGAGAGGCTCTTGACTCCGGAGGGGACCGCAAGCGGGAACGCGACCTGATTTCCGCTCTCGGGCGGAAATCAGGCGGCGTTTCTCAAGAACCGGCTTCGCGAGGCCGGGAGCGTCGTTTCCGGAGACGGTGTGTCCCGCGTGACGGGCCCCGTGAGTGATCACTCCGATGGAGGTGTTCCAGGATGGCAATGGCTCGCTCGAGGGCGAAAGCCAAGGCGAAGCGCAAGACGAAGGCCAAGGTGAAGCGGAAGACGAAGGCCAAGGCGAAGCGGAAGACCAAGCGCCGCACCAAGGCCAAGGCCAAGCGGAAGACGAAGGCCAAAGCCAAGCGCAGGGTCAAGCGCCGCACGAAGGCCAAAGCCAAACGGAAGACCAAGCGCCGTACGAAGGCGAAGGCCAAGCGCAAGACCAAGCGCCGCACCAAGGCCAAGGCCAAGCGGAAGACCAAGCGCCGCACCAAGGCCAAGGCCAAGCGCAAGACCAAGCGCCGCACCAAGGCCAAGGCGAAGCGGAAGACCAAACGCCGCACCAAGGCCAAGGCGAAGCGGAAGACCAAGCGCAAGACCAAGACCAAGGCCAAGGCGAAGCGGAAGACCAAGCGCCGCACGAAGGCCAAGGCCAAGCGCAAGACCAAGCGCCGCACCAAGCGCCGCTGAGAGGCGGAGCTCGACTCGCAAGGGGCGGAGGGGGATCCTCTCCGCCCCTTCTCTTGAGCGGGGGAACTTCTCGTCGCAGAGCGGGGTAATCTCGACAATCCCCCGTGGAGACGGCCGGGCGAGCGGCCGGGCCACCTCCGCGGAGGGTTGGCCGACGGGCGGCCGGGGACTGCCGAACCCGGTGGCGGAGGCGGAAAGGGCTGGAGGAGGCCGGGAGAGGGCCGAGAAGGGTCTTTCCGGAGTGTTGAAAATCATTCCTTGTTGACAAGGTCCGCGACTCTTGGGTAGAATCTCGCCCCATTGCCGACGCCAATCGGGAAACCGGGTAGGCGAAGGCCTTGCGCTGGCCGGGCGGAGCACCGTGCCGGCCGCACTCTCCGGGCGGGAGTTCGCGTGAGGAATCCGACGATCGGGAGAGGACTCATGTCGACGACGATCACGAGCCTTCCGGAAAAGGGGACCCGTTTCCAGACCTGCCCCCGGTGCGACCGGCGGCGGAAGATGCGGATTCTGAGGTCTTCGGACGAAACCGGTCTCGCGTGGCTCAACTGCATCGCCTGCAATGCCCTCGTCTGCTTCGAGCAGGAGGACGATTCCGGCACCCTGTGCGATCCTCGGCTCATCGGGGACTTCGGGTCTCCGGCGCCGGAGACCTTCCGCACCTACGCTCCTGAGGAGAGCTACGACGTCGGCGAGATCGTCTATCACCAGACGTGGAGGGACGTCGGCAAGGTCATCCGGAGGAGGGAGCTGCCGGGAGGCCGCTACGCGATCGACGTCGCCTTTCTCAACTACGGCCCCAAAATGCTCATCGTGGAAGCGGAGGCCCTCGTCCGCTAGCCTGCATTTCTCACCCGGCTCGTCACGAGGCTGCGGATCGCCGTGTCCGGCGGGGAGGTGGGAGGCTTTCGCCCGCGGCGGGGTCGTGGCCCCTCTGCTGCACGGAAGGCGCCCCAACGGCGAGGCCGGGCGCGGCTCCGCCGCTGCCGCGGCAGAGACCGGTGACATCTGAGGGCTCGAGCCGTCCTGGGGGAGTCCCTCTTTGATTCTTCCGCTCAAGGATGAGAACGCGACCGGGCGGGCACCCCCGGGGACCCTTCTCCTTCTGATGGGGATCGCCTGCGCCTACGTCCTTCAGGTGGGCGGACGATCTCCGCCGGTGTCCCTCGTCCAGGATCTGGGGTTCGTGCCGGCCCGTTTCTCCGGTCCCGATCCGCCGTGGTTCACCCTCGTGACCGCGATGTTCCTGCACGGAGGGATTCCCCACCTCCTCGGGAATCTCCTGTTCCTGTGGATCTACGGAGTCCGGGTGGAAGCGTCTCTGAGGACCGGACGCTTTCTCCTCTACTTTCTGCTCGCCGGGTTGGGAGGTCACCTCTTCCACGGGCTCGCGAACCCCGATTCCGACATACCGGTCGTCGGGACGAGCGGCGCGATCTCGGGGATCCTGGCGGCCTACCTCCTCCGCCATCCCCGCGCCCGGATCCGGACCCTGGTCTTTCTCGTTTTCTATGTACGGGTGCTCCGCGTTCCGGCGATCGTTCTGATCGGCATCTGGCTGCTGCAGCAGCTCGCGTACGGCACGAATCAGGTCGGGGCCCCGGCCTCGGGAGGAGTGGCATGGCTCGAACACATCGGCGGCTTCGCCACCGGCCTCGTTCTGTATCCGGTCTTGAGAGGGCGGGGCGCCGGCCGCCGATCTTGAGGGGGCCGGCCCGCCGACGGCGGATCGGGTGGATCGGAGTGGCCGCGTTCGCGCTGGTCGGCGGCGGCTGTGGTCCGGGTCCGGGGTCGCGGCCGACGGCCGATCTCGAGACGATCCCGGACGAGACGCGACCGATCGTCGAGCTTCCGGTGGCGCCGCCGCCGCGCTCTCCCGAGATCCGGAGTCTGAGCGTGGGGCTCGCATTGACCTGGACGGACCCCTCCCGAGAGGAACCCGAGCACTGCCGAGGCTCGGTCTCCTACGAGCGACCGGGCCGGCTCCGACTCCGGGGGCACTCCGCCGCGTTCTTTACGGTCTTCGACCTCGTGGCGGACGGGGACGAGGTCTGGCTCGATGTCCCCCGCGAGAGGCTCCTCGTTCACGGTCGGCGCTCCGACCCGGCCTGGGCCGATCTTCCGGTCTCGCCGAGCCAAATCCTCATCGCCCTCCTCGCGGATCCGTGCCCCGCGCCCCCCTGTCCCGAGCCGAGCCGGTCCCGATCGGAGCCGGAGGGAGAGCTCCGGAAGGGAGAGGGCTGGTCCCTTCGGCTCCATCCGGAGACCGGTCTTCCGGTGCGTTACGAATCGGGCGATCTCGAGATCCTCTGGAACGCGTGGGGCGACCGCCGGGGGATGCCCTGGCCGGATCGCATCGAGATCCGACGACGGACGGACGATCGGCAGCTCGTGGTCGATCTGGGCCGGGTTCTCGTGAACCGGGACGTGCCGGGGGCCCGTTTTCGGTTTCAGCCCGAGGAGGATCGAGAGGTTCTCACCCCCTCGGAGGCCGCGACCCGGTGGGCCCGCGCCGCTCCGGGGCTATCGGAGAACGATTCCTGACAAGACGCGGATCTCGGGCCCTTCCTTACCGTGACGATCCGACACTTGTCTCTTTTGGCCCGGACGGAAGGCCTCCTGTCGAGGCAAATACTTGAATAATTGACCAAGAGATCCAATGAATCGGAACGATCCCCGGCCCGGTTCCGCGGCCGGAACACGAAGCCCCTCCACGGGTTCCGAGACTTCTGGGAGCCCGGAGGAGCCACGCTCCGCTATGTGACCGAGTTCACTTGACAATCAATCGCATTTAGTAGATAAGTTCCTTAGGAACGGTTCTCATTCTCGGCCCATCTCCGGAATCCGGCTCACGGATGCCATCCCTTGCCGGGATGGTTCGAAGGCCAGGGGGGTCCACGCAATGAGACGTCAGGTCGCCCACGGCGAGGTTCCTCTCGACGATTCCTTCGGGATGTACCTGCGAGAGATCGGGCGCATACCTCTCCTCACGCGTGAGAAGGAGGGGGTGTTGGGCCGCCGGATTCGCGCCGGGGACGAGGAGGCGGTTCACGAGCTGGTACAGGCCAATCTCCGCTTCGTGGTGAACATCGCCAAGCGATACATGGGACGGGGAATCCCTCTGAGCGATCTCGTCACCGAAGGCAATCTCGGCCTCTACGAGGCGGCCCGACGATTCGACGAGAGAAAGGGCTGCGCGTTCATCTCCTACGCGGTCTGGTGGATCCGCCGAAACCTGAACAAGGCGCTGGCCGACCAACTTCATCTCGTGCACTACCCGCACAGCCGGCGCGACACGCTGCGTGACGTCTGCCGCGCCGAGGAGACTCTCGAGAAGTCCCTCGAGCGAGAGCCCTCTCTCGAGGAGGTGGCCGAGACGATCGGCAAGGAAAGTGCGGAGATCCAGGAGGCGATGGCCTCGGTGCGGGCCTACTCGATGGTGACCGACTACGAGGATCCGGAGCGTGAGACTCCGCTGAACCGGATCGCGGACGACCGGGACCTGTCCTCACCGCAGAGGGGGCTCGAAGGCAACGAGAGGGATCACGACGTGAGGGAGGCGGTCGAGGCGCTCAATCAGCGGGAAGAGCTCATCATCAACCTCTACTTCGGTCTGACCGGCGAGGAGCCGTACACCCTGGGCGAGATCGGCGAAAAGCTGCATCTTTCCAAGGAGAGAATTCGTCAGCTGAAGGACCGAGCCCTCCTTCGGCTTCGTACGGGCACCATGAATCGCCGGCTCGAGGCGCACCTGAACTAGCCGGAACACATCGACCATCACCGGCGTCCTCGCTCTCTCCGTCGAGAGGCGCCGGATCGTTTCTCCGGAGTGGAGCGCACGAGCGACTCCCTTTCGGTGACCCCGGTGGGGCATCCGGGTCACGGAGCGACCGGCCATCGCCCCGGATCCCCGATACGCTGCGAGGGTCCGATCATGGCCTCTCCCCGGTCCGCGTCCGACGACCCGCGATCCGGCAACCGCCCCCCGCAGATCGACTGGCGAGCGGTCGGTCTTCGACGCACTCCCCAACGCGAGATCGTCCTCAGTCTGGTTCAGTCGACGCGGGATCACCCCACCGCCGATTGGATTCACCACGAGGCGCGGCAGATCCTCCCCGACATCAGTCTGGCGACCGTCTACCGGACGCTGCGGATTCTGAAGGAGAAGGGGCTCATTCACGAGTTCTCCGGCGGAGCGTCGCCTTCCCGGTACGATGGCGTTCGCGGAGACCACGAGCACGTGCG
>JALGZR010000107.1 GCA_025774805.1 bacterium
GACGCGACCGCACTCGATGCGACCGTCCATGCAGTCGAGGGTCTCGGCCCCGGTGCCGGGGGCACCGGAGATGTCGGCTCCGACCGCGGCCACGGTGTTCCCCTCGACGAGGACCCGGCACCCCCGCGCGTCGGGGCCGAGGAGCAGTCGCGGGATCACTTCGGGTCCGTCCGCCGCCGGACTCTCCCGACGCTCATCGCCCGGGCCGCCGGCGAGTCCCGCATCGGGAGCTCGTAGCGACGGACGCCGTCGAAGGCGGCCAGCGCGCCGGCCACCGCCGGCGCGGTCGGCACGAGCCCGATCTCACCGACCCCCTTCGCCCCGTACGGCCCCTCGGGCTCCGGCTCCTCGACGAGGATCACCTCGATCTCGGGCATGTCCACGGCCCGGAGCGGACCGAGGTCGCGCAGCTTGAACGTGACCGGCATCCCGTTCTCACAGGGGAGCTCCTCGGTCAGCGCGTAACCGAGCCCCATGTGGATCGAGCCCTCGATCTGGCCCTCGCACAGCCCCGGATTCACCACCCGGCCCACGTCGTGTGCCGCGAGGACGCGGTCGACCCGACCGGTCTCGTCCAGGATGCAGACCTGAGTGGCGTACCCGTACGTCGTGTGCGTCTTGATCTTCCCGTCCCGCGTTTCGCCGGGTGCGGTCGTGTCGTCGATGACGACGTCGGCCGCGAAGATCCGTCCGGTGAGATCGGCGATCGTTCGCCCCTCGTCGAGCGCGGCGCGGAGCTTTGCGGCGGCACTCTGGACCGCGCGACCGCCGAAGAGGGTGGCGCGCGAGCCGGTGGTCTGGCCGCACCCGAGCGCGAAGGTGGAGTCGACCCTCGGACGGAACATCGATGCGGGGAGACCGGTCCCCTCGACCGCGAATTGGATGAGCACGGTGTGGAGCCCCTGACCCATCTCGGTGTAGCCGTGGTAGAGGGAGATCGTGTCGTCGTCCTCGACGACGAGCCGGGCCTTTCCCCACTCCGCGGCCCCGTTGCCGATTCCGCTGTTCTTGATTCCGCAGGCGATGCCGACTGCGCGCCCCGCTTCCTTCGCCTCCCGATAGGCGTTCCGCACCGCCTCGAGCGTCTTCCGGATTCCCACCGATCTCTCGAGGACCTGGCCGGTCGTCACGGGATCGCCGACCTCCACCACGTTGCGCGAGCGCATCTCCCAGCCGTCGATCCCGACCTTCTCCGCGAGAAGATCCAGACAGCCCTCGATCGCGAAGGCGCTCTGGTTGACGCCGAAGCCGCGCATGGCACCGGACGGCGGGTGGTTCGTGTAGACGGCGACCGATTCGATGTCGACGGCGGGCACGCGGTACGGTCCGCAGGCGTGACCCGCGGCCCGCTCGAGCACCTTCATGCCGACGGAGGCGTACGCACCGGTGTCCCCCGTGAGGCGAGCCCTCAGCGCCGTGAGACGTCCCTCGGAGTCGCACCCCACCGTGTAGTCCAGCCGGATCGGATGGCGCTTTGGGTGCATTCGGATCGAGTCCTCGCGACTCAGGGTGACCTTGGCCGGCCGGCCCGTCAGCGTGGCGATCAGCGCCGCGTGGGCCTGCACCGAGAGATCCTCCTTGCCCCCGAACGCCCCGCCGTTCGGAACGAGCTCGACGAAGACGTCCTCCTCGTCCACGCCGAGGAAGCGCGCCACCTGTCGGCGATCGTCGAACACCCCCTGTCCCTGGGAGTAGAGATGCAGCCGGCCGTCGTCCCGCGGGACGGCGACCGCGCTCTCCGGCTCCAGGTAGAGGTGCTCGACCCGCTGCGTGGACCAGGTGCCCTGGACGACGTGGGCGCTTCGACGCAGGGCGCTCTCCGCGTCGCCGCGGCGGATGACCGTCCGCGACAGGAGGTTGTCGTGAACCGGGTTGACGCGCGGCGCACCGGGAGCGAGGGCCGCGTCCGGATCGAGAACGGGATCGAGCAGCTCGTAGTCGACCTGGACGAGGCGGGATGCGGCCCAGGCGCTGCGCTCGTCCTCCGCCGCCACGATCGCGAGCACGTCCCCGACGCACCGGACCTCCTCGCCCTCCGCGACGAGGCCGGGCCAGTCCGCGAGGATGAGCCCGTACCGGCGGTCCCCGGGCACGTCGGCGGCCGTCGCGATCCGCACCACGTTCGGGAGCATCACGGCTCGCGAGACGTCGATGCGGCGGACGCGCGCGCGGGCGTGGGGAGAGAGCACGAGCACGCAATGGACCATGTGGGGAAACACGAGATCGTCGACGTAGGCGCGATCCCCCAGGACGTCGCGCGCGCCCCCGGTGCGGGCGAGCCGCCGCCCGACGCAGCCGTCCTCCTCGCAGCGCGGGTCGATCTCGCCGCGCCGGGCCCGTGCGAGAAGGTCGATCGCCTCGACGATCTTTACGTACCCCGTGCAGCGACAGAGGTGGCCGTTCAGCGCCTTGCGGATCTCGGCGCGGGTCGGGGACGGATTCCGATCGACGAGGTGCTTCGCGCGCAGCGCGAACCCCGGGGTGCAGAAACCGCACTGGAGTCCCGTCGTGGCGACGAAGCAGCGCGCGAGGAGCTCGCGCTCTTCGGCGCTCAGGCCCTCGAGCGTCACGATCTCCTTGCCGGCCGCCGTCTCGGCCGGGGTCGCGCAGGTCGTCTTGGGGAGTCCGTTGACGAGCACGAGGCAGCAGCCGCATTGGGCCTGCGGCCGACAGCCGTTCTTCGTCGACCGGATTCCGCACTGATCCCGTAGCACCTCGAGGAGCGAGGCGCCGCGCGGCGGCTCGACGCTCCTCTTCTCGCCGTTCAACGTGAATCGAAGGGCCACGGGCCACCCCCGGCGATGCGACCGCAGTGCAATTGCACTCTAGTATGAAGTCGCGCGGAGGAACAAGGCGCGGCGGTCAGGGGGCCCGGGACAGTGTCGGTCGAGCGTAGGCGAGACTCCGTCGAAGCTTGACGCCCCCCCCCGCGAGAAGGGCGATCCAGGCGATCGCGGAGACGGTCGTGGCCCGCATGAAGCCGGGGATCGAGTACTCGAGGCGGATTCGATGCCGCCCCGCCGACAGCGGGATCGCCCGCAGGACCCGGTTCGCCGGAATCACGTCGTAGGTGGTCTCTGCGCTTCCCGGAAGCGAGCGGGCGCGCCAATGCGGATGGTAGGCGTCGGTGATCAGAAGAATCGCCGGGGCCGGGAGCCGCGCCTCGACCGACAGGTGGTCGGTCGACTCGTCCAGGAGGCGGACCGTTCCCTCGCCTCGCTCGGGGTCGGGCAGCGGGTCGGGAGCGCGTTCGAGAAGCAGGGTGTTCCGGAAGTCGAAGTCGGGGGAGACGAGCCGCGCGAGAGCTTCGTCCCGGTCGGCCCGAACCTCGTACCGGTTCCAGAGGGAGAGCCGCGGAAACGGGGGCTCCGGGACCCGCCGGAGGACGATGCGTCCTTCCTCCGGCCCCGCCGCGTACTTCACCCGGAGCATCGCGTACGTCCGCGGCACGAATCGGATGCGCAGGTACTGGTCCGCCGCCTCCGGATCGGCCCCCTGGGTGGCCGCCACGAATTCGGCGTAACGGCGCAGGGTTCCGGGATCGAAGCCCCCGATGTCGAGCGCCCCCGTGGCCATGGCGCTGTTCGAGAGGACCGTGTTCAGGATGCGATAGTCTCCGGGATCGGTCTCGAGTGCGGTGCGCACGTCGGGGAACCGGGCGATCTCGCCGTCGAACGTCACGCGCAGAGGCCACGCAAAGAGGATCAGCTCGGCGATTCCGAGGGTGACGAGACCGTAGACCGCGGCGCGCGGCGGGATGGTGGCGCGCGCGCGGGCGGCGAGCCCGAACAGCACGGCGATCAGCCCGAACGTTCCCACGGCGACGGCCAAGCCCTGCGATGCCCGTCGGGCGGCCTGCCGCACGAACACCGGATCGTCGTAGCTGTCGAGCGGACGGTAGGACTCCCCGAGCGTCGCGCCGGCGGCATGCACGCTCTTCATGAAGTCGTTCCAGGCTCCGCCGACACCGGGACCGTCCCCGGTTCCTCGCAGAACGAGCGCGCCGACCGCCAGAAGGAGCGCGGCGACCGCCGCGCCGGATCCCCAGCGTCGGGCGAGCGCGGGTCGTTCCGCGAGACGGTGCAATCCGATTCCCGCGAGCAGGATCGCGAACAGAGTCATCGGGTAGGTGAACTTCGAGCTGCCCCGAAAGCGGTCGAATCCGGGAACGAGCTCGTAGAGCCACCGGAAGAGAGGAGTGTGGGCCCCGAGCGCGAGGACGAACAGGATCACGACCATCCCGGCGCAGACACCTCGGCCCTGTCGCCTCCCGTGGGTGACCCCGAAGACCGCCAGCACGACCGCGGTGATCCCGAAGAAGAGGGACATCCCGGTGAGATAGCAGCGTCCCCAGTAGGAATCGTCCGCAAGAGAGCCGAGAAACTGCGGAGCCAGCAGCGTGACCAGATTCTCCGGAGGAAACGAGAACCGGGACGCGAAGCGGTAGTCCACGCCCCCCCCGCGTACGGTGAAGGGGGCCTCCTGGAGACCGACCCAGAGCTGCATCACCGTCAAGAGAACCGCGACGGCGCCCATGCCGGCGACGAGACCGGCGATCCGGAGTCTCTGCTCGCCCCGGATCGCACGGAGCAGACCGTAGAGCACGAAAGCGACCACCGTGTAGAACAGGTACTGGGGGTGGCCGGCCAGGACGAGCATCGCCCATGCCGTGGCCCCGAGCATCGCCCAGCCGACCGTACGGTGTGCGAGGACACGATCCAGGGCGAGAAACACGAGAGGCACCCAGGGGATGGCGCACAGGTTCGAGAGATGGCCGGCGTAGACGTGGGAGAAGTGAGCCCCGCAGAGCATGAGCGCGACCCCGCAGTAGAACGCGGCCAGCCGATGCAAGCCGCGGGAGGTCGCCCACAGGTACATGAAGAGCCCGGCCAGAAAGACGTGGAGGGCGATGCCGACGTTGACGGCGAGGTGGAGAGGAAAGGCGGCGTAGATCCAGTTCGGCGGATAGAGAAGCGCGGACTGGAAGCCCCCGAAGAACGGGATTCCCGAAAAGACGTGGGGATTCCAGAGGGGGAGATTCCCCTCCCGCAGCTCGCCGAAACCGAACTCTCGCCAGTAGAGGTACTGAGTCGCGAGATCGCTCCCCCCGACCGAGAGAGGAGCGGGGTCGAGAGAGAACAGGAACCGGCCGAAGAGGCCGAGCACCCCGGCGAGAAGGCCCAGGATGGGGACGACGTGAGACCCGGCATCGGGCCTCCGGGGAGCGGGCTCCGAAGGGGGTGGGGTGGCGTGCTCTTCCGGCATCGGCGTCGGTCCTGGAAAGGGCGCCCGCGGAACGCCCGCGGAATGGGGGGCGCTCTCCGAAGGGGCACCGCGGAGACCTTACCCCGGGTCTCCCGAAGGTGTCTCCCCGAGAGCCCGACCCGCGTCTCTCACCGGGCTCGGCCCGGCCGCTGCCGCAGTAGAGGTTGATGAGGTACGCGGACCGGGGAGAAGCGCCGCGCCCGGACGGGGGCGGAGGGGGCGCGCCTTCCGTCGGGTTTCCGGCGGGCCCACCATCTCTGCTATTCTCCGAAGATCCTGTCCACCCGCTCACCGAGGAGTCCCACCATGCCCGCCCGCTCGCGTTCCGTCTTGGCCGGTCTGATCCTCTCGGTCGCGATCCTCACTTTCGTTGCGCCGGCGTCCGCCACCCCCACGATCTCTCCCGACCTCGCCGCGGAAATGGAGCGCGCGACGACGAGCGACCGGATCCCGGTCATGATCGTGATGCGGGAGCAGGCGAACCTGGACGTCCTCCTTCCCGTCGTTCGGAAGTTCGCGCCGGCCGAGCGCCGCGCCTTCGCCAGGGCCGAGCTCAAGAGCCGCGCGAGTGTCACTCAGAACCGCGTTCGCTCCTATCTCGCGACCGAGGAGGCGGCCGGCCGGGCCGCGAACGTGCGCTCTCTCTGGATCGCGAGCGGCGTGGTCGCCGAGATGACGCCCGCGGCGATCGAGGGACTGCTCGCGCTCTCCGAGATCCGCACGATCCTGTGGGATCCGCCGATCCCGGACGAGGAGGCGAACGACCGGGGCGAGATGATCCGGGAGAACCGGACGGGGAGCCTCGCGAATCCCGTACCCGAGATCTGGCAGCTCGAGTCCGTCAACGCGCCCGACGTCTGGGCGCTGGGGTACGAGGGCGACGGCATCGTGGTGGCGGTCGAGGACAACGGCGTGGATCGAACCCACCCGGACATCGCCACCCACATGTGGAACAACGAGGACGAGATCCCGGGGAACGGGACCGATGACGACTCGAACGGCTACGTGGACGACACGTGGGGCTGGAACTTCGCCGAGAACAACAACAACCCGATGCCGGCCGGCGACGACCACGGCACGAAGTGCGCCGGCATCGTGGCGGGAGACGGGACGGACGGGATCCGCACCGGGGTGGCGCCGAAGGCGCTCATCATGGCCTGCCGGGTCTCGAGCTGGGGCCAGAACATCCTGGGAATCCAGTACGCGATCGACAACGGCGCGCACGTGATCACCATGAGCCGCTCCGAGAAATGGCGCTTCACCCCGAAGCCGGATTACGACTGGTGGCGGTCCATCACCGACGGGGAGCTCCTCACCGGCATCTTCCACGCCAACTCGATCGGCAACGAGGGAGACAACCAGAACACGGACCCCGTCCCCTTCAACATCGCGGCGCCCGGCTGCTGTCCGACCCCGTGGAGGCACCCGGACCAGGTACAGGCGGGGGTGAGCGGCATCACGTCGGGGTGCGGAGCGATCGACTCGAACGACGTCATCGCGAACTACTCCTCGATCGGCCCGTTCGCCTGGGAGGACATCCAGGTCCACTGGCCGGAGTACCCGCACGACATGCGCCCCGAGTACCAGGACTACCCGTGGTGGTGGGGGCTGCCGGGGCTCCTCAAGCCGGACGTCGTCGCACCGGGGCCAGGGACGACGTCCATCGCGATCGGCGGGGGGTACGGCAGCTTCGGCGGAACCTCGGCGGCGACACCCCACGTGGCGGGGGGAATGGCTCTCATTCTCTCGGCGAATCCGTTCCTTACGCCGGAAGAGATGGCGATGGTCCTCCAGACCACGGCGGTGGAGCTGGGATCGGCGGGCAAGGACACGCGCTACGGAGCCGGGAAGCTGGACTGTCTCGCCGCGGTCCAGCTCGCGCTGATCATGAACAACTTCGGATTCGTGCAGGGGACCGTCACGGACCAGGAGAACGGGAACCCGATTCCGGACGTCGACGTCCAAGCGATGGGCGACACCTGGAACACGAAGACGGATACCGACGGCGACTACACTCTCGGGCTTCCCGAGGGCGACTGGACGCTGCAATACACGAACTTCTTCTACGAGGACGGCTCGGCGGACGTCGAGATCACGGCACAGCAGACGATCGTGCAGGACATTGCGCTCACGCGAAAGGCCACGGGAACGGTGATGGGCCGTATCACGGATGCGGAGTCGTTCGACCCGATCGAGGGGGCGGAGATCGAGCTCCCGAACACCCCTCTTCCCACCGAGGTGTCGGATGCCCGGGGGAGGTACAGCCATACGGGGGTACCCGTCGGCAGCTACACCGTCGTCGCGAGCAAATTCGGCTACGAACCGGGGGGAGAGAGCGCGACGGTGACGTCCGGTGGCGGGGTGACCCAGATCAACTTCGACCTGTCCCCGGCGCTCCTCGCGCTGGACATGGAGACGGATCCCGGCTGGACTGCGGGGATTCCCGGTGACAACGCGACCACCGGCGTCTGGGTGCGCGTGGATCCCAACGGGACGGGCGCCCAGCCCGAGGACGACCACACACCGGACCCGGGCGTTCTGTGCTGGGTGACCGGTCAAGGGACACCGGGGGGCGCACTCGGTGAGAACGACGTGGACAACGGAAAGACCACGCTCCTGACGGGCGTGATCGATCTCTCGTCGGCGCCGAGCCCCGCGATCAGCTACTGGGCGTGGTACTCGAACGACCAGGGCACCTACCTCGACGACGAGTGGGTGGTCGAGATCACGAACGACGGCGTGGAGTGGACGGAACTCCTCCGGATGGACGTGTCCACGAGCGGCTGGGAGTACTTCCAGCACCGCGTGGCGGAGTTCGTCACCCCGACCGCGAACATCCAGGTTCGGTTCGTCGCATCGGATGAAGGCTCCGGTTCCATCGTGGAGGCGGCGATCGACGACTTCCAGGTCTTCACGAACGTACCTGCCACGGATGTCACGCCCGTCCCGGGAAGGCCGGGCGCTCGGCTCGTGCTTCATCCGAACGCGCCGAACCCGTTTGCGTCCTCGACCTCGATTCGGTTCATGCTGCCGGCGACGGCGACGGTCGACCTGCGCATCTTCGATGTGGCCGGCCGCCTGATCCGGACGCTCGCGAGTGGGGAGCGGAGGGAGGCGGGCCTCCAGCAAATCCGCTGGGACGGCAGGGATGCGGGCGGCTCGCGGGTCGCCTCGGGCGTGTATTTCTACCGCGTGGATGCGCTCGACCAGAGCGTCACGGAGAGGGTGGTGCGGGTGAAGTAATCAGCGGTCCGATGGCGGGGGGGTGGGAATGTGCTGCCGCCCCCTCGTGATTCTCGGCGCCGCTCTGGATGGCCCCGATCGGCAAGGGCTTCATTCTCATTTTCACCGGCGACGACCAACGAGAGCTCGCACGGGCAGACCATGCCTAACCGCCTCCGCCGGCAGGAGGACTTCCCCTCTTCTCTCGGACGGCTCCCAGAATGCAGGATCAGCCGTCCTCACGTAGGCCATGTCAGGCCAGAGAAGAGAGGACATGTCACGCGATTCCAGGACGAATGGCAGGACATCTATTGACGCTACACTGTAGCGCCCACCTGTTTTGTCCGCACATCGGTCTCGGAATCATGTGAGACGTCACCCTCGGTCTCGAACGACCCGGAACGGACGAACACCCTCTCGGCGGCCTCCGATGGGCCCTCTCCCGTGCCCGTCCGGCTTCGGCACGAGCGGCATCCCGTTCTCTTGAAGGAACCGGCCGCAGAACATAATCTGGCAAGCCGTGAGTGAAGGGAAAACAGGGAGCCCGTCCGGATGACCCGCGAGACGCATTTCATCCGCAAGGCCGGTGTGACGCCGAGCGTGGCCGACACCCTGCCCGTGGATATCACCGACATCGTTCTCAAGCGGATCATCATCCTCTGCCTGATCTCCGCGGGTCTGACGGTGCTGGGTTCCGTGCTCTGCATCGGCTCCCTCCTGACCAAGGGAAGATTCATCGAGCTGGGCGGCTATCGCCCCGTGGAAGTCGTCAAGGATGCCACCATGGTCTTCGTATCCCTGGGCATCGCCTGGACCGTGCACCGGCGCGCCTTCTCCCCCCGCGTCCTGACCGCGCTGGGCCTGGGCTACGGAGTGTTCGCGGCTCTCTACCACAGCGTCGGCGAGTGCTACGCCATGGCGGCCGACGAGTTCACGCCCATCGCCTACTTCTCCTTCACCCAGGCCTGGGTGGTGTTCTTCCCGGCCATCGTGCCCATCCGATCGCGGAGCGCGACCCTCATGATCCTGCTGGCCGCGGCCATGGCTCCGCTCAGCCGCGCCGTCGGCCAGGGAGCCGGCTGGATCGAGCTCCCCGAGGATTCCCTGGCCATCCTGATCATCCTCATGTCCTTTTCCGCGATCATGGGCCTGATCGTCTCGCACGTGGTCTACAAGCTGGGCAGGTCGGTCAAGGCGGCGCGTGAGATGGGCAGCTACACGCTCGAGGAGCACCTGGGCGGCGGCGGCATGGGCGAGGTCTGGCGGGCCAGCCATCGCATGCTGGCCCGGCCCGCGGCGGTCAAGCTCATCAAACCCGAGATCCTCCGGGGCATGCAGCCCTTGGAGATCGAGAAGCTGAACCAGCGCTTCGAGCACGAGGTCCAGGCCACCGCCGCACTGCAGTCCCCGCACACCGTGGACATCTACGACTACGGTCTGGCCCAGGAGGGTGCCTTCTACTACGTGATGGAGCTGCTGGACGGCATCGACATGGAGACGCTGGTCGAGAGCTTCGGGCCGGTCGAGCCCGCGCGGGCGGTGCACTGCGTCATCCAGGCCTGTCATTCGCTGAACGAGGCGCACAAACGCCAGCTGATCCATCGCGACATCAAGCCGGCGAATCTGTTCGTCTGCCGCTACGGGGAGGATTTCGACTTCGTCAAGGTGCTCGACTTCGGACTGGTGAAGCAGGAGCGGGCCGCCGGTGAGACCGAGATGAAGCTCACCGCCGACGGCTCGGTGACCGGGACTCCCGCCTACATGTATCCCGAGGCGCTCCGGGGAGACGGCGTCATCGATCATCGCGCGGACATCTACTCCCTGGGCTGCGTCGCCTACTGGCTGCTCACGGGGCAGCTCGTGTTCACCGCCTCGTCGCAGATGGCGATGCTGATGGAGCACGCCAACGCCCGGCCGGAGCCGCCTTCCCGCAGAACCGAGCTGGAGATCCCCCCCAAACTCGATGCCGCGGTGCTGGCCTGCTTGGAGAAGAACCCCGCGGATCGCCCCCAGGGCGCCGGCGCGCTGGCCGATCTGCTGAGGGGAATCGGCTTCGCGGAACCCTGGAATCAGGCGCGCGCGAGGAACTGGTGGCAGCTCCACCAGGCGGGATGATCCCCGTGGGGCGGCGAACACCGATCCCGTGCTCCCTTGACATCCCAGACAGTCCGTCTTAGATTGGGATCTCAGACAAGCCGACTGACCGGGAGCCCCGTGGGCTTCCCGGAGGAGGGTGCTCGTGGATCGTCAACGGATCGAGGTGCCGGACGCGGAGCTCGCCGTCCTCAAGGTCCTCTGGGACAAGCGGTTGGCCACCATCCGGGAGATCACCGACCGCCTCTATCCGGGCGGCGGCGTGTCGGAGTACGCGACCGTCCAGAAGCTCCTCGAGCGCCTCGAACAGCGCGGGTGCGTGGCCCGTCGAAGAGAGGGACGCGTCAACGTCTACACGCCGGCCCTCGAGAGAGAGGACCTGATTCGCCACCGCCTGCGGGACGCGGCCGACAAGCTGTGCGAGGGATCGCTCACGCCGCTCCTCACGGAGCTCGTCGGGGCGCGCGATCTCACCCCCGAGGAGATCCGGGTCCTCCGCGATCTGGTCGGCCGGCTCGACGCCGGCCGAGCACGGGAATGAGGTGAGCCGTGGAGCGATTCGCCCAGATTCTCCTCGTCAACGCGGTCAGCGCGACCCTCCTGGCATTCCTGGTCGCGATCGTCGGACGGCGGGTGAAGCTGCCCGCCCTCACGCATCTCCTCTGGCTGCTGGTTCTCGGGAGGTTCGTCGCCCCTCCGATTTTCGAGGTCGGGCTTCTCCCGGGAGAAGACAAGGTCGCCGAGCTTCTCTCCCGGTGGAGTGACGGGTCGGAGCTTGCGGCCGCGCCGGCAACGGACATCGGAGGGGGCGGCCCGGCTGAAACCGGCGACGCGTTCACGGGTCTCCCGGTGCCGGCCGCGCCCGCGCCATCCCCGGAGAGGGAGCCGGGAACGGCGCCCGCGAACGGGACCACGGCGGCGCAGACCGGCCTCCCGATTCCCACCCCGTCTCTCGCGGAAGCCGTCGTCTTCTTGGATCTCTCGGGCGCGGCCCTTCTTCTTCTTCTGGCCGGGTCTCGCGTCGTCCGGTTCCGTCGCTCTCTCGCGACGGCCGACTCGGCACCACCGGAGCTGCAGGAACGGGCCGACCGCCTCGCCGTCTCCCTCGGCCTGTCCCGCTCGCCCCGAATCCGTCTCGCGAAGGAACGGATACCGCCGCTGCTCTGGGCCGGCCCCGGTCGCACCGAGATCGTCCTGCCGGCACCGCTCCTGGCCGAGCTCGCCCCCGACGAAAGGGACGCACTTCTCACGCACGAGCTCGCCCACGTCCGGCGACGGGATCACTGGATTCGACCGTTCGAGTTGCTCGTCACTGCACTGTTCTGGTGGCACCCGGTCGCATGGTGGGCGCGACACAACCTGCGCATCGCCGAGGAGAAGTCCTGCGACTCCGTGGTGCTGGAATCGCTCCCCGGTCGGTCGCGCGCCTATGTCGAAGGTCTTTTGAAGACGCTGGAGTTCCTTTCCCGTCGGACCCGGCCCGTGCCCGGTCTGGCCACCGGCGCCGCCGACACCACCCATCTCGAGGAGAGGCTGGTCATGATCATGAAGGAAACCGCACGCGGCCGGATTCCGCGGCCCGTGCGTCTGGCTCTGATGGGCGTCGCCCTCGGGACGGTCCTCGTGTTCCCGACCTGGATCCCGCATCACGGAGCCGTAGCCGAGGTGGACCCCTCTCTCGCCCTGCCCGGTCCGCCGGACAACCCGGGCTCGGCCGGCGTCGAGCCGGTCCCGTTCGCGTTGCCCGAGCCACCCGCCGTCCCGGCCGCGCTCGAGGATCGGGCCGCGCTCCCCGTTCCCGAGATTCCGGTCGACCCCTCGACTTGGGTCCCCACCCAGGAATGGCCCCCGACGCTGTCCTGGGCCTCCCCCGTGCCCGGGGCCCCCACCGCGCTGCTGGTTTCGCCGCGGGTCCCGACGGCCACCGATGAGGACCCGCGGACCGTGGTCCCGGGCGGCCGGTCGATGTCCATCGAGGCGATGATCGAGCTGCGCCGCAGGGAGATCCTCCTCCAGAGGGAGCTCATCGAGCTCGAAGATCGCCGCCGCGAGATGAACTGGCGGATCCAGGAGCGGGAGATCGCCCTCGAGGTGCAGCGACGACAGGCGGAAATCGAGGCGCTGCGGGCCGCCGACCAGGCGGCCGAGGCCGAGCTCGTCGCGCACCGGCTCCAGCAGATGCAGCGGGAGTTCTCTCGTGGGCGGGAGCGTGCCCGAATCGAGCAACAATTCGAGGAGAAGCGCCGGGAGATCGAGTTCGAGCTCCAGGACCTCGGGCTGCGCTACGAGGAGCTGAGGGCCCGGGGCGACGAGCTGGCAGCGCACGACCTCGAGATGGAGATCGAGGTGCTCCAGCAGACGCTGATGGAGCATCAGCTCGACGAGATGCGCGCGGAGATCGAGCAGAGATCGGCCGAGCTCGAGGAGATGCTCGCGGAGGAGTGATCGAGACGCGGAGGGCGGAAAGGGGGTTGTTTCCCCGCTCCGGATCGCGCCGCACCCGCCGCGCGCGCTCCGCATGATGCGCATGACGCGCTTGCCGGGGAGCGGGGGATCTTCCATGATCGCCTTCCGTGAAGAGACCCCGCTCCTCCGCCGCGCTCTGGCTCCTTCTCGTGTGGGGAGCCTTCGTTCTCTCTTCGTTCTCTACGGTACGACCATCCCCTTCGACCTCGTCCCCGGCGGGGAGACGGTGGCGGAAGGATGGTCGAAAGCGCACAAGACTCCCCGGATCGGCCCCGGCGGTGAGCGCCCGTCCCTCACCGACGCGGTCACGAACGTCCTGCTCTTCATCCCGTGGGGATTCCTTCTCGCCCTGCACCGGACGGATCGGAGGGGGAGGCCCGGCGCCACCCTGCTTCTCTGCGGCGCGACGGCGCTTGCCCTCAGTCTCTCCGTCGAGACCCTTCAGCTCTTCTCGTCGACACGCACGACCTCCGCCACGGACCTGGTGAACAACGTGGCGGGGGGCGTGCTCGGCGGCCTCGCGGGTTGGATCGTCGGGCGGTGCGTCCGCACCGAGATGGGGCCGCGCCTGCGACGCGGTCTCGAGCGCGAGCCCCTGACCGTTCTCGCGCTCGCCGTGGCAATCGGGGTCCTCCTCTGGTCGGTGTCTCCGTTCGACCTGACGCTCGACGTGGACGACCTGAAGTCATCCATCAAGACCCTGCGTCCGGTTCCTTTCGGACCGCCCCTCCGGGGGGAGACCCCGCCGCTGCGACCGGGAAAACAGGTCGCGACGCTCCTCGCGTGGGCGATGATCTGCGGGGTGATCGTCTCCGCGCTTCGGGCCAAGGGATGGCGAGGAGCGCGGCTCGCGGCGGCGAGCGTCGGCGCGGTGCTGCTCTTGGCGGTCGCGTCCGAAGGTGTGCAGCTCCTCGTGAGGGGGCGCGCCACCGACGCGACGACGATCCTCCTCGCGTTCGTCGGCGGCACCCTCGGGGCGGGGATCGCCGCGAGCGGGGAGCGCTCTCCACGATCGCTCGTGGCGCCGGCGCTCGCGATCTGGACGGGAGCGATTCTGGCGGCAGGACTCGAGCCCTGGCACTTCAGGTGGCTCGGGTGGGAGGCCTTCCGGGAACACCACCTTCTCCCGTTCCTCCACTACTTCGAGAGAACCAACGTCTACGCGCTGGCGGACGCCTCCCTGCAGGTG
>JALGZR010000108.1 GCA_025774805.1 bacterium
CGAGCTCGCCTCGCGGGGCGTTCGCTTCTCGTCGTTCACGAGCCAGAGCTCCTATACGAAGCCCTCGGTCGCGTCCCTCCTCACGTCGCTCTATCCCTCCGGGCATCGGGTGGGCCATCTGCGCACGGTGCTCTCCGAGGACGTGCGAACGCTCGCCGAGGTCTTTCACGAAGCGGGTTGGCGGACCGCGAGCTTCGTGTCGAACACGATCATCGGACCCGAGTTCGGCTTCGCCCAGGGAACCGAGCTCTTCCGTACGCTGCCCTCGGAGCTCACGCCGAAGACGAAGCTCGGCTACGCGCTGTTCCGGCTCACGGAGCCGGGCCGGGCCCTTCCCGGCTTCACGCAACTCCGGGGGCTTCTGCGCGCGGTCGAGCGCCTCGTCTGGGGCCGGCAGGACGCGGGGGTGCTCGGTCTGCCGGCATCGGAGGTCCTGGCGTCCTTCGAGGCGTGGCGCGCCGGTCTCGGCTCCGATCCGTATCTCGCCTACCTGCACGTAATGGAGCCGCACGCTCCGTACCGTCCGCCGGAGGAGGCGAGGGCGTCGTTCGCCTCTTCCGAGGAGCCGTTCATCGCTCGGCATCCCCCCATGATGGGGATCTTCCTACCGTTCGGGCGCGCCGATTCCCTCCCGCCGGCGGAGGGGCGCGGCCTCGTCCGCGCGTACGACGCCGAGATCGCCGGGATCGACGCGACGCTCGGCCCGTTTCTCCTCCGTCTCGCGGAGGAGCCGAGCGGTCGCCCGACCCTGATCGCCGTCACCTCGGACCACGGCGAGGAGTTCTACGAGCACGGAGGGTGGGGTCACGGTCAGTCCCTCCACGAAGAGCAACTCGACGTCCCCCTCCTTCTCGTCGGCCCCGGGGTCCCGGAGGACCGTGAGATCTCGCGGTCGGCCCAGCTCATCGATGTGGCGCCGACCCTGATCGATCTGGCCGGGATTCCCGTTCCGGATGAGATGGCGGGGCGCTCTCTTGCGCCGTGGCTGCGCGCGCTCGCGGGCGACGAGCCGCTTCCCCCCGACGAGGGGCGGGATGTCCTCTCCGAGATCGTCTACGGAGACGCGTACTGGGCGCGAGCGCTCCGGCAAGGGCGCTGGAAGCTCGTCGTGAGCCGTCTCGGAGAGAGCGAGATCGTGCAGCTCTACGATCTGGAGAGGGATCCCGGCGAGCACGACGACCTCGCCCCGAGACTCCCCGAACGGGTCGCGGCGATGCGGGCGGTTCTGGCGGAGCGGGTCGCCCGGGCGGCCGCCGGGAGCGGCGTCGCCTCCACGGCCGCGTTCGATCCGGTGACCCGCGATCGGCTGCGGGCTCTCGGCTACGTGGATTGAAGCATATCATCGAACGCCGCCCCGAGAAGGCGGATCCCCTCCAATAGCTCCCCCTCCTCGTGCCGGGTGAGATCGAGAAGGAGAAAGCGATCCCGGGACGGAGGGCCGCCGCAGTCGCGGGCGGTTCGGATCCGCACTCCTTTCGCGCGTGCCGCCTCCGCGAGATCCGTGGCACGCACGTCCCCGGGAAGATCGAGTCGGACGGCGTCGGCCCCGATCGAAAAGGCGTGCCCCTCGAGCGCGGGCAGACGCCGCCGCAGCGACCGTGCGATCGTGGGGGACAGGAGCTTGCGTCGCTCCAGGAGCGCGCGCCGCGTCCGCATCCGCCCGGGCGCGTCGAGCGCGCGCGCCAGCACGCGCTGAGACAGTCGGTCCGCCCCGGGGAACGCCTCCGGTCCGGCACGCCGGCGGAGTCGATCGAGTGCCTTGGGAGGAGCCACGAAGACGGCCGCTCCGAATTCGCCTCCCACCTCGTCTCCGAGGTCGCACAGCGAAAACACCCGTCCCGTCGGATCGAGCGCGGCGAGCGGGGGGGGAATCGGGGGCTCGGCCAGCCAGTCGATTCCGGTGACGTCCTCCACGATCGGCAGGCCCTCTTCGCGGGCGAGATCGAGCAGCGCGCGCCGCCGGACCCGGCCCGGAGGCTTCCCCGGGAGACGCGAGGCCCCGGAGGCCACGAGAAGGAGCCGCGCCTTCGCGCGCCGGGCCCGGCCCGCGAGGGACTTCGGCTCCACGTCGGCGGGGAGAAGGGCCACGCGAGCTCCGCGCTCCCGGATCGGGAGAGCGAGCTCCGGATCGAGCAGGGAGTCGGCGAGAACCGTTCCCCGGCTCGGTACGAACAGTGACAGGAGATCCCGCACGACGGCCGCGCGCGTCGGGCGCACCACGACGTCCTCGGAGGAGCGGAGAACGCCACAGCGCGCGAGGTGCCGGCCGGCCGCCGCGCGCAGCGACGTCTCACCGAGGGGGGGCGGCGGCGAGAACAGCACGCCCCGGCTCGTGGCGAGGGCCTCCTCGTGGAATCGCCGGATCTGTCGGGACGAGATCGTCAGGAGCGGCGGAGTTTCCCCGGCGAGATCGATCGGGAGCGGCGCCGGAGGTTCCGGTTCGAGCCACGCCCGGTGGGGCAGGGGATCACGTCCCCGGCGGGCCCGGAACGGGAGGTCGAGCTCGGGGCTGTCCGGGATCCGGCGCCGCACGGAGACCCAGCGCCCTGCCGCCGTGCGGACGAGTCGGCGCGCGGCGAGCTCGTCGTACGCGGCGTCGACCGTGTCCTTGCTGACTCCCAGACCGGAGGCGAGCGTCCGTGTCGCGGGAAGTCGGCTTCCCGGCTCCAGGTGCCCGTGCCGGATCAGCCCTTCCAGGTAGGACGCGATCTGCCGCGCGAGCGGGACGGGGGAGTCGCGGTCGATGGGGAGGAACATCGCCCCATTGAACTCCCCTCTCCGGTCCGTGGCAAGGCCGGCCGGGGGTCCGCTCCGGTCGCGGCCGGCCGGGATCCTCGGTAGGATGGCCGGGTGTGTCGTCCGCGTTCGGAGGGTCCGAAAGCGGTTCGCACCGTCCGGGACCGGAACGGGGAGAGCTCCGTGGTCACGTCATCCGACGGTCGGCCCGCCTTCCGCGCGGGCCTCGCGGCCGCGGCGATCCTCCTCGTCGGCGCGCCGTTCGCCGCGGGAGCGGATCCGAACGCGCCGTCCGGTCCGATCGCCGGAGGCGATGCTCCGGTCCCGATCGACTCCCTCCGGACCTTTCACGAGAGCGGGGACGGTGCCGCCTTCCTCGATCTCCTCGATCGGGCCCTCTACTCCGATCTGGTCGCCGATCTTCCCCCGGATCGTCGTCCCGCGCGCCCCCCGCTCGACCTCCAGCGGCTCGTGCGCTCCCTCGACCCGACCACCGGCCTGGTCGGACTCCATCCCGTCGGGGACGAGGTGTTCGCGTTCACGCTCACCGTCCGGCGGGCCTCCACCGCGATCCTCGACAGTCCGGGGATTCCGGTCATGGCGCGTCGCCTCGCGCGGTGGATGCGGGATCCCGTCGCCCACCCCTACGATCCCCATGCCGGTCTCGTTCTCTACGCCGGACTCCTGCGACCCCTCGAGGGCAAGCTCGCGGGGATCCGTCGGCTCGTGGTGGCCGCGTCCGGTCCGCTGGCCGGGCTCCCGTTCGAGCCGTTGCTGATGGCCCCCGCCGACGGGCCGGACGAGATCTCGCCCTCCTTTCTGGCGCGCCGCTACGAGCTCAGCTACGAGCCGACCCTGGGGTCGTGGCTGGCCTGGAGCGCAGCCGGCCCCGAGGCGGGGGCCCGCGTCGGGTCGGATTGCTCGGAGCCGGGATCCTCGGGCCGGCCGGGGGGAGACGGTTCGTCGGGGGAGCTGCTCGCGGTCCCGGCCCCGCCGGGACGTCGCAGTGCGGAGCTCGCCCTCCGCCTGTGCGGTGCCGGCGGGCGGGGAGCCCTGGTCGGGCCCTTTCCCGGGGACGACCCGGGAGCCCTTCTCGACTCCCTGCGCGCGGAGCGATCCCGGGGCGCGGAGGCCGACGCGCGGACGGTGGCCCGCCTCAAGCGCCGCGTCCGGCGGGCCGATCCGGCCGCGCCCCCCTCCGCCTGGGTGTTTCCCCTCCTCTTCGGGGCGCGGGGGACGGGCCGACCCGTTCCCGAGGATGCCGCATCCACCCGACCGGGAGCTCGTTAATTTCCGGTCTTCCGCCCGGCGATGGCGCGTGGTAACCATCCCCTTTCCGACGGTCCGGCCGGACCGGTTCCCTCCCTGGATCGAGAACAGGAGCAGCCGAGGATGTCCGAGAATTCCACGCCGACCATCGAGGAGATTCGCGACGAGTGCGAGTCGCGCGACGTGCGCTACGTGCAGCTCCAGTTCGTCGACATCCTCGGCACCCCGAAGTGCGTCGAGATCCCCATGGGCCAACTCGAGAAGGCCTACGCGAACGAGATCATGTTCGACGGCTCGTCGATCCACGGGTTCGCACGGATCGACGAGAGCGACATGGCTCTCTATCCCGACTGGGGATCGCGCTTCTATGAGTCGTCCTTGGACGGTACGGGATCCGTGTTGCGGGTCCTCTCCGACATCTACACCGACAAGCAGGGGGCGGAGGGCGCGGGACCCTACCACGGCGATCCGCGCCAGAACCTCAAGGCGTACCTCGCCCGGGTGGAGCGGGAGATGGGCTGGGAGTTCATGGCCGGTTGCGAGGCCGAGTTCTTCCTCTTCGACGCGGAAGATCTCGGCCGGGGGGAGCTCCACACGCACGACGACGGCGGGTACTTCGACGTCGACCCGGTCGACCGCGGGGTCCTCGTGCGACGCGAGATCACCGCACAGCTCCACGCGATGGGCCTCGAGGTCGAGGCGCTTCACCACGAGGTCGCGGCCGGCCAGCACGAGATCGACTTCCGCTTCTCGGAGGCTCTCCAGACGGCCGACAACCTGATGAAGTTCAAATCGCTGATCAAGTCGGTCGCGCGGGACTACGGCCTGCAGGCAACGTTCATGCCGAAGCCGAGAATGGGAGCGAACGGAAACGGCATGCACACCCACGTATCCGCCTGGAAAGAGGACGTGAACCTCTTCCGCGACGACTCGTCCGGGAGGTACGGGCTGTCGGAGACGGCGCTGCGGTTCATCGCGGGAATCATGGAGCACGCCGGGGCGATCACCGCCTTCGCGAATCCGCTGATCAACAGTTACAAGCGCCTGATTCCCGGTTACGAGGCGCCGACGGTCATCGCTTACAGTCTGGCGAACCGGAGCCCGATGATCCGGATCCCGAAAGCCACCGGAGACTCGAAGCGCATCGAGGTGCGCTCGCCCGACCCGACGGCGAACCCGTACCTTTTGTTCACCGCGCTCCTCGCCGCGGGCATCGACGGCGTGCAGCGGGAGCTGGAAATCCCGGAGCCGGTCACGGTGAACGTCTACCTCGAGTCGGAGGAGTGGCGGCGCAAGAACCGGATCCGAGAGCTCCCGGGCTCGCTCGGGGAGGCGCTCGACGCCCTGGAGACGGACGAGCTGATCCGAGGCGTGTTCTCCGAGCACACGATCACCCACTACGTCGACTCGAAGCGCGCCGAGATCGCGGACTACCGCAAACAGGTTCACGATTGGGAGGTCCGTAACTACCTCGTGAAGTACTGATCCGACAGTACGGATCCGAAGGCCCCGGGGAGAGGCGGCGGCACTCCGTCCTCCCGGCGCCGGCCCCGTAGTCCGTATCCGATCCTCCCCTCGACGCTCCCTCGGAATCCGGGTATCCTGCCGCGATGGACCCTTCGGTCCTTTCTCTATGAGGCTGAGTACCCTCTCCAGACCGAGCGAGGACAGTATGGCCAACGGGCTGTTTCGGACGAAAATGCCGGCAAACGAGCCAGTTCTCGCCTTCGCGCCGGGGTCCCCCGAGCGACGCGACCTCAACGAGACCCTGCGACGGATCGGATCGCGGAAGATCGAGATCCCTCTCTTGATCGGGGGGAAGAAGGTCAAGACCGGGCGCCTGGGCGACTGCCAGTGTCCCCACGATCACCGTCATCTTCTGGGGCGCTATCACAAGGCGGGTCGCAAGGAGGTGGAGCTGGCAATCGAGGCCGCCCAAAGGGCCTGGCCCGATTGGTCCCGCATGGACTGGAGCGATCGCGCCGCGATCTTCCTGCGGGCGGCCGAGCTTCTCGCCGGCCCCTATCGCCAGTCCCTGAACGCGGCCACGATGCTCGGCCAGTCGAAGACCTGTCATCAGGCGGAGATCGACGCCGCGTGCGAGCTCATCGACTTCCTCCGCTTCAACGTCCACTACCTGCAGCACATCTACTCCGAGCAGCCCGAGAGCGGGCCCGGAATGTGGAACCGGGTGGAGTATCGCCCCCTCGAGGGTTTCGTCCTCGCCGTCACGCCCTTCAACTTCACCTCGATCGCGGGCAACCTGCCGACCGCCCCCGCGCTGATGGGCAACACCGTTCTCTGGAAGCCGGCGTCTTCGGCGGTCTACTCCGCGCACTTCCTGACGGAGCTGTTCACCGAGGCCGGGCTGCCCCCCGGAGTCATCAACTTCGTGCCCGGCTCCGGAGGCGACGTCGGCGATCCTGCGCTGGCCAGCCCCCGGCTTTCCGGAGTCCACTTCACCGGCTCCACGGCGGTCTTCCAGGGCATCTGGAAGACGATCGGGACGAACATCGAACGGTACGCCGACTACCCGCGCATCGTCGGAGAGACCGGGGGGAAAGACTTCGTGTTCGCCCACGCCAGCGCCGACCCGAGATCACTCGCCGCGTCCCTGGTGCGGGGCGCCTTCGAGTACCAGGGACAGAAGTGCAGCGCGGCCTCCCGGGCCTACATTCCCAAGAGTCTCTGGAAGAGGCTCGAGACGGAGCTCCTCTCGCAGATCTCCGAGGTCCGAATGGGAGACCCGACCGACTACCGCAACTTCATGGGCGCGGTCATCGACAAGAACGCGTACGAGGACATCGAGCGCTACCTGAAGTACGCGAAGCGATCTCCCGATGCAAAGACCCTCACCGGCGGAGGGTGCGACCCGAGCCGGGGATGGTTCATCGAGCCGACCGTCGTCCAGACGACGAATCCCGACTTCCGGCTGCTGTACGTCTATGCCGACCGTCAGCTCGACGCGACCCTGGATCTCTGCGATCGCTCTTCCCCCTATGCGCTCACCGGAGCCGTCTTCGGGCGCGACCGGAAGGCGCTGGTGCACATGGCCGACCGGCTTCGCCACACCGCCGGCAACTTCTACATCAACGACAAGCCGACGGGGGCGGTGGTGGGGCAACAGCCGTTCGGAGGGAGCCGGGCGTCCGGGACGAACGACAAGGCGGGGAGCGCCCAGAATCTCCAGCGATGGGTGACGCCTCGCACCATGAAGGAGCTCTTCGTTCCCCCGCGACACTTCGCATACTCCTTCCTCCATCCGGAGGAGGAGTCGGAGGAATAGGCGGCCCCGGATCCGGTCCCGGGTCGTCGACCGGGTGAGGATCGGCGGGCTGAAGGGGGAATGGGAATCGTGACGCACTCGACCGATGCGTTCCGCGCGATGACCGCGGAGGAGTGCCGGGCCCTGCTCGAGGAGATGCGACGCGAGCTCCGTCCGCTCTACAAGCGAATCGAGCGCGAGGCGGCGGAGACGCTTCGTCTCCGCCCGATCTATCTGGGGCGGCAGCCGTTTCCGAAGCGCAGCGAGATGATCCGAAGAGCCATGTCCCTCCGCACGAACGAGGAGTCGGCGGCGGAGATTCTCGCGGTGTTCTTCATGGAGCGTTACGGAGACGAGGTGGCCGAGCTCCTCGACGCACTCGGAGTCGAGCACGAGGAGGGAGCGCTGCGCGAGATGAGTCCGGCGCAGCCCGACGAGAAGAAGCTGCGGGAGGTCGTGCAGAGGTTCCGCGCCGGAAAGGACCCCGTCATGCGGGGTGTGTTGTTGAAGGCATTCGCTGCCCAGTCGGCAATCGACTGGCCCGCCCTCGAGGCATTGGTCCTCTTCGGGGAAGGGGCCGGAGCAGAATCCTGAGAAGGCGGCCGGCCGCCGCGCACGGGTGGACCCAAGACCCCACCGGGAGCGTCGAGCTCCCGAAGCGGAGGAAGTGAGAATGAGCGACACCATGACGGGCGAGGCCCTGGACATCCTCGGAGAGCTCGGAATCCGGCCGACCTCCGAGGGGGCCTGCTGGGGCGAGTGGATCGCGTCGCCGGGTGAGGACGTGCTCTCGAGCCACTCCCCGAACGACGGCGGCGAGATCGGAAAGGTCCGCCTCGCGTCGGCGGCCGCCTACGAGGAGGTTCTCCGCCGGGCCGGCGAGGCGTTCGAGAAGTGGCGGACGTGGCCGGCGCCCCGGCGCGGCGAGGTGATCCGGTGTCTCGGCAACGAACTCCGGAAGCTCAAGAAGCCGCTCGGAGCGCTCGTCAGCCTGGAGATGGGTAAGATCCGCTCCGAGGGCGAGGGCGAGGTCCAGGAGATGATCGACATGGCCGACTTCGCCGTCGGGCTCTCCCGCCAGCTCTACGGACTGACCATGCAGTCGGAGCGTCCGGGCCACCGCATGTACGAGCAGTGGCACCCGCTCGGCGTCGTCGGCGTGATCACCGCCTTCAACTTCCCGGTGGCGGTGTGGGCCTGGAACGCGATGATCGCCGCCGTCTGCGGCGACACGACGATCTTCAAGCCCTCGCACCGCACGCCGCTCACCGGCATCGCGGTCCAGAACGTCTGCAACCGCGTGATGGACGAGCACGATTGTCGCGGCGTCTTCAACCTCCTCATCGGGAGCCGGGCGAACGTCGGCGATCCCCTCGTGAACGATCGCCGGGTGCCTCTCATCTCCGCGACGGGGAGCTGTCGCATGGGACGCGCGATCGGGGCGGGGGTGGCGAAGCGCCTCGGCCGGACGATCCTCGAGCTCGGGGGAAACAACGCGATCATCGTGACCCCCGACGCCGACCTCGACATGGCGCTGCGCGGGATCCTCTTCGGGGCCGTGGGCACCGCGGGCCAGCGGTGCACGACGACCCGACGCATCTTCCTGCACGAGTCGATCGCGGCCGGCTTCATCGATCGTCTGAAGAAGGCCTACTCCTCGATCCGGATCGGGGATCCGCTCGAGGACGGCATGCTCATGGGTCCGCTGGTCGACGAGGACGCGGTCACCGAGTGCGTGAACGCGCTGGAGGTCATCCGGCGGCAGGGCGGCGAGATCCTCTACGGCGGGAACCGCCTTCCGGGAAACGGGTGCTTCGTCGAGCCGACCCTGGTCATGGCCCACACCGGCATGGCCATCACGAAGGACGAGACGTTCGCGCCGATCCTCTACATCTTCGAGTACTCGGATCTCGAAGACGCGATCCGCGCTCAGAACGACGTGGACCAAGGTCTTTCGAGCTCGATCTTCACGAAGAGCTTCCACGCGGCCGAGACTTTCCTGTCCGCTCGCGGCTCCGACTGCGGCATCGCCAACGTGAACATCGGCACCTCGGGGGCCGAGATCGGCGGGGCCTTCGGGGGAGAGAAGGATACGGGAGGCGGTCGCGAGGCCGGCTCCGACGCGTGGAAGGGCTACATGCGTCGACAGACGTGCACGTTGAATTGGTCCACGGAGATGCCGCTCGCCCAGGGAGTCGAGTTCGACGTCTCCTGACGGGGGGTGATCCGACCGCGGCCCGTCGGCAGCGCGGGCCGGGAGTCGCACGGCGCGCTCCCGGCCCTTCTTCTTCTCCACGACGAGTCCGGTGAGAGGCCCGGACTTGCGGGCGGCCGATCACTCGGCCGCGCCGTCGGCGGTCCGGAGGTACTCGAGCAGCCGGCGCGCGCGCTCGGCGACGGGGGGAGAGGAGTCGCGCACCAGGCCCTCCAGGACGGCGACGCCCTCTTCCGTGCGCCCGCAGCGGACCAACGCCAGACCCCGGTTGAATTCCGCCTCGGGGGGAGCCCCCGGGAGCTCGACGGTCCGGGTGAAGGCCTCCGCGGCGTCGCACCAGCGTCCCCGCGCGGACGCGAGGTGTCCCGCCAGAAGCCAGTAGGCGAGGAGATGGGGGGGCTCCGGTCTCAGCTCCCCGAAGAGCCGTTCCGCCTCCTCGTAGCGCCCGCGTCGCGCGAGGAGATCGGCGAGAGGAATCGAGGAACCCCCGGCCGATCGCGCGTTCCGGTAGGCCGCCTCCGCCCCGTCGAGGTCCCCGGAGGACTCCCGAATGCCGCCCAGGGTCGTCTGCGCGATCGCACGACTCACTCCCCCCCGGAGGAAGGGGCGCAGGATCGCCTCCGCTCGACCCGGATCGCCCGCCTCGAGGGCGGCGTCGATCCGGACCGAGGCCCGGGCCCATCTCTCCCTTATCGCCTCTTTCCACGCCGCCGACCCTCCGCCCCCCGCTCCGAGCAGGGCGAGCGCCAGAATCACGGTCCCCGACCACCGTCGACGCGCCGGCCCGCCTCGCCCGGTGTTCCACTCGACGAGCCTCCCGACACCCCACGCGAGCGGCGGGACGAGCGGGAGCAGGAAGCGTCCGACCGGATTCAGGAACACCGGAACCGCCAGAAAGGGGAGGGCCGCGACCACGGCCGGCAGGCGGGTGGAATCCGAGCGTCGGTCCCGCAAGGCCAGACCGACCGCGCCGAGAACGAGGAGAAGCGCGAAGTCGGGCCGGATCGAGCGGGCGCCCTGGGCGACGTGTCCCAACCAGGCGATCGCGACGTTCTTCGAGAAGACGAATTGTCCGAGGTTCACCGCTCCGGCGATCCGGCGGGGGTCGAGATGTCCTTCCGCGTCGCGGAAACGGTCGAGGACCTCGCCCCACGCCTTCCGCTGGTCTTCGTAGGTTCCGGGCCCCTGGTAGACCGCCGCCTTGAGCAGGTTGTAGCGGGGCTTGAGGGACAGCCCCCACACCCCGGACTCGGCCTTGAGCCCCGCGACGTAGGGCGAGACCCCGATCACGAGGACCGCGACGAAGGCGAGCACGGATCGGGGTCGTCGTCTCCGGGCCAGCGCGAGAACGATGAGGCCGAGGGCCGCCAGCGTCGTCTCCGGCCGAGTGAGCGCCGAGAGTGCGGCCGCGCCCCCCGCGAGCGCCGCGAGCCACACCCGGTTCCGGTGAAACGCGACCTCGGCGAGGAGCACGGTCCCCGGGACGAGGGCGAGGGCGACCGCGTCGGAGAGGGGGCGGACCGAGGCCAGCGCGGACTCCGGCAGGAACGCGACGACCAGGGCGGCGACGGCCCCCGCGACGGCCCGCCCGGTCGCCCGCCCCGCCAGGAGGAGCACGACCGAGGCGAGCGTGCCCCCGAGCAGCGAGGCGACTCGCAGACCGGTTCCCGCCCCGACGACGGACGCGAGCAGCGCGCCCAGCAGGGGATAACCGGGCGGCCAGATCCATCCCTCGGGCGGAAGGGACCCCGCTCGGAGCGCTTCCGCGATCCGCAGGTAGACGCGGGCGTCCCCGGTCCACTCCGCGGGAGGCTCTCCGAACCGCAGGGCGATCGCGATCCGCAGGAGCGCCGCCGCCGTGATCCCGACCCCGGCCAGGGACGTGACGCGCCGCGCGGTCACTCCCGCACTCCCCGCCTCACCGCTTCGGACCGGTCATCTCATCCGGCCGGACCTTCGCGTCGAACTCCTCCGCGGTCAGCAGCCCGAGCTCGAGGGCGGCCTCCTTCAACGTGATTCCCTTCGCGTGGGCGGTCTTGGCGATCTTGGCCGCGTTGTCGTAACCGATGTGGGGGTTGAGCGCCGTCACCAACATCAGAGATCGATTGAGGAGGTCGACGATCCGGGTCTCGTTCGGCTCGATGCCGGCGACGCAGCGCTCGTTGAAAGACCGGCAGGCATCGGCCAACAACCGGCACGAATTCAGGACGTTGTGAATCATGACCGGCTTGTACACGTTGAGCTCGAAGTTCCCCGACGCGCCGCCCACCGTGACCGCGGCGTCGTTTCCGATGACCTGGGCGCACACCATGGTCATGGCCTCGCACTGGGTCGGGTTGACCTTGCCCGGCATGATCGAGCTGCCGGGCTCGTTGGCCGGAAGGAGGATCTCGCCGATCCCGCAGCGCGGACCCGACGCGAGCCAGCGGATGTCGTTGGCGATCTTCATCAGGGAACAGGCCACGGTCTTCATCGCGCCCGAGAGATGGACGAGCGCGTCGTGGGTGGCGAGCGCCTCGAACTTGTTCGGAGCCGTGACGAAGGGGTGCCCCGTGAGATCGGCGATCGTCGCGGCGACGTTCTCCGCGAACTCGGGATGCGTGTTCAGTCCGGTCCCGACCGCGGTCCCTCCGAGCGCCAGCTCGAGCACTCCGGGCAGCGCGGCCTCGACGCGCTCTCTTCCCTTGGCGAGCTGGTGCGCGTAGCCGGAGAACTCCTGCCCCAGGGTCAGGGGCGTGGCGTCCATGAGGTGCGTGCGACCGATCTTCGTCACGCCCCGGAAGCGCTCCGCGTGGCCGGCCAGAGTCGCATGAATGGTCTCGAGCGAGGGGAGCAACGTCTCGATCACCTCGGTGGCCGCGGCGACGTGCATCGCGGTGGGGAAGACGTCGTTGGACGACTGCGCCTTGTTGACGTCGTCGTTCGGGTGGATGGGATCCTTGCTCCCCAGCTTGCCGCCCGCCATCTCGATCGCGCGATTCGCGATCACCTCGTTGGCGTTCATGTTCGACTGCGTCCCGCTGCCCGTCTGCCAAACGACCAGCGGGAAGTGATCGTCGAGTTTGCCCTCGATGACCTCGTTCGCGGCGGCGACGATGAGGCCGGCCTTCTCCTTCGGCAAAAGCCCCAGGGTCTCGTTCGTGAGCGCCGCGGCCTTCTTCACGACCCCGAGGGCCCGGATCATCTCTCGGGGAAACCGGTCTCCCCCGATCGGGAAGTTGCGCAGGCTGCGTGCGGTCTGGGCGCCGTAGTAACGGTCCGACGGAACCTCGATCTCCCCCATGGTGTCGGTCTCGATCCGATGCTCCATGGATGCCATCCTCCGTGAATGGGAAGCGGTCGCCGCCCGGGCCGCGCTCCCCCCGCCGGGAGGCGCCGGTCCGGAGCCCGGGCGAGTGTATCCCCGTCGGGACGCTCTGGCGCGGGGAAACGCACCGCGCAGGGCGGCCGGTTTCCCGGGACAGCCCCGCGACTCGAAGTTACACTCCGTCCCCGAGGAGGGACCATGCCGACCGGAACGATACTGATCGTCTTCGGCTCCTGGCTGGCGCTCCTCGCGCTCACGATCTGGCTCCACGTGCGCTCCTCGGGCGACGACCGGGACGGCGGATCGTGACCGCGTCCGGCCCGGGTTGGATCCTCCTCGGAATCGGGATCTACCTCGTCGCGATCCTCGCCGTCGGGTTCATCACCGCCCGGCGCATGCGATCGCTGGACGACTTCGTTCTCGGCGGACGGCGACTCTCTCCGTTCGCGGCGGCGCTGTCCGAGCGGGCCTCGGGGGAGAGCGGGTGGTTCCTGCTCGGACTGCCCGGCATCGCGTACGTGAGCGGGTTCGGCCAGTTCTGGACCGTCATCGGCAGCTCCTTCGGGATCTTCCTCTCCTGGACGCTCCTCGCCCGCCTTCTCAACTCCGAGTCCCGCCGTCTCGGCGCTCTCACGATTCCGGACTTCCTCGAGTCGAGATTCGGCGACGAGACCCGCGCCCTGCGGATCGTCGCCATGGTGATCATCCTCTTCTTCTACACCTCCTACGTCGCGTTCCAGTTCAACGCGGCGGGGAAGCTCCTCCATGCGAGCTTCGGGATTCCCCACTGGCAGGGCATGCTGACCGGGGCGGCCGTGGTGCTCTTCTACACGTTCATGGGGGGGTTCATCGCGGTCGTCTGGACCGACATCGTGCAGGGGCTCCTCATGATGGTGGTCGCGGTGGCGCTTCCCCTGGTCGGGCTGATGCGTCTCGGAGGTCCGTCGGCGTTCGTGGACGCGCTCGCCGCGGCGAATCCCGATTTCCTGTCGATGTCGGGGGGCAACGCGGGCTGGGGTCTCGTGAACGGCGTCATGATCGGCGGGCTCATGTGGGGGCTCGGCTACCTCGGCCAGCCCCACCTCCTCGTGCGGTACATGGCGATCCGGTCTCCCTCCGAGGTGCGGCGAGGGCAGACCGTCGCGGTGAGCTGGGTTCTCCTCGCTTACTGGGGCGCGGCCTTCACCGGCCTGATGGGGATCGGCCTGCTGCCCGGCCTCGAGGACCGCGAGGACATCATGCCGGAGATGGCGAAGATGCTCCTGCCCGCATGGATCGCGGGGCTCGCGATCGCGGGAGGGATCGCCGCCATGATGTCGACGGCCGACTCCCAGCTCCTCGTGGCGACCTCCGCCCTGATCGAGGACGTCTACGTCAAGATCTTCCGGCCGAAGGTGGAGGCGGCCCGGCTCCTGTTCTACTCCCGACTCGCGACCATCCTCATCACCGGGGTGGCCCTCTTCCTCGCGTTCCGGAACCGGGAGTTCATATTCGACTCCGTCGAGTACGCGTGGACGGGCCTCGGCTCCTCCTTCGCACCGGTGCTCGTGCTGACGCTGCGCTGGAAACGAATGACGAGGGCGGGGGCCCTCGCCGGAATGCTGAGCGGCATGTTCTCGACCATTCTCTGGAAGAACGTCCCCGCCCTCCACGCCGCCCTCGACATCAAGCTGGCGACGTTTCTCGTGGCTCTGGCGCTGGCCGTCGGGGTGAGCCTCGCGACGGGAGCCCGCTCGGCGGGCTCCGGCCGCGCCGGTCTCCGGGGCGCGGCTTCCTGACCGCCCCGGGCCGCTTGTCCATTCCGCCCGCCGTCGTTATCCTCCTGCTGCGAGGCCTCCCGGCATCCGCCGGCTTCCTTCGATGTCGTGCCCTCCCGCGTAGGCCCCCGCCGGCGCGCGTCTCGAGGGGTTCGGCATCCCAACCCGGAACGGCCACCCATGTCCCGTCGGATCAGAGCGCTCGGACTCGTCTCCGGCGGCCTCGACAGCACGCTCGCCCTCGCCCTCATGAAGGAACAGGGCATCGAGATCGAAGCTCTCAACTTCTCCACCGGCTTCTGCTTCACCGATCATCACCGCGCGATGAAGAGCAAGCGCCACCGCCTGCGGAACGAGGCGCTGCGGGCGGGGGCGGACCTGGGCGTCCCGGTCACGGTCATCGACGTCTCCCGGACGTACTTCGACGACGTCCTGATGAGCCCGAAGCACGGCTACGGATCGAACCTGAACCCCTGTCTCGACTGCCGCGCCTACATGCTCGCCCGCGCCCGGGACCACCTGCAGGAGAGCGGGGCCGAGTTCGTGTTCACCGGTGAGGTCCTGGGACAACGTCCGATGTCGCAGCACCGCCGCGCCCTCGGGTTGGTGGCGAAGGAATCGGGGCTTGCGGACCGCCTTCTCCGCCCGCTGTCGGCGAAGCTCCTTCCCCCCACGCTGCCCGAGCGGGAGGGCTGGGTCGACCGCGAGAAGCTCCTGGCGATCTCGGGCCGCAGCCGGAAGATCCAGCTCGAGGAGGCGACGCGGCGCGGACTCGATCCGAACGACATTCCGCAGCCGGCCGGGGGGTGCTGCTTTCTGACCGACGAGGCCTACACGCGCAAGCTCCGCGACTGGCTCGACCATCAGGAGCGGCCCCGCCACGACCCGGAGGCGTTCGTCTTGCTCAAGGTGGGCCGCCACCTCCGGCTCACCGACGACGTGAAGGTGATCGTGGGACGCGACGAGTCGGAAAACGCGTTCTTGAGCCTCCATCGCCCGGGCCGCTGGGAGTTCTGGGCGCGCGACTTCACCGGACCGGTCGTCCTCGTGGAGGTCGGCCGAGATCTGCGCTGGGAGGAGATCGAGACGATCGCGGGCATCACCGCGCGGTACGGTCACGGACGCGACGAGGGGCGGGTCGCCGTCCAGTTCCGGGCACCGGAGGACGCCGACACCCCGGGCCGGGGCGGCGAGGGTCCCGTCGACGAAGTCGTCGTCCCCCCGACGGATCTGGCCGCCATCGAACCGCTGCGCATCTGACGCATGGATCGTTCCCGCCTTCTCCGCTTCGCTCTCCGCGGTCTCCTCCCCGCGCTTTCTCTCCTGGCGGCGTGCGCGCCGGGACCCGGCGCCGGCGATCTCTCCGGGTGGAACGTCCTTCTGATCACGATCGACACGCTGCGCGCCGATCGCCTCGGATTCGCCGGCTGGGACGGAGCCGACACGCCGACGCTCGACGGTCTCGCCGAGTCCGGGGTGGTCTTCGAGGACGCCGTCGCGTCCGCCCCGGTGACGCTGCCGTCCCACGCGACGATCCTGACCGGGCTCTACCCTCCGCGCCACGGGGCTCTCGACAACGGGATCTATGCCCTTCCGGAGGGAGTCCCGACGATGGCGACGATTCTCGCCGGTGCCGGCTACGAGACCGCAGCGGTCCTCGGGGCGTTCGTGCTCCATCGACAGTACGGTCTCGGGGCCGGCTTCGATCACTACGACGACCGGTTCCGGCTCCAGCGCACCGAAGACCTGGAGCACACTGAACGCCGGGCCGAGAGGGTCACGGCCCTCGCGATCGACTGGCTCGAGCGTCGATCCCGGGAGGCGCCGTTCTTCCTGTGGGTCCACTACTACGATCCCCACGCGCCCTACCGTCCTCCGCCTCCCTATCTCCAACGGTTCGCCGTCCGACCCTACGACGGCGAGATCGCTTACACCGACCGGGCCGTCGGCGAGTTGCTCACCGCCCTCCGCACGGGCGGCGAGCTCGAGAGAACCCTCGTCGTCTTGATCGCCGACCACGGCGAGGGTCTGGGGGACGGGGGGGAGAGCACCCACGGTCTTCTCCTTCGCGGATCCACGTTGAACATCCCGTTTCTCCTGTCCGCCCCCGGGAAGCTCCCCGCAGGCCGTCGGGTCCGGGGACCGGCCAGCGGTGCCGACGTCCTTCCCACCGTCCTCGACCTGCTCGGTGTCACCGCTCCCGACCGCCTCGCCGGGTGGAGCCTTCGGGCCGCCGTCGACAACGGCCGGATCGAGGACCGAATGGTCTACTCGGAGACGCGGCTCACCCTCGATCAGTTCGGGTGGTCGCTGCTGGCGGGAGTGCGCGATGAGCGCTGGGCGTTCGTGCGGGCGCCGCGCCCCGAGCTGTACGATCTGCAGTCCGACCCGCGCGAGACGAGCAACTTGGCCGGCGACCATCCGGAGCGGGTCGCCGAGCTCGATGCCCGGGTGGCGGGGATTCTCTCCGACGCATCGGAGTCCTCCGCGCGCTCACTCGGGGACGAGGAGGTCGAGGCGCTTCGCTCTCTCGGCTACGTTCTCTCGAAGGAGCGTCCCGAGGCGACGGGCGCCGATCCCAAGGACATGATCGGGATCTGGAGGCGGATCACGGATCTCAAGGGGAGCCTCCACCGCGGAGAGCACCGAGAGGTCGTCGAGGAGACGGAAGAGATCCTGGCTCTCGATCCCGGCAACCTCGAGACCCTTCTCCTGCGAGGCCAGGCGCTGATCGCGCTCGGGCGCCACGACGAGGGCGTCGAGGCGCTCACGACCGCGTATCAGGGGACGGGAGACCCGGGCCGGCACGGGACGATCCTGGCCCGCGGGCTGGCCGACGCCGGGCGATCCGAGGAGGCGGAACGGCTGCTGCGTGCGTTCGCCGTCCAGGAGCCCACGCACCCCGACCACCCTTACAACCTGGGGCTCCTGCTCGATACGGTCGGCCGTCCCGAGGAAGCGCGGGTCGCCCTCGAGACCGCCTATCGCCTGAACCCTCGGGCCGTCCACATCGTGGCGACTCTGGCCGACTGCCTCTCCCGGGTCGGCGAGGGCCGGGAGGATGCCGAGCGCGCCGTCGCGCTGTCCGAGCGCGCGGTCGAGCTCGGCGACGACGACGATCGGACCCGTCTCGTGCGCATCGAGGTCCTTCGGAATCTCGGTCGGAACACGGAGGCCTGGCGGGAGGTCCGTGCTCTCCAGGCTCGGGGTATCCTCCGAGGCATCACGACCGCGGATCTGCGCGAAGTCCTGGAGACGCTGCCGCCCGAGTGAGCGGTGGCGAGCCTGCATTCCTCACCGGGCTCGTTGGCCGGGGCGCGGATCCGGGATACAATGAATGCGCGCGTGCACGTTCCCCCCCCGTCCCTCTCACCTCGGGACACCACCGTTGCCCTCGCCCCTCGGCTCCTTCCTCCGCTCCCGGGTCCTGGCTCTCCTCCCGATCGTCCTGATCGGGATCGCGACTCCGGTCGCGCCGGGCGGCCCGCCGCGGATCGCCCGGCTCCTCGACCCCGCCGACGTCCAGTGGACCGATCGACCCGGCGGTGAGTCGCCGCGGGAGGGGGAGAGGGTCTTCCTGCGGGGAATCGTCACCGCGGTCTCCCCGGACAGGCTCTTCTACTACGTCGGAACCGAGGGGGGAGGCCCTTGGAGCGGCCTCAAGATCGAGGGCTCCTGCCTCGACCGGGTCCGCGGAGAGATCGTCACCGTTTCGGGGGTCGTCCGCGAGACGTGGGGCGAGACGCGGCTGCAGCAGATGTCCGCGCGCCGCGTCGGTCCGGGGAAGATCCCCGCGCCGGCCGCGGTGGGCGTGATCGATCTCGTCGCCGACGGGGAGCGGTGGGAGGGAGTTCTCGTGCGCCTCACGGACGTCCTCGTGGAGGGGGAGACCCTGTCCTACGGCGAGTTCCTCGTCTCGGACGGCACGGGCACGGGGGGGCTCATCGACGACGAGTTCATCACGTCCTACATCTCGGACCCGGGCGACACGTTTACCTCGATCACCGGCGTGGTCTCGTGGGGGTACGGCGACTTCCGCGTAGAGCCCCGCTCCGATGACGACCTCGAGGGCTGGGTGTCCGTCCGGGACTTCGACGCCGAGATCCGTTTCACGGTCCGCGACGAGACGGGGCGCGAGCTTCCGTGCAAGGTGACGTTCTTCCCCGTCGGGGGACCGCCCCTCGCGCTCGGACCCGACGATCGTGCGAGCGGATCGGAGGACGTGGCCTACCTTTCCCCGGAGAGGAGGACCGTCCCTCTCCCCTCGGGCACGTACGATCTCGTGATCTCGCGCGGCATTGAGTACGGCCTGCACGAGGAGCGGGTAACGGTTCCCCCGGGGGGGTCCGTCGACGTGCACGCGGTGCTGCCCCGGGAGGTCGACTCCTCGGGGTGGATCTCGGGCGACTTCCACGTGCACTGCGCTCCGAGCACGGACTCTCCGGTTCCGGTTCCGGGACGGCTGGAGAGTCTGGCCGGAGAGGGCGTGGAGTGGGCGATCGCCACCGATCACAACCGGGTCACCGACTACCGGCCGGTGATCGAGGTGCTCGGCCTCGAGGACTGGATGCTCTCCTCGATCGGCGACGAGATCACCACGCGCAATCCCGAGTTCGGCCACTTCAACGCCTGGCCGCTCGAGATCGGGAGGACGCCTCCGCCCTACGAGGGGCAGACGCCGGTCTCGCTGTTCTCGGGGGCTCGCGCGGACCCGGGCAACGAGGTCGTGCAGGTGAACCACCCCAGCATCCCCGCATGGGGAGACCAGTACTTCGACGTGTACGCGGTGAGCCGGTACACGGGGGAGCCGGCCGCTCCCGGCTTCTCCTTCGAATTCGACGCGCTCGAGATCTTCAACGGCAGATACCTGGACCAGGGCCTCACGACCTTGGAAACGTGGATGCGCATGCTCAACAACGGGCGCCGGATCACCGCCACCGGGAACTCGGACTCGCACCACCTCGTCTACGGCGAGCCGGGGTATCCGCGGAACTTCGTCGGCTCTCCGACCGACGCTCCGGGGGCGGCGAGCGAAGGAGAGCTGGTCCAGGCGGTGTTCGACGGCCGGGTCTTCGTCTCCTACGGGCCCTTCCTCGACTTCGCCGTCAACGGTGCCGGACTGGGTGAGACCGTGGGAACGGTCGACGGGGAGGCGGAGCTGACACTCCGGGTCCAGTGCCCGTCCTGGTTCGCCGTGGATCGGGGGACGATCTGGGCGAACGGGTTCGAGCTCGCCGGGTTCGCCCTCGACGCGATCGAGGGAGAGCCGCAGGACGTCCTCGTGACGCGGATCGATCGTCCCGGGGTCGACACCTGGTACCTCGCGCTCGTCGAGGGAAGCGTGGACCTCGCCCCGGTCCCGCTCGCCCTCACGAACCCGATCTGGGTGGATGCGGACGGCAACGGCGTGTTCGACCCGCCGGGGAACCACCCCGACGCGACGACCGTCTCCGCGATCGAGGGCGTGGACGAGCAGGGCGTGGTCGTGCGGATCGCGGATTGGGTCTCGGCGGAAGGGTGTGCGACGACCGATGCGCCGTTCCCGGATCCCGCGGCGGGAGGATTCTACGTGGACGACGGAACCGGCGGGGTGCGGATCCGGGAGACTCCCGGCACGGTGACCGAGGTCCGGAGGGGAGACCGCGTGCGGGCGACCGGTTTCGTCGACCAGCTTCTCGGCGAGACCCTGGTCACCGGCGCGACGGTGGAGATTCTGGGAACGGCGGACGACTGCCCCCTCCCGATTCCTCTGGCGACCGGGGACCTCGGGTCCGGGGTCGAGCCTCTCGAGGGGCGGCTGGTGCGGATCACGGGGGCAAACGTGACCGGAGGCAGCTGGCCCCGCAACGGAGCGGAAGGGACGGTCACGCTCGACGACGGGTCCGGGCCCGCGACGCTCTACGTTCCGCGGGGAGTCGAGGTCCCGCCCGAGGCCGACGACCTCGTCGACTTCTCCCTGACGGCGCTCGTCTTCCAGTACGACTTCTCACCCCCTTACCACTCCGGATACCTCCTGATGCTCCGCGCCGGCGGGGATCTCTTTCCTCCGGGGGCGCTCCCCGGTCCCGAGGCGGTCCCGATCGGCTCGGGGATCGTCTTCGGCGTGGCCCGTCCGAACCCGTTCGGTCTCGCGGTGAAAATCCCCTACGTCGCGGGCCCGGAAGCGGCGCTCCCCACCGCCGACGTGCTGAACGTCGCGGGGCGGGTCGTGCGGAGAGTCCGCGGAAGCTCCCCCGGTCGGGGAGAGATCCGATGGGACGGACGCGACTCGCGCGGCCGGGAGACCGCCGCCGGGCTCTACTTCCTCCGCCTGGATTCCGGGAGCGGGGGGCGTGTCTTCCGAATCGTTAAGTTGCGCTGATCGAATGGATTGGGCGGATCATCTCCACCATCTTCAGAGGTATTTTCCGCGTCGAAAAGGTCCGCGTCGAATAGGATTGTCCGGACGTTATCGATGCGGTACTTCGTGACGCCGGAGGGCACGAGTGTCCGGGAGCTCCCGAGAGTGCGGGAGCGCCGGAGAACGGGCGACGGAGGAGAGGTCCATGCGGCTCGGCGACTACACGCTGCGCGAGTGCCTGCCGATCGCGGGCGGCGGCATCGACGCCCTCGCCGACGACCCCCTCACGGGACGGGAGATCCGGCTCTGGATCGGCGCGCCGGGGTCCGGCGCCGCCCGGGCGGAACTCGGTTCCGTCGAGGAGCTCGCGCAGACCCTCGCCCGCGTATACCACGCGTCCCTGCCCCGCGTCCTCGGGGCGGGGATCGTGGAGGACCGGGCCTTCCTCAAGGTCCAGGCCTACCGGGGCATTCTCCTCTCGGATCGGCCCCCGACCGAGGCGCCCGACGTACCGGCCTCTCTGGACCTCGTCCGCGGGATCGGAGCGGGTCTCGTCAAGGCCCACCGGGCGGGGGTGATCCACGGGGCCGTGAGCGAGGCGGAGATCCTCGTCGCGGACGACGGACCGACTCTCCTGCTCCATCTCGGATTCGGTCCGTTCCTGGGGGCGAGGCCACCCCGGTCCCCCGAGGATCTCGACTCGCCGGGGGGCTCGGAGGACTCGGACGTCTTCGGCCTGGCGCGCGTGCTCGTCCGTCTCGCCACCGGGGAGGACCCGTTCGCCGGCGGGCGCCCGGAGGACGAGGAGAGGCTTCTCCGCGCCGGAGTTCGGCGCGAGCCCGAAGATTTCCCCTCCGAGCTGCCCGAGGGGCTCCGGAGGTTTCTGCACCGAGCCGTGCACTTCGACCGGAGCCGCCGCATCCACCGGGCCGAAGAGCTGGTCGGCGACCTGGGGGTGATCCGGGCGTCGTGGGACGCCCTCTCGGCCGTCGGCGAGACGCCTCTCCCGTTCTTCCCCTGGCTCCTTCGGCGGCGGGTGCTGATTCCCCTGGCTCTCGGGCTCGTCGCGGCGATCGTCGCGATCCTTCGTTCCTGTCGCTAGCCTGCATTTCTCACCATCGTGGACCCCCAGAGCCCGCCGAGGCTCCTCCTCGCCCGATTTTCCGAGTTGACGCCCGGTCAGAGGGCGCCCCATGATGCATGCCTCGGAAGGCTCTGTATGGGCCTCCGTTTCGCCAACGCCTCGTGAGGGCCCGTTCGAGGAGGAATCCCGTGGCCGACATTCTGGTCGTTCAGTCGAAGATCCGCGATATGATCAAGGCAGAAGGTTGCTCCACCAGTTCAGGCGCGATCGAGGCGCTCTCCGATGAGGTCTCGCGACTCGTCAAGCGCGCGATCGAGAGAACGAAGGGGAACGGCCGGAAGACCGTCAAGGGAAACGATATCTGATCTCGAGCTTCAGCGTCCCGAGGACCCGCGCGGGACTCCCGGACGGCTCCCCTCCGCCCTCGGGCGGGGGGGAGTTCGCGTTCTGGCCCGGTGAGGTAGGCTAGCCGGTCGCTCGGGTCGTGTGGAGCTGGCCGCACGCGGCCGAGATGTCGGGCCCCATGCTCCAGCGTACGGTCACGACGGGAGCCTGGGGCCAGACCCGGCGGGCGAAGGTGTCGACCCGCTCCCGGTCGGGCGCGTCGAGGCCCGTTCCGGCCCCCGGGTTGTACGGGATGATGTTGATCTTGAACGGCCCGCCCCGGAGCATGCGTCCCAGCCGGCGCGCGTCCTCCTCGGTGTCGTTGATCCGCCTCAGAAGGACGTACTCGATCGTGACCCGGGAGCCGTACCGCTCCGCATAGCCCCGGGCCGCCGCCAGCAGCTCCCGGAGCGGGGTCCGGGCCGCCTTCGGCATCAGCCTCGCCCGGACCTCTTCGGTGGTGGCGTTGAGCGAGAGGGCGAGGCGCACGCCGAGCCCCGTGTCGGCGAGCCTCCGGATGCCGGACAGGACCCCTGCCGTCGAGACCGTGATCCGGTTTCCGCTCAGGTTCAGCGCGAGGGGGTCCATCATCGTGCGACAGGCGGTCACCAGGGCCGGGAGGTTGTGCAGCGGCTCTCCCATGCCCATGAACACGAGGTTCGTGCGCAACCGGAGGTCCCGAATCCGCGTCCACAGGGGTAGGATCTGCCCCACGATCTCGTGGGGCTCGAGATTCCGGCGGAATCCCATCCGGCCGGTCTGGCAGAAGATGCAGTCGAGCGTGCAACCGACCTGCGTCGAGAGGCAGAGCGTCATGCGACGTTCCGCGGGCATCAGAACGGACTCGACCGCCTCTCCGTCCGAGAGCCGGAAGAGGAACTTCCGGGTGCCGTCGATCCGGCTGATCCGCTCCTCCTCGATCGTCAGTCCCCGGATCTCGAACTCCGACCCCAGCTCCTCCCGCAGGGAGAGGGAGAGGTCTGTCATCCGGGCGAGAGACTCGACACCCTTGTCGTAGAGCCACCGGGCGATCTGGCGGTAGCGGTACTCCGGGAGCCCCCGGTCGGTGATCAGATCCCGGAGCTCGGGCAGGGTCAGCCGCCGGAGGTCCTTCTTCTCCATCTTCCACTCTCCTGGCGGTTGCGCGGGGGAAGAGCCGATCCTATGCTCGCCCCGAAGGGTCGCCAGCGTATCGAAGGGCGAAGTGAAAGCCAACCCACGGCCCGGAGGCCCCGGTCCCACGGCCGCGGCCCCACGGACACGGGCGGTGCGGCCCGGGCTCCACGTTCGGCCCGTTCGGCCCGCCCCGGGCTCAGCCGTGGGACCCACGCCGGCACGGTCCACTGGCGGCCCGCAGGCGGGAGGCCCGGCATGATGAAGACCGGAGCGCGGGCGGGTCTGGCGTTCGGGATGATCGTGTCCCTCGCCCTTGCCGCCTGCGGCCCGGGGGCAGGCGTCCGCGGGCGCCCCGGTGGTCCGGGAGCGCGGGTCGAGTCGCGCCAAGACGCCTACCTGCGACTCCAGAACCGTCTGGAGACGTTTCGGGTCTCCGGTGGGGTCCGGACCTCGGGGGGCCTTCTACTCCCCGAGCGGATCGCCATCGAGATCCGCAGCGAGGTCTGCGTGGAAAGCCGGCAGCCCGGCACGCGGTTCTGGTCTCTCGACTACGACACGTGCTTCTCGTACGTGGACATCGATACGGTCGACGAGAAGGGCGAGTACTCCGTCTCCGTCCCCTGCCTCGACGCCGACCAGAGCTACGAGTCCCGACACCACTTCGGAGATCTCCGTCTCGTGCAGAACGGGCCGGTCTCGTTTCTCGCGGAGTCGGATGCCGGTTGGCGTCACCAGGAGACGTTCGCCTCCTCCCGGTTCGAGCGGCGGGACATTGAGCTGACGCTCGACACCGACACGTTCTACGTGGTCCGCCCGGACGCCCCGTTCGTCGAGCGGCCCGAGCCCGACGCAACGGTGATCCGGCAATACGGCTTCGGCACGCCGGTCGAAGTGATCCGCTTTCACCGCGGCTGGGCGCAGCTCCTCATGGGTGACCGCATCGGCTGGATGGAGATCCAGTACCTGGGGACGGAAGCGGAGAAGAAAGAGCGGGAGCCGTTTCACGGGAAGACGGAGGCGAGGCCGCTGCCGGAGCCGCTTCTCGAATTCCCAGTTGCACCGTGAAGCACGCCCCGCGACCGGGGGCGGTGTCCACCGCGATCCGCCCGCCGTGATTCGTGACGACCCGGTGGCAGACGGCGAGCCCGAAGCCGTGCCCCGACGGCTTCGTCGTGAAGTGGGGCTCGAAGATCCGGTCTCGCAACGCCCCGCTCACGCCCGGACCGTCGTCGGTCACGCGGAATCCCGCCCGAGGCCCTTCCCGGAAGGTCTCGATCGTCAGAGTCCCCCCGTCGGGCCTCACCTCCCGGGTCGCCTCGGCGCCGTTCCCGATCAGGTTGAGAAGCACCTGGCGGAGCTGTTGCGGGTCGGCGAACAGGGGGAGAGGCTCCTTCGCGAGCTCGACCCGGAACGTGATGCGATCGTACTTGTTTTGGGGACGTATCAGGTCGACGGTGCTCTGAACCAGGGCGTTGAGATCGATGTCTTCGGGAGAGGACTCCTTGCGGGCCGACTGGAGCAGGCCGTCGGTCAGCTTGCGCATCTCCGCCACCTGGTCGGAGATGAGCTGCGCGCTGATCTTCACCTTCTCCAGATTCCGGGAGTTCGATCCCCTCGCCAAAGTGAGCGGGATGAGCTCCGCCCGCCCCCCGATCGCCATGAGATAGTTGTTGAGCTCGTGGCCGATCTCGCCGGCCATCTCGCCCATGGCCGACAGGCGCTCGCTCGTCACGAGCCGCTCTTCCATCTGCTTGAGCGCCGTCACGTCCTTCGTGATCTGCAGTACGCCGGTCGGGCTTCCTTCGGCGTCGCGCAGGAGAGAGTGCGTGACGAGGAGCTTCCGGGTGGACGGCCCCTCGGACGGAGCCCAGGTCGGGCGCTCGCCTTCGTAGACCAGCGGCCTTCCGGTAGAACGCACCGCGGGGAGGATCGAGTCAAGCCTTCGGGAGGGGTCGCAAGTGTAGGGATCGATCTTCTTCCCGACGATCCACTGCGGCTTCTCACCGAAGATCTCCTCGCTGGGGGAGTTCGCCGAGGTGATCGTGCCGTCGAGATCAGCCACCAGAACGCTCGCGCCGATGTTCTCCACGATGTCGGCCAGGTGCTTCCGGGTCTCTTCGATCTCCCGGGTCTTCTCCCGCACCCGTCTCTCGAGATCCCGTCCCCAGAGGCTCTGTCGCCGGAGGGCGGTGCGGAGGCGATCGGCCATTCGATTGAACGAGCGGATGAGCACGCCCACCTCGTCGCTCGGCCCCGGCTCCAGATGGACGTCGAGATCCCCGCAGGAGATCCGGTGTGCGGCTCGGGCCAGCTCCTGGATGGGGCCGACGATCGTGCCGACCAGAAACAGCGTGCCGAGAATCCCGAGCGTGATCACAATCAGCGTGCTGACCACGGCTTGGGTTCGCATCTGCTCGGCCCGGCGCTCCGAGGGTCGAAGATCGAGGCCGAAGCGAATCGAGCCGACCGCCGCGAGCTCCCGCTCGAGCCCGCCTCCGAGCGTTCCCGGTCGGACGGGAGACATCGTCTTCGCACCGGATACCGGCGCGACGACGTCGAGGACGGGGATCCCGTCGTCCCGGAGGACCGTGGCGCGGCGACTCGGTGTGCGATAGAAATCCAGCGGCGCCTCCTCGTCGAGGCGGGCTTTCGTGGCAGGGGAGCAGCGCCCGCGCCAGGAGGCGAGCTCTCCCCGCTCTCCGTGCACGACGAGGTACAGGATGTCCGGGGTTCGCTCGACGGCCTCCAGCATGCCGTTGAGAGACCCGGGGTCGTTCGCCTCGACGCCCTTCGCCACCGCTTCCGTGACGACCGCGGCCCACTCCTCCGCGTGGTGGAGGAGGGCCTCCCGCTGCCCCTGTTCGACCTGGATCGCGAACAGGGTCGAGAGCAGGACGGAGATCATCACCAGGAACGAGGCGACGGCGAGCGTCGCCTTGAAGCCCAAGCTCCTCGCCATGACGCGGAGTCGGACCCGTTCCCGGATCCGCAGGCTGTTCATGAGGATCCCGTTCCCTCAGTCAGGAGCGGCCGCCGATCCCGCCGCGCCGGGTGGTCTCCGACCCCGGAACTCCCCGGCACGACGGGGCCCTTCGGACAGGGCGTGATTCACCCTCCGTCGAGCACCTCTCGCTTCACACTAAGATTCGGCCATATTAGCAAAGAGCTTGAGAGCCACCCCGACCGGAGATCGACGTGAGCAACTCCCGCCGCCCCGGAGCCCCCGTCCCTCCGTCCGAGGCCGAGGTGGACGCGGTCGGCCTCCTCTGCCCGATTCCGCTGATCCGCCTCGCCGAGAAGGTCCGGGCCCTGCCTCCCGGAGGGGTGGCCCGCCTGCTCACGGACGATCCGGCCGCCGAGGAGGACGTCCGCCTCTGGTGCCGGAGTCACGGCCACAAGCTGCTCTCCGTCGAGGTGACGGGCCCCGTGCGCCGTATCCGGGTCCGCCGCTCGGCCTGAGGGAGGCCGGGGTGGGGGGTGTCGGCGTCGGGTCCGAGGAAACCCTCCCGGGGCCCGGAGCGCTTCCTCGAGCGGCCTCGGGCGGGCCCGCGTTCGGGGGTCGTTCGGAGACCAGAGAACGCAAGAATCGAGTCAAGACCTCGCTCCGTTGCGCCGATTCCACGAGCGCAAGGGTATCCATGAGCCCGACGAGGAGGAAACGAATGCCTTCGAACAAGTGCCCCTTCGGTCCCGGGGGATTGGCTCTCGGGATGGCGCTGGCGGGGATGCTCGTGGCCGGTACCGCTCAGGCGGCAGGAACATCTTTCGATGGAGTGAGCGGCCTTCTTCGCGTCCAATCGGCATCCCCATCGGCGACCGGCTACGTCTCGGCAACGGTGTACGGTCTCGTCACTCGGGAGTACTACACACGCGATCAGAGCATTCGCTCCCGCGACGAGGTCATCAAGTACGGCGCCGGACGACTGAGTCTGGGCTACGCGGCGAGTCCCTATGTGGAGCTCGCGGTCAGCGGTCTCGTGGAAGGCCAACTGGCCCACCCGGAGATCGCGGGCGAGGACCGGGCGGTCGGGATCTCGGACGTGGCCCTCAGCGTGAAGACCCTACTCACCCCGGCGCAGCGACGGGACTGGATGCTCGGAGTCGGGTTGTCCGTCGCGACGGCTACGGGCGATGACGGTGCCTTCACGGGGAGCTGGGACTCGGAGGGCGTCGACATCGCGGGACGCCTGGCCCTGTCCTACTCGCACCTGCGCGCCGACCAGAGGCCCGACGTCCGATTCCACCTCAATGCGGGGTACCTCAATCGCACGGGCAGCTTCGACGAGGTCGCCTGGGCGATGACCCGTATGGGGCCGACCCCCGCGCGTTCCGTCCTGCACGGGGATCAATTCCTCTACGGCGCCGGCATCGAGATTCCGGTGCCGAATCACCTGACGTTCTTCGCCGAGCGGAGCGGTGAGCACGACATCGATTCCCCGGCCGAGTTCAAGTACAACCCCATGCGCGTGACTCCGGGCATCCGTCTGCACAATCGATCGGGCTCGTTCGTCTGGACGAACGGGGTGGAGCTCTCCGTCGCCGACGAGCTCTCCGGTCCGACGTGGCAGGTGGTCAGCGGCCTGACCTTCGGTGGATTCGTCGCTCCGGTTCAGGGGGGCCTGCTCGGCATCGTCCGCGACTCCGAGACCGGCGAGCCGATCGCCGGGGCCCGCATCGGGGTCCGGAACAGCGTGGAGGACCCCGTCGTCGCCGACGCCGACGGCCGGTTCCGGAAGACGCTCGACGAGGGCTACGCGGTTCTGGAGCTCTCCGCCGAGGGATACAACGCGAAGACTCGGGTCGTGGAGATCAAGGGCCACGAGACCGAGGAGTTCGACTTCACGATGATGCGTCGAAACGTCTTCGGTGGCGTGCGGGGGCGCATCCGTGACCGGGAGACCGGCAATCCTCTGTTCGGTCGCGTTCGGGTGACCGGGACCGAGCGCTGGGTCGAGACCGATCCGGCGACCGGCGCCTACGTCATCGAGCGGGTGAACGAGGGCGAGGTCGACCTGGAGTTCGAGGCCCGGAACTACATGACGGCAACGCGCTCGACCAAGATCTTGGCGGGAGAGATGGTCGCTCAGGACATCTCACTGAGCCGCGATCTCACGGCGACGATGGGTGTCCTGTCCGGCTACGTTCACGACCTGAAGACGGGCAAGAGCATCCCGGCCACGGTCACCGCACGGGGCAAGACGACGCAGACCGCCTCGGTCGATCCGACGACCGGTCTTTACGAGCTCGAGCTCGAGGCCGGGACGTACAACCTCTCCGTGACGAGCCCGGGTCACATCGCCCAGGTCGAGTCGGTGGTCATCGAAGAGACGGAGGCCGCGGTTCGAAACTTCCACCTGGGCATTCTCCCTCAGAAGATGACACTCAAGGGCGTCTACTTCGACTCGGGGACCGCCAGCATCAAGCAGGATTCCTACACCACGCTGGCGGAGGCGGCCAAGTTCCTGCTCGACAACCCGACGGTCCGCGTCGTGATCGAGGGTCATACGGACAGCCAGGGCAGTCTGTCCACGAACCTGGCGCTCTCCCAGCGGCGGGCGGACGCGGTCATGAAGTACCTCGTCGTGAATCACGGTGTGGAGCCGTCCCGACTCAGCGCCAAGGGCCTGGGCCCGAACCACCCTATCGCCAGCAACGACAACCGTGATGGGCGGGCGCTGAATCGTCGCATCGAGTTCAGCCTCCTAGACCGCGCTTCAAAGCAGTGAGCGCCCGCGCGCTCACTCCGGGCTCTGGATATCCGAGGGCCCCGTCTCCGGACGGGGCCCTTTGGCGTTGCGGCAATGCGGCCCTGAGCGCATAGTGAACAAGATGAGCCGTCTCACCGGTTTCCCGACGAAGCGGAGAAGGAGCCCGATTCTCCTCTCCGCTGCGGCCCTCCTGATGCTTCCCGGCGGCGGGGGAGAGCCGGCGTACGCCAAGGGGCTCAAGGAGGAGATCCTCGAGAGCCGGTACGATCGCGGGGACTACGCCTTCTTCATCGGATGGCATGATCCGTGGGACTGGCAGTTCGACGAGCAGGGTTCTTACGCCTGGCCGGTGGGACTGAAGGTCCGTGTCCGACTCACCGACCGGTTTCGCGCGGAGGGAGACTTCAGCTACTACCGAACGAGCAGCGAGACCATCCTCACCGTCAGCCGGTTCTCCGCGCCCCAGTTCGACGGTCTGGTCATGAATATGACTCTGCAGGGCCTTCTCCGGACCGACGGGCTCATCCGTCCCTACGTCGGGGGAGGAGTGGTCTTCGTGTCGCTCGCGAACGACTTCGTCGTCGTTCGCCCCGACGTGCGGGCGGCCGATCCCGGCAATCCCGATCAGAGGACCATTGCGAAGTGGAGCCAGTTCGACGTCGGAGTCCAAGGCGTGGTCGGGTGCGACTTCATGCTGCTGAGCCGGGCGTTTCCCTTCGTCGAGTTTCGATACATCTCCGGCGAGCTGGGCATCGACGACTCCGACGTCAAGATCGGCCAGTTCTCTCTGCCGAGTCTGGAGCTGACGTTCGAGGAGCTGGAGACGGTGCCCGAGGACGGAGGGTTCGACTCCCGGGGACGCAATTACGAACATGGCTATGATTGGTCGGGTCCGATCGTCATGGTCGGATTGAAGATCCGATTCTGACCTGGTACACTGGCAGGGCTCCCCGTTCTCCTGCCGAGAAGTCGATATCCCCTGGGAGAGACCTCGTGGAGATGCGGTTCCTGGGACGAGCGGCCGGACGAGCCGCCGGCTTCGCGCTCGCGATCGGGCTGCTCGCTGTCGACTCGGCCCGGGGCGACGTGATACGCGTGCCGGTCGACATCCCGGACCTCCGACTCGCCTTCAACAGCGTGGCCGCGGGGGACACGATCCGAATCGCGGGCAACGGCGGCTCCACCTACTACGTGAACCGGGGCGTCGGCGTCGACCTCAAGGTCCGCGACGATCTCACGGTTCAGGGTGGCTGGCGCATCGACTTCGCGGTCCGGGATCCGCGCGTCTACGTCACCGTGATCCGGGACGACACGATCACCTTCGATCGGCCGCTGATCCGAATCGACGGGTCACACAAGGTCGTGGTCGACGGGATCCAGTTCCACGGAGGGCGGCATGCGATCCTCGCCCAGGACGCGGCCGACCTGACGGTTCGGACCTGCCTCATGAGCGATCACCTGAGTCTATCCGAGGGAACCGGCGGGGGCGCGATCCGCATGCTCGGCGGCCGATTGCACGCGGAAGACACCCGAATCCAGCGGGTCGTTTCGCGATCCTCAGGAGCGGGGATCTACTTGAACGGGTTGGACGCGGCGACGATCCTGAACGTCACGTTGAGCGAGGCCCTCAGTCAGCAACCGATCGTCCGCACACCGGGGGCCGGGATCTACGCCGCCGACGTCGACACCCTCCGCCTCGAAGGCACGACGTTGAGCACCGGCACGACGTTCGACCTCGGGGGGCTTCTCCACGCCCTCCGCACCTCGGTGGTCGTGACCGGTGGGGAATTCTCCGCCGGATCGGCCACTTTCGGCGGAGGGGCGGTCTCACTCGTCGATTGTCCGTCCGCATCGTTCGACGATTGTACATTCGAGTTCTGCCGGGCGAACGAGGGCGGCGCGATCCACTCGACCCGAACGACCGCTCTGTCCATCGAGAACTCGCGCTTCGCCTCGAACCGGACGTTAGGCGAAGGGGGAGCGATCTGGCTCGAGTCCACGTCGTTCAGCATTGTCGACTGCGAGTTCGACCACAACCACTCGGAGACACCGCCCTTTCGAGCCGATCGGGGGGGAGCGGTCCGGAGTCTGATGAGCAACGGGACGGTTCGCGGGACGACGTTTCGAAACGAAAGGGCGATGAGAGCGGGGGGCGCCTGGGCCCAGGTCGGGGGCGACGTCTCCATGAGAGCGTGCGACTTCCGAGGCAACGACGCCGAACTCTACGGGGGAGCGCTTCAGATCGAGCTCGGAGGAAAGATCACCGTCCGCGACTGTCTCTTCGAAGGAAACTCCGCGAAGTTCGGCGGGTGCCTCGCCGGCTCCTTCACGGGCGAGTTCGAAGTCGAAGGAACCACCATGACCGGCAACGCCGGCCGAAGCGCCGGGGCCGCACTGTTCGTCGACACGGGCGCGCGGGTTCACGTCCTCGACTCCATCCTCTGCTGCGCGACTCGAGGTGATCTTGTCTTCTGCTCGTCCGCGGTGGCGGAGTTTTCCCATTGTGACATCTGGAATGATGACGCGGTCAACGTGCGCGGGGAGTTCGGGGGCGGGTGCATCTACCCGATCGGAACCGACTCCAACTTCTCCGAGAATCCCCTGTTCTGTGATCCCGCCGGATCTGACGACTACCGGATCTTCGAGAGCTCTCCCTGCCACGGGGCGGCGAGCGACGGCGGAGACATCGGTTGGGCCGGGGTCGGGTGTGCGGCCCCGGCGCCGCTCCACTTCGAGACCTCCAGCTGGGGCTCTCTCAAGGCCCGATATCGGGACGGGCGCCCCTGACCGAATCCGGGGGTTCTTTCGCCTTTCTGGGGTTCCCTGGCCTGCGTCCCTCTCCGGGCGTGGCGGGCCGCCGCGGCTGCAGAGACAGAGGCGAGTGAGATCTGCACGGCAGGGTGGCTCCCCGCCGGGGCCCGGCGGATTGACCTGCCTTTTGGGACTTTGGTAGAATCTTCGGACGATCGTCGCCGTCCGTGATCCCGCCCCGCACGTGCGGTCCAGCACTGCACCGTGGACAACACCCTGCTCTCGAGGACCATGTCGCACGACCGGATCTTTCGGGATCGAACGGCCAGCGTCGGTACCGGAATCGGTACCGAGGAAACCCGTCGCATCACCACGACGGCTATTGACGGGCGGTTGGCCGTCGATCTCGGCCCCGCATCACTGAACCCCACACCCCTCCCTGCCATGAGGTGATGTTGATGTCGGTTCGTCTCGCTCCGCCGCCTTTTGTTCTCACGTTGAATTCAGCATCTCGGT
>JALGZR010000109.1 GCA_025774805.1 bacterium
TGAGCTTCGCGAGCACACAGATCGGCTGGGCCGTGGGCACGAACGGCACGATTCGCGCGACGACGGACGGCGGTGACCACTGGTTCGCGCAGACCGGCGGCGGCACGGGCACGCTTATGTCGGTCTCCTCGGTCGGGCCCCTCGATGCGTGGATCACGATGTCCGACCTTGCCGGCCGAATCCTGAGAACGACCGACGGCGGAACCACCTGGCAGCAAGTCGACGCGCAGACGGCGGCCCATCTCGACGCCGTCCACTTCGTCGACACCAATACCGGATGGGCGGCGGGGACGGACACCGGCCAGCAGCCGTACCGGGACACGATCCTGCGCAGCACGGACGGCGGCGCGACGTGGTCGGAGAGCTACGGCGAGTACAACGGCACGTACAGCTCTCTGAACGACATCGCCGCGATCGGGCACGCGAGCGCCTGGGCAGTGGGTGGACTCGGCGTGAGCGGCCAGAGCTTTCAGACGAACGACCTGGGTGCCACGTGGTTCCCGATCTACGGCGGGAGCGAGACGTACCTCCAGTCGGTCGACTTCGTCGATCCGCTCCACGGCTGGGCGGTCGGCCACTCCGGGACGATCCTCAAGGCGGTGTCCGGCTACGCGACCTCGGTTCCGGGACCTGTTCGGCCCGACGTCGCGACCTCCGTCGTACAAAGCGTCGGGAGGCCAAATCCGTTCCGAACCTCAACGTCGATCGACTACGACGCGCCGCGAGGCGGTCCGGCGGAACTCACGCTCTATTCGGTCCTCGGAAAGGAGATCCGTAGGCTATCCGATCCCGCCGGGGCGGCGGGGCGGCGATCCGTCCTCTGGGATGGAACCGACGACCGGGGTGTGCCGGTGGGCGCGGGCGTCTACTTCTACGTTCTTCGCACGAGGGACGATGTGCAAAAGGGGAAGGTCACGCGGCTCCGGTGAGCAAGGCGGGCTCGGACGGCTTGATCCACGAGTGACGGAACGGACGGGCCGTCTTCGACGGCGAGTCACGATGGTGTTCGCGGGCGGGAAGACGATCCGAGTTGACGGAACGAAGATCTCGTCTCCCGCCCGCGAAACACCTCCTAGGCAGAGAACGTCCTATCTGACCAGCACCATGCGCCCGGTCTTGCTCGTTCCCCTGGCCTCGAGCCGATAAAAATACACGCCCGCCGGCACCGGCGTTCCGGCCCGGTTCGTGCCGTCCCACGATGCGGAGTGCGCTCCGGCCGCGACGACTCCGTCGACGAGCGTCCGCACCAGGCGGCCCGAAGCATTGTAGACGGCCAGTCGAGTCCGAGCCGCCTCTCCGGCCGAGATCGAGTAGGTCACTCGCGTCGCCCCGCGGAAGGGATTGGGCACGTTCGGCCCGAGAGAAAGGACCGCGGGCCCGCCTTCCGCATCGATGACCGACACCGGCCCCGGCGCCAGACTGTTGAGTTTCGCGACATAGATGTCGTACGGGACATTCAGGGCGCCGGTGAAGTACGTGTTGTTGAGGTGGTCAAGAGCGATGCCGTGTCCCGAGCCGGCGCTGGGGGACTGCTTCGTGACGGCGAACTCGAGGTCGCTCCCCGCGGCGTCGAGTCCGGCCACGAAGATGGAGGCGAAGTTGTTTCCCGTCCCCAGGAAGTCGGGCGACCCCGTATATCCGACGACGTGAGCGGATCCGGCGGCATCGACGACGACGTCGGAGCCCTCGTCATTGATGCTTCCACCGAGATACGTGCCGTATTGAACGCCGGTGCCGTCCGTGGCCAGCTTCACCAGGAAACCGTCGTAGCAGTTGACGGGATGCCCCGGGAAGCCCTCCTCGCAGCCGTTGATCTCGCCGACGAAGTTCTCCTGAAACGATCCGGCGGTTGTCGGGAAGGAGACCGAGCGGGTGGAACCCGTGATGTACACGAAGTCGTCCGCATCCAGTTCCATGTCGTGCAGGTAGTCGATGCTCAGTCCCCCGAAGTACGTGCTGAACAGGAGCTCGGTGCCGTCGGCCGAGAATCTCGAGATGAAGATCTTGTCCGGGCTGGGATTGATGGGATTGACCAGAGGAAAGTCGTCGGCATTGGTGGTCCCGGAGATCACGATATCTCCATCCGCCTCGAGTGCGATGTTCTCGCCCCAGTCGTCCTCGAACCCACCGAAGTAGGTGCTGTAGAGGATCGTCTGGCCGTCGGCGGAGAGCTTGGTGATGAATGCATCCTGGAAGATGTAGAGCGGGGCGCTCGGATCGCTCTGATAGGCATCCGCCGTGGTGGGAAAGTCCGTTGAACCCGTATAGCCCACCAGGTAGATCTCTCCGGCGTCGTTGAGACAGATGTCCCGGCCTCGGTCGACGTAGTCGCCGCCCAGGTACGTGCCGTAGAGGATCGTGCCGTCCTCGGAATCGAGCTTCAGGACGAAGGCATCCGTGAACCCCGTCAGAGTGTCATCCAGGGCGTCCGGAGTGGTCGGGAAGCTCTCGGACGAGGTCCACCCCGTGACCCAGACGTCTCCCGCGGTGTCCAGAACGATGCCCGTCGCGTAGTCGTGCACCGAGTTGTCTTCCCCGACCGGTACGATCCAGAGCGGCGTACCCTCCGGATCGAGCTTGAAGATCAGGATATCGAGCGTGTGCTGGTCCTCGTAGTACGATGCGGTCACGAACGCGTTCCCGGCGTCGTCCACGACCATGTCCAGACCCCGACCGAGATAGTAGCCGGGAAGGGTGGTCTCATAGACGAAATCCGGTGCCACCGCCCTTGACGTGCCCGGCAGCAGCAATGCCGGCAAGAGGCTCGCCACGCAAAGGGCTACGATCCATCGAGACATCATATTCCTCCTCCCATGCAGTAAGTGTCCGAGGCGTGGACGTCCGTCCAACCGCCGAAATGAACGGAAAACTCGGTCTGGTAATCCGGACGATGAAACTACGACGATCTGCGGTGAGTGTGACGCATTTCAGACCCCCGGTCCTTCCGTGACCGGCCTCTCCGACCGTTCTCACCTGTTTGGGGGTCCATTGAGCGCGGCGTCGTTCTCCGGCTCATGACTCCAAGTCCTGATGCTCCCGGAGGATTCTTCGCTCGACCGCCGTGCGGAAGGTCAAGATCCAAAATCGCCGGGGAGAATACAGGAAGGGCGATGGGTCCACAAGCGATTCTACAATTTCTCCTGACCTGTTGTTTCCGAGTGCAGAAAGTCGCCGGTCGTGGGACTCGGGATTGTGAATTGTGGGCCACGAAGTCTTGAATTCATGAATCCTCGCGGCCGCCCGCCTCTGACTTTGCGTAAATCGGATTCGAGAAGTCGCCAACCCGGTGACCTGCGCGACGGGTGGAAGGAGCCCGCCCGTAGGGCGTCACGTGTTGAATCCCATAGGTGCAGCCAGCGACGCCGCATCAAACATGCGACCGGAAGAGCCCCTGGTCTCGGACTATCGTCGAGGCCGAAGCCCCCGCGCTGAGTCCCGTTCCAGAGGTCCTGGGCGGGGCGGCGGCCGCTCGATCGGACGCGCCACCGGAACAGCCAGCCTCGTCCAGGGACACGGGTCCCCCGGCGGATCGGCGGCAGGGCAGGACCGGTGGGCCCTGTATCCCTCGGCGGCCTTCTTCCGTCCAAACGAGTGAAGGCAAGCTCGAACGGAACGGAAAGGAGAATCCCATGTCTCACCTGACCCCGCAGAAGCGTGAGCTCGCGGCCATCGGCGCTTCGCTCGCCAGCAACTGCATCCCCTGCATCAAGTACCACATCCGGAGGGGACGGGAGGCCGGCCTGACCGACGAGGAGATCGCGGAGGCCATCGAGGTCGCCGACACGGTCCGGCAGGTGCCGGCCCGAAAAGTTCAGGAGGCTGCGACGGCCGCCCTGGGTCACGAGAGCCTGCGAACCGCAAACACCGAGGAGAAACCCGCTTGTGGCGGTGACTCTGACGTCGCAGTATCATCGAAAGTAGCAGATTCGCCCTGCTGTGATTCGGGGGTCGGCCCGTGAATGAGCGTGCGTCCCGAGACGCATCGTTCGAAGATGTCATCGAGGATCTGGGCCCCACCCTTCGCTCCTACCTGGAGCGAATGGTGGGCGACCCCATGCTGGCCGACGATCTCTTCCAGGAGACGTCGATCAAGATCGCCGAGGGGCTTCCGGGCTTCGAGGGGCGCTCGACGCTCAAGACCTGGGCGTTCCGCATCGCCCACCGGGTCTGTCTCGATCACTTTCGCAAGGGCGGCAGCAAGCAGACCTTTCTGGAGTTCCTCGAGGAGGAGCACGCCGCGTCCGAGCCCGAGCAGGACGAGGCGATCGTGATCGACGAGATGAACGAGTGCATCCGTGATGTCATCGACTCCCTCCCGCCCGACTACCGGACCGCCCTCGTGCTCCACGACCTGGAGGGGCTGACCGCCGCGGACGTCGCCCGCGTCAGCGAATGCTCGCTCGCCACGGCCAAGATCCGGATCCACCGGGCCCGGAAGCGGCTTCGCGCCGCCCTCCAGGATCAGTGCCGCTTCTACCACGACCGCGACCAGGTCCTCCGCTGCGACCGCAAGACCCCGGACGACCCGCCCGCCTGAGCCCGGCTCCGCCGAATTACTTCTCGCAGCTGTATCCCTCCCGCTCGCGAGTCCGTCCAAGTGGGTGAAAGGAGGATTCGACATGGAGACCACGACGTCCCACGGCCCCGTGACCCTGACCCTGGCCCGGGTCTGTCACGGTTGCGGAATCTGCGCTCGAGCGGAACGGAAGCCGCTGTCCGCGTTCGGGCGACTCATGCGCTGGCACCGGAGCTGGTGCCCGGCGTGGATCGCCCACTCGAAGGTCTACGGCCCGAAGAAGTTCGCGAGCTCGGATCGAGAGGAGAGGTGAATCATGCGACGGATGTGTTGCATGCCCTGCGCCGGATTCGGCTCGGGGCGCCCAGGCGACATCGCAAGAAGAATCGACGGCGCCGGATGGGGCCTCTTCCTCCTCTGGGTCAGCGTGTCGTTGTTGCTCGACGTCGGCTGGGGAATCGCCCTTCTCGGCGTCGGGATCCTGACGCTCGTCATGCAGGTCGTCCGCCGGGGCTTCGGCCTGGAGTACGAGAGCTTCTGGTTCTTCGTGGGCGGCGCCATCACCCTGGCCGCCGTCTGGGAGCTCGCGGCCATCGACGTCTCGCTCGGACCGATCCTCCTCGTCGCTCTGGGGACGGCGATCCTCATGTGGGCGCTCCGGAGGTGAACCACTTCGTAGCGTGCGTGGCGGCGTCCGGACGTCGCGACCGGCGGCGGCAAGGGCGACCGCCTCGACGTCAGGCGCGAGGAACCGTCTCGGCGGGCCGGACCTCCCGCGCCCCCGCGGCATCGTCGAACGCGACCTCGCCAAGCCCCGTTCGGGCGGGCGGCACGTGGAGGGTCCACCACTTTGCGGCCAGGTCGTGAGTCCAGCGGCCCGCCCGCCCCTCGCACTCGTCGAAGCGGCGGGAGAGCTCCTCGGCCGTCTGGGGACGTTTCGAGGGATCCTTCTCGAGGCAATCCAGCACGACCCGATCGAAGTCCCCCGGAATGTCGAGCTCGGTGCGAGCCGACGGCGGAACGGGATCATCGCGAATGTGCCGGACGATGACATCCATCGGGGAGTCTCCGTCGAAGACGAACTGTCCGGTCACGAGCCAGTAAGCGACGCATCCGAGGGCGTAGATGTCCGCGCGCCCGTCGACGGAATCGTCGCCGCGAGCCATCTCGGGGGACATGAACATCGGAGTCCCGGGCGCCGTGCCCGCTGCCGTCAGCTGGGACCCGACGTCGTCGGATTCATCGGCTCTCTTTACCAGCCCGAAGTCCAGGACCTTCACGAAGTCGTACTCGAGGCCGTGTCGGCAGACGAAGATGTTGGCCGGTTTGATGTCGCGGTGGATCAGTCCACGTGTGTGCGCTTCGGCAATCGAGGCGCAGATTTGACGAAGCACGAAGGACGCCCGCTTCACCGGCACGGGACCGTGCTTCTCGACGAGTGACTTCAAGTCGACCCCGTCCAGGAGCTCCATCACGTAGTAGAAGCTCCCCTCGTCCGTGATGCCGAAGTCGTAGAGATCGACCGTGTGTGGTGAGCGGAGGGCCGCCGTCGCCTGTGCCTCCCGCTCGAACCGCCTCAGGGCCGTTGCCGTCTGCTCGTGATTGCCCGCACCGAGCGCCTCGGGACGGATGATCTTGATGGCGCCGGGCCTCGCGAGCATGCGGTGTTTCGCCCTCCACACTTCCCCCATCCCCCCGGCCCCCAGCCTCTCGACGAGCTCGTAGCTCCCCATCCGGCGCGCCTTCGAGAGCTCATGGGTCAGCCGGTACACGACGCGCGATGCGATGACGGCGAACCCCGCGCAGATGTACGTGGGAATGATCATGTTGCCGAGGTACTCGGGAACCCACGGCCGGGCCGCGTCGGGAATGCCGTGCGCGAGGAGCGAGGCGAGCAGGACGAACGGCACCGTGCTCGCGGCCAGCAATGACGTCCAGACCGACTCGCGGGGCTCGCTGGGAACGAGAAACGGGAAGAAGATGACCCAGACGCCCACCCACGTGACGCCGAAGAACTCGAAGATTCGCGCGTGTCCCTCGGCGAGACGGTCGACGAAGTCCGCCTGCAGGTTCGCGGTCTCGATTCCCACGGAACTTCCGGCCCCGAGCACTTTCACGGCCAGATCCTGCTCCCATCCCCAACCCCATCCCGCCACCATCCCGAGGGCGGCCGCCACCTCGAACACCGAGGCGAGCCTCGCGTAGGAGACGACGGGAACGCTGCGGCAGCCCGTCTCACACGTGGGCTGCAAAGTGGGGACGCACCTCTTCGCGCGAACGTAGACGACCAGGCCGAGACCGACGGCGGCGGCGGCAACGACGTTGTTGAACAGGTCCGGTCGTAGCGCGTGGTGGGTGAAGACCTGCGACCAGTAGTAGCCGAAGACCACCGCGTAGCCGATGGCGTAGCAGAGCGCCACCCAGGCAAGCCTCTGGCAGGCACCCCGGTGGACGTCCGGAGCCAGGGGCACCTCGGAGGACCCGGATTCCAGCTTCGCGGCCACTTGGTGCCGGCCGTTTCCGGCGAGCGCCATCTCCGGTGGCTTCATGCCAACTTCCCCCCGCTCGGCCGCGGGTTCCCTGCCCACAGTCCCTGCCCACAGGGGTGATGCGGCTCGAAGACCCCTACATTCCAGTAGACCACAGGCCCGGTTCTCGGGACCATAGTCTTTCTCACGGCGGGAGTTTGACTTCGTCAGCCGGGGGCGCCGCGTCGCCCGGGACGGAGAAGACTCTCGAGGACCCGCCACGGGCGACGCCGCGCCCAGGAGAGGCGACGATGAACACTGGGCTGCTCTATCTGGGGGCGGCGGTGATCGGGGTCTGGGGGATTGCCCACATTGCCGCCGTCCGTCCCGTGGTCGCGGGGTTCGGTGCCCTCAGCTCCGACAATCGCCGGATTCTCGTCATGGAGTGGACCGCCGAGGGACTGGCGATGGTGTTCGTGGGCCTCCTCGTGGGCCTGGTGACCCTGGTCGTCGGGGCCGAGGCGGGAGCATCGGTCCTCGTCTACCGGCTGTCCGCGGGCATGCTCCTCGCGATGGCCCTCGTGAGCGCCTTCACGGGGGCCAGAACCTCCGTGCTCCCGATGCGTCTGTGCCCCTTCGTGAAGAGCGCGGTCGCCGTCCTGTTCGTCGTGGCGACTCTCCTGTGACGGTTCATGGGGTCTCTAACAGTAGTACGCCACCCCGAGCCGAAGGAAGTCGTCGTCGCACAAAGCGTTGAGAGGATGGCCCCGGGCCGTCTCGACGAACGCTCGCGCCTCGACGGTCGCCCTCCAACTCGATCCGATGCTTAGAGCACGCGGGCGCTGGTTAGAACGGCGGCTGGAACGGGGACAGCGCGCCATGCGGCGGCGCCCGGCTCGATCACCGAATGACCGCCACCTTCCTGAGGTGTCGTTCGCTGGATCCGTCGTCGAAGGCGACCTTGATTTCGGCAACGTAGACGCCGTTCACGACAACGTGTCCCCGCCCGTTGCGGCCGTTCCAGGCCCGATCCTGGTAGAGCCCGGCCTGGAGTCGCTCCCGGTCGATCAGAGTGCGGACCGGCTCGCCGCGGACGGTGTAGAGGCGCAGGGAAACCTCCGCCGGCTGATCCAGGAAGAACACGAAGGTCGTCTGTTCCCGCCCCGCCGCGAACGGATTCGGGAGGTTCGACCAGCTTTCCGACAAAGTGCCGCCGCTGAAGTTGCCGGCCGCCGTCCAGAATGGGAACGCCTCGCCACTCTCCGGCGCCACGGAAACGGACAACAGCGCGCTGGCAGGCTGGATCACCCGAATCCCCTGCGCGTCGCAGCCGAGACGAAGGGTCTCGGTCCCGGACCCGACACGCAGGGTCGCCCGGATCTCCACCGGCACAGGCGTCCCGGGATCGAGCGCCAGCTCGCCTGCCGCGGATAGGATCGCGCTCGTCTCCGTGGCGGCCAGCGGACCGCTCGTCGCCCACAGGGAATCCGAAATGAACGCCTCGACCACCGTGACCGCCTCCCCGACCGGGATCGGCGCCAGATCGCGATTGGCGGCGCCGAGCTCGAGGCCGTCGACCCGAATGGTCCCGGACGACTCCGGCGCGGGGTTCCGCAGGACCAGGTTCGCCGCAACGACCCCCCGACCGTCGGCGACGAGCACCGGTGGCATCAGGCTCTCGAAGTGGACCATGAGCTCTCGAGGCGGCGATTCGAGTCGCGTCAGGTTCGACGAGAACGGGAACGCCTCACCCGGAGCTGCATATACCGGTAGGGGCGTTCCGAGATTCGCGTCGGCGGCACGAATCGCCGTGTCGGTCAGGAACATACCGAGAAAGGACGACGGCGCGGTCGCCTCCACGTCGAGGCGCATCTCGAGCGAGACGGTGTCCGAAGGCGCAATCGTCACCCCGGACAGCGGAACCACGAAGGTGCTGCCCGCCCCCGGGAGCCCGGCCACCGAACCCACCTCCGAGACGCCGTCCACCACCGCGCACCGTTCGACGAACACCGCCGGCACGAGTGGATCGTCGCGCTCGTCGCGCAGCGCGAAGACCAGGCTGTCACACCGGATCGCCGCGGTGCCGCGCCCACCGGGGTGCGACAGCCGGAGGGTCATGGCCGGGACTTCCTGGTCCCCAACCGTGAGCGTGGCCGGAAGCATCCCATCGCCGGACGCGGTCAGGGACACGGCGGGAGCCTGCACGGTCAGGAGGCCGCCCGCCAGCGGGGACTCCGCGTAGACGACCGGAACGCTCGACCCTGTGTTCGCGTCACGGGCATCGAACGCCGACGCCGCCCCGAGACGGAGTTGACATGTTTCGAGGCTCGCGGAGTCCGCCACGTCGACCGTGATCGCAAGAGGCAACGGCGTGTTCACCGGGACCGAGAGAAGCGTCGACAGCAAAAGGGTCAAGGTGGTGTCGTCCGCCGCGGTCAGGGCCCTGTCGAGCAGCGTCTGCATCGGGCCCTCCACGCGTATCCTGTCCAAATACGCCTCCGGGTAGGCGATCGCTACGCCACCGCTGCCGACGAGGGACACCTGGATCTCGCTCACGCGCACATCGGCCGCGAGCCCGCCTGGATCCGGGTTCAACAGGTCGAGACGGAGCGCGCTCACGCTCGCCTGGCCCCTCGTCACCGTCTGACTCGGGTTCGAGCCCGTCGATACATCGAGCTGTTCCGGTTCGCCGACGACGCGGGCGAGTCCCGACACCACCGGGTAGGAAGCGCCTTGAAGGTCCACCGTCACCGGAGCTCCACTATTGGCGTCCTCCGCGACAAACCAGGAGCTGTCGACGATCGCGACGCGGAACTCCGGTACGATCGTCGAGTCGGCGATGGCAAGGGACAGACTCAGCGTGGCCTGCCCCCCGGAGCCTCCGCTCTCAATCAGCACGGGCTGCGTGAGGGTGAGATCGATCTCGCCTCCGGCCGTCTCCAGAGTCGTCTTGTCCAGGTACATCTCTGCCCCTTCCGTCACGACGACACGCGAGAAGAGATTCGCCGGAATGATCGGGGCGCCGGACCCGTCCTCGACACGGATCCGCAGCGCCCGCAGGCGGATGTCGGAGGAACCCGCCGAGATCGGATTCGAAAAGGTAAGGCTGAGAGGCACGACGTCGGTCTGCCCGCGGCTCACGGAGAACGGCATCGACTCCACCGGAAAGAGGTCCAGCACTTGCGCCTCGAGGAACACCTGGTGGACGTCCGAGAGGACCGTGAGTGACTGACGCGGAAGGCCGCTCCCGCTCTCGACGCCGGCCACGCTCGTCTCGAGCTGCACCGTTCCCACCGAGTCGGCCCGAAGCGACCAGACAAAGGTGCTCTGTGCTCCGGGCGCCAGGTCCATCGTCCCCGGGAGGGGGCCGCCCATGACGGACAGCGTTCCTGTTCCCGATGCCACGAGAGCAGACGGCGTGATGGCGGTGATCGTGTCGGGACCTGCGTTGCGCACTGCGAGCGTGCCCGTCACGAGACCCCCTACCGTGCTGACCCCGGGGTCGAGATCGAAGTGCGCGAGCAGGCGCGCCGTGCTCAGGAGAATCGTTGTCGGCGATGCGACCTCCGCGTCGATCGGCCCGTCGTTTCCGGACGCGACGGAGATCCCCCCGACGGGCACCGTGAGGCGGACCGTGGCGGAGTCCGTCGGAGTGCCCGCCGCGGTTACCGCCACGTAGTAGCGCGAGCCCCCAGCCCCGACCGTGTCCGCCACAACCGGCATGACCCAGCGGCCACCTGAGTACACCAGGCCGCCCAGGTCCGCGTCATCGACTGCCCCGGCGTCGAACACGGCGTCGCCGCCATCCCGCCAGAGACGCACGCCCGCGAGATCCGTCGTGGTCGCCGTCCCGTCATTCCGCAGGGACAGCCCGGCGAGCACGTCCACCGCGTACCCGTTGTCCGGGACCACGAGGTCCAGCGCGAGCCCGGGACCCTCCCCGGGACCGAGCGTTACGGGTGGCGGCGAGTTCACGAGGATTTGAGCGGCCACCATCCCGTCGATCGTCGCCCCGGCCCCCGAATCGAGCGGCCAGCTTGCCGCGGTCCCCGTTGCGTCGGTGAACGTGATGGACGTTCCGTCGACGACACGCGCGGTCACCACGTCTCCGTCGGCCGCACGCGTCAGCGACACATCTGCGGTCACGAAGAAGTCGCGGGTCTCTCCGGGCTCCAGGACATGGCCGATGCCGGTGAACGTCGCGGATCCACCCGTGAAGAACGAGGTTCCGAGGATCGGGTCGGCGGCGAGGGTCCCCAGGGTCCCGTCTCCGTCCCCGTCCACTCGGAGAAGCAACCGGTCCACCTCGGCGTCCCGCTCGGTCGTCGTGCCGGGCCCCGACGTCCCGTTCGCCACCTCCAGCGAGACCAGAGTCTTCGAGACCGCATAGGAGTTCTGGGCCGAGAGATGCAGCAGCACGACGTCGGCGCCGCCCGGCGATACGGTCACCGGCAGGACAGGCAGAGCACTCCAGGTGACGCGGTCGACGGTCGTGATCGTCTGAAGAGCCGGGCTGCGGACGACCAGGTCGTTGGGGCCATCGTTCGCGCTCACCACGCCGATCCCGTTGTCCGGCGTTGCCGGCAACCCCATTCGCACGGTGCGCCCCTCGTTCGCCAGCACGGCGATGTCACAGGTAACGAATGCGCCGAGGCCGTTCACGGGGATTGGGCTCGAAAGCCCCGTGATGATCCAGCGGTCGCCCGTGTCCACCATCTCGCCGAGCAGCAGGTCGCTCGGGGGGTCGAAGACGCCATTGTCGTCCTGATCGACCCAGGCTTCGAGACGCTCCAGATCGGTACCCGGCTGCGCGTCCCCCTCGTTCACCACACTGATCTTCTGCAGCACGTCGGCCTCGTAACCGTTCGCCGGGAGACGCACGGCCAGAGCGAGGTTTCGAGCGGAGCCCGTGAGCAGCCCGGTCGCCCCTGCGGCGCCGGGCGCGATCTGGGCCGCCGTCATTCCGTCCACGGCGAACTCACCGAGGGGATCCAAGGGCCACGTGGCGTCGACAACCGTTGCCCCGCTGAACACGACGTCGGAGGGAGCCTGCACGACAAGATCCAGGACGTCGCCGTCTCTGGCGGTCAGCGACGCCGCGCTCCAGACCTCGAGGCGCAGCGTGTCCGCGGCAGCGAGCGGGACGGCCAGGCCCGAGAACGCGGCGCGACCACCGGAGAACGTCGCCGTTGCGATCGGCTCGACATCGCCCTCGACGTAGAGCTCGAGGGTCTGCCACTCCGCGTCGAGCTGCACCGCGGTACCGATCCCGCTCGTGCTGTTGACAGCCGTCAGAGACGAAAGCGTGTCCGTGGAGGCGGACTGGTTGGTCAACGTGAGATCAAGCACGGGCTGCAGGGGACCACCGGGGCGAAGTGATCCGAACGGCTGCACGTCCGCGCTCACCGTCACCCGCGAAGTCACATCGATGTCAACCGAGGCGACGTCGTTCCCCGCCACCGGATCGGACAGGTCCGACCCCGAGACGGAGGCCGTGTTCGTGATCGTCGCGCCGGCCGTCCCCGCGTCCACCGTCGCCGTGACGGTGAGGACCGCGCTGTCGCCGACGGTCAGTGTGCCGACCGCCCACAGACCCGTTCCGGGAAGGTAAATCCCGTGGCCGGGGACGTCAGACTGGTACGTCAGCTCGACCGGCAGGAGGTCCGTGACCGCCACGCCCGTCGCGTCGTCGGGACCGAGATTCGCCACGGTGATCGTGTATGTGAGATTGCCACCCTCGTTCGGGGTGGGATCGTCCACGGACTTCGTGACCGCGAGATCCGCGCTCCGGACGGTGACGTCCACCGAGTCGCTCTCGTCCCCGGAGGCGGGATCCGCCTGATCGACTGCGGTCACCGCCGCCGTGTTGGCGACGGTAGAGCCGCCGGTGCCGGCGTCCACGGTCGCGGAGAGAACGAGCGTGGCGCCCGAGGACGCGGCGATTCCGCCCACAGTCCACACGCCCGTGCCGCTGGAGTAGGTTCCCTGGCTCGGAGTGTCGGCTTCGTAAGTCAACCCGGCGGGCAGGGCGTCGGTGATCTCCACGCCGGTAGCGGAGTCCGGGCCGTTGTTGCTCACGGTGATCGTAT
>JALGZR010000110.1 GCA_025774805.1 bacterium
CTAGCGCGGAGGGCTGAGGCTTGTCCATGCTCGCGAGCGCAGCCGAGCGGCTGACGAAGTGGTGGGGCGGGGCCAACGGCACCCAGCGCGCGCTGGTCGCCGGTGGCGTGGCGGCCGGTCTCCTCTCCATCGGGCTGGTCGTGTTCTGGTCGGCACAGCCCGACTACGTGGTTCTCTTCAGCGGAGTGGGGGCCGACGCCGCCGGGCCCATCCTCGATGAACTGGATCAGGCGAGCGTGGCCTATCGGGTGGCCCACCGTGGGGGGACCATTCTCGTGCCGTCCGACCAGGTCGGAGAGCTCCGCATGCGGATCGCGGGAAAAGGCCTCACCGGGGACACGACGGTCGGCTACGAGATCTTCGACAAGTCCAGCCTGGGGATGACGGAGTTTCTCCAGCACGTGAATTATCGCAGAGCGCTCGAGGGAGAGCTGATCCGAACCGTGGTCTCGCTCGAGGAGGTGCGGAACGCGCGCGTGCACCTCGCCATGCCGGAGAAGAACGTCTTCGCCCGCGAACAGATGCCTCCCAGTGCTTCGGTCATTCTCGATCTCGTGCCGGGAGCCAGGCTCCGCGCCGACCAGGTTCGGGGAATCGTCGCCTTGATGGCCGCTTCGGTCGAGGGCCTGGATCCGGCCGGAGTGACCGTCGTCGACTCGTCGGGCCGGGAGCTCGGGGGGGGCGGCGGCTCCGGTGAGTTCGCCGCGTCGTCGGAGCAGCTCCGAATCCAGCAGGACGTCGAGAGTCATTTCCAGCGCAAGGTGACCTCCCTTCTCGAGCAGGCTCTGGGGGCCGGCCAGGCGGTGGTGCAGATCCATGCCGCGCTCGACTTCGAGCGCGTCGAGCGGTCGGTGGAGACGTACGATCCCCAGTCCGCCACGATTCGCAGCGAGCAGAGGATGACGGGATCCGGAAACGCCGGGGAGTCGAACGAGACGATCTTGACGAACTACGAGATCGACAAGACCGTCGAGCGCATCCTCGGCTCCGTCGGAAGCATTCAGCGGCTGTCGGTCGCCGTGCTCGTGAACGGTGAGTACCGGACGAACGAGAACGGGGAGACCGTCTACGCCGAACGCTCGGCCGAGGAGCTCGCCACGCTCGAGGCCGTGGTCAAGGACGCGGTGGGGTACGACGCCGATCGCGGGGACAGCCTGGAGATCGCGACCCTCCGGTTCGCCGAGCCCCCCGGCGGCGAGCTCGCCGGATCGCCTCTCCCGTGGTGGCTGCTCTTCCCGAGCATGGGCTCCCTCCTCCGCAGCCTCGTGATCCTGCTCGCGATCGCCCTCGTCGCGTGGGGTCTGCGCCAGTCGTCGCGCATCCTCGTGCACGCAGTCGAGGCCGACCGGCGGCGGCGCGAGCGGATCATGGCGATGGAGCAGTCCCAGGCGGACGAAGCGGATATTCGCAAAGAGGTCATCCGGGAGCAGATGAACTCGCTGGCGCACGACCGTCCGAACGAGGTCGCGCAGGTTCTCCGTAGCTGGCTCGTCGAAGAGAAGTCCTCATGAACAAATCCGAAGTCGAGTACCAGAACCTGACCGGGCGTCAGAAGGCCGCGATTCTCCTCGTGGCCCTGGGTCCCCGCACGGCCAGCGAGGTCATGAAGCAGTTCAGTCCCCGCGAGGTGGAGGAGGTCTCCCTCGAGATCGCGGAGCTCGGCAACGTTCCGAACGACCTCATCGAGCGCGTGCTCGCGGAGTTCTACGAGAACACGATCGGAAAGCGGAAGGTGCAGCAGGGCGGGGTGGACTACGCCCGACAAGTTCTCAAGTCGTCCTTCGGCGGGGAGACGGGAGAGGAGATCATGACGAAGGTCCTCAACGCGATCCACTCCCGCAGCTTCCGGGTTCTCAAGCACCTCGACGCCAGCCAGCTCATCTCCTTTCTCCAGGACGAGCATCCTCAGACGATCGCGCTCGTCCTCGTGCACCTCACCTCGAAGCAGGCGGGCACCGTGATGACGGGGCTCTCCGAGGATCTCCAGGGGGACGTGGCCCTGCGGATGGCCCGGATCGGACACATCGCGCCGGGGGCCATCGACACGATCGAGAAGCAGCTCGAGGAGCACGTCAGCGCGATCAGCCTCGCGAGCTCGGCCACGGGAGGTCCGGAGGCGGTGGTCAGCGTGCTCCACCAGGTCGATCGCGCCACCGAGGAGAGCATCCTCGAGTCGATCGCCGAGGAGGACCCCGATCTCGCGGACGAGATCCGGAACATGATGTTCGTGTTCGAGGACATCACGAAGCTCGACGACCGCGCGATCCGCGAGATGCTCAAGGAGGTCGAGGTCAAGGAGCTGGCGCTCGCGCTCAAGGGAGCGAGCGAGGAGATCAAGAGCAAGATCTTCACGAACATGTCGAAGCGGGCCCGCGAGGGGATTCTCGAGGACATGGAGTACATGGGTCCGGTGCGGCTCGCCGACGTCGAGGGAGCGCAGGTGACCGTGCTCAACGTCTTCCGCCGACTCGAGGAGGAGGGCACGGTGAACCTGACCGGAGCCGAGGACACCCTTGTCGCCTGACGTCATCAAGGAAGAGGAGTTCCGGGCGCTTTACGAGCCGGCCGACGGAACGGACGCGGAGGCCGGTCGGCCCCGGCGCTTCGACTCCCAGCGCGCCCGGATCCGGGAGCTGCTCCGGCGCCTCGACGCAGCGGAGGAGCGCGAGCGTCGCCACGTCGAGGAAGCGGTCGCCCGGGTTCGCGAACAGGCTCTCGAGGAGGCGCGTGAGGAGTACGGCAGGGCCGCGGAGGCGTTTCGGGGCGCGGTGGACGAGCTTCGCGCGACCGTGGAGGGACAGAGCGAGATCGCCGGGGAGGAGATCGTGGAGCTGGCGGTGGCCGTCGCCTCCAAAGTTCTGAGACGGGAGATCCGGCGGGACGACGAGTTCGTGGTCCGGCTCGTGCGCCGTTGCCTGCTCCGAATCGCCCGTCGCTCCTCCGTTCAGATTCGAGTCCACCCGGAGGACCACGAGCGAATCGCGCAGCGCGCAGAGGAGTTGATTGCAGAGACGGGAGCGCGCCACGAGGTCTCGATCGTGAAGGACCAACGGGTGGATCGGGGGGGATGCGTGGTGGAGACGCCGGACTTCGTCGTGGACGGGACGATGCGATCACAGCTCGGGACCGCCGCCGAAGCGCTCGCGGGAGAGGGAACATGACCCGGACCCGCCGCATGATCCGACAGCTCGAACGCGCGGATCTCCTCCGGGTGCACGGCCGGGTGATCCGCAGCATCGGCGCGGTGGTCGAGGCATCGGGTCCGCCCGCCTTCGTGGGGGAGATCTGTCGGATCCACGTCTCGCGTAACGAACCCCCCGTCCCGGCGGAGGTGGTCGGCTTCGCGGAGGGACGGGTCGTTCTCATGCCCTGGGGATCGGCGGCGGGCATCCGTCCCGGTTCGGAGGTCGTGGGAACCGGCTCCGCCCTCACCGTGGGCGTCGGAGACGAGTTGATGGGGCGGGTTCTCGACGGGCTCGGCCGCCCCATCGACGACCGCGGCCCGCTCCTGTCGGGAGAGCGTCGGCCCGTGCGCGGCCCGACGCTGAACCCGCTCCACCGGGTGTCCCCGAAGGAGCCCCTGGTCACCGGCATCCGGTCGATCGATGCCCTGGTCACCTGCGCGCGCGGCCAGCGGCTCGGTCTTTTCGCGGGAGGGGGCGTGGGGAAGAGCGTGCTGCTGGGAATGCTCGGGCGGACCTCGGACGCCGACGTGAACGTCCTCGCGCTCGTCGGCGAACGGGGGCGCGAGGTCGTCGAGTTCCTCGAGCAGGAGCTCGGCGAGGACGGTCTCGCCCGGTCGGTGGTCGTCGTCGCGACGTCGGACGAATCACCGCTGAAGCGCGTCCAGGCGGCTCGCGTGGCCTGCGCGATCGGGGAGTCGTTCCGGGACGAGGGCAAGCACGTCCTTCTGCTCATGGACAGCTTGACCCGCGTGGCGATGGCCCAACGCGAGATCGGCCTCGCGGCCGGAGAGCCGCCCACGACACGAGGCTATCCGCCCTCGTCGTTCGCGATTCTCCCCGAGATCGTCGAGCGCGCGGGAGCGACGCGGGACGGCTCGGTGACCGGCTTCTACTCGGTGCTTCTGGAGGGCGACGACATCGATGCACCGCTGTCCGACGCGGCGCGCGCGGTCCTTGACGGACACATCGTACTCGCGCGCGAGCTCGCCACGGTCGGTCACTACCCAGCGGTCGATCCGCTCGCGAGCGTGAGCCGGATGCGCGACGACGCGCAGGATCCGGAGATGCTCACGAGCTGTCGGGAGATGATCGAGCTCCTCGCGGTGCGACGTGACATGGCGGATCTCCTGGCGATCGGTGCCTACAAAGCGGGCTCCGATCCCCGGGTCGACCGCGCGCTCGAGCGGGAAGAGGCGATGAACGGTTTCCTCCGTCAGGGAAGAAGGGAGAAGTCCACCTGGGAGGAGACGCGGAAGCGGGTGATCGGGCTGATGGCCTCGCGTACGGAGGAGGCCGGTGTTCCGACTGGATAAGGTCCTTCACCACAGGGAGCTCCTCGAGAAGGAGGCGCGGGCCGAACGGGCCGAGGCCGAGCGCCGGGCGAACGCGCTCGAGGGGGCGATCGAGTCGGTGCGCCGGGAGAGGGGCTCCTGCCCCGAGGACGTCGGAGAAGGAGAACCGGAGGCGGTCGTCACGGAGCTCGCGCAGTGGTCCCGCTACGCGGAGGGCCTTCGCCGGCGGGAGCGAGGCCTGGAGCAGCGGCTCGCGGCGATTCGCCCGAAGTTGGAGGAGCGGATTCGAGCCCACCAGGAGATCCGAAAGGAGGTGGAAGGGTTGCGGAAGCTGAGAGCGAGGCATCTCGCGCGGCGCCGCCGCTTGCGCGAGCGGAAGGGCCAGGAGGCGATCGACGACGCGGCCTCCCGGCGAAGGATTCCGGGACCCGGCACGGAATTCCCGAAGATGACGGAGCCCGGGCACCGCGGTCATTCTGCGGAAACGGCGGGAGAGCCCGCCGGGACGGATCGGAACCCAGATCGAGGGACGGGACGATGAGCGGAACGGATGTTGCACAGAAGCCGCCCGAGGAAACCGCCGGTGAGGAGCAGCCCACGAAGAGGGGCGGCAACTTTCGGGCCTTCCTGAAGATCTGGCTGCCGTTCCCCGTGATCCTGGGGGCGCTCCTCTTCTTCCAGTTCAAGACCGGGAACTTGGGGAAGTCGGAGCCGCCGCCCGAGGAGGAGACGGGGGTTTTCGAGGGAGCCGGATCGGGCCTTCCCATTCTCCTTCAGGCGCTGCAGGAGGAGCGGGCGGCCCTTCAACAGGACTGGGAAGACCTTCGGTTCGCGGAGAGGCGGATCTTCCTCGAGCAGGGGGAGATCGAGGAGCGGAAGGAAGAGGTGCAGACGCTCCTGACCCGCGTGGAGGCGAAGGTCCAGGTGATGGAAGAGGAGAGGGATCGAATGCTCGGCCAGCTCGCCCGGGTCTACGAGACGATGAAACCGGACGCGGCCGCGGAGATCCTCTCGGGAGTCGACGTCGAGACGTCGACGGAGATCATCCGGCGCATGAAGGAACGCGCCGCGGCCCAGGTGATGGCGAGCCTGGAACCGAAGGCCGCGGCCCGCATCAGCCAGAGGATGCTCCGGATTCCCTGACCCTCCTCGAAAGGCGTGGAGGACTCGAATTTGGAGACCCATTTCCCGAAGGAGGCGCGGCCGGCCCGCGCCGTTTCCGCGCCGGAGACGGCCGTTCACTCGTTGAGCGGCCTCGTCGCGTTTCCCGAGATCTTCCGCGCCGTGGAGAGCGAGCGGCCGGTGGACGTGACGCCGGACCGGCCCCCGGAGGCGCGAACGGCCGCCCGGTCGAAGACGAGCGAGCCGAATTCCGGTAGAGCGTTCGTCGAGCGCCCATCCGGAAACCCGGGGTACCGCTCCACACGATCCTCGATCCCGGAGGGGGCCGATCGGCCGGGGTCCGCAACCCGACCGGAGGCGCGCGAGAGCGGGGTCCCGAGGGAGGCGCGGCCGGCCGACGCGCGGGCCGCCTTCCGCCCCGCCGACCCGGCGCGACCCGAGAAGGGCGGCGCGCTACCGCCGGAAGAAGGGGTCGCCCCGTCGCCCGCCCGTGCGGAAGGAGGGGCCCGTCGGGGCGTGGTGCCGGTCGAACCGGGCACGGCGGAGAGTCGGGATCGCTCTCCGGCGAGGGAGCTCTCCCGCTCCTCGGCGGGCGGGCACGCGCCGGAGCGATCGACGGACGCGCCGCGCGGTCCGGTCGTCGCGCCCGGTGCCGAGACCTCCACGAGGAGGCCGGGTTCTCTCGCCCGATCCGACTCCGAACGTCGGCCGAACGACCCGCGAAGCTTCTCCCGGCCCGTCCCCCCGAGGCCCGAGGCGACGGTCCGCTCCCAAGGGTTCCCGGCGGTTCCGGGGTCGGAGCCGACCGTCCCCCGGGAAGACGGGTCGGAGACCCGCCCCGCCGATTCGACCGGGAGGACCTCGCGCCCCGCTGCCCTCGACGCGCGCGCCCTCGAGACGGCTCCGCGAACCGCGGGGGGGGAGAACCGGGGGGCTCCGGTCCCCTCGCGAACGGGCGTCGCGGAGCTGCGCGGTGGAGACACCGGAAGCCGCACCTCGGGTCCTGACATTCGCGCGGCGGAGACCGAACTCCGCATGAACCTCCCGGAGCCCCGCGGAACGGAGGCCCGACCTCGGGTCGCGGCCGCGGGGCCGCGCGCGACGGAGATCGGGTCGCGGCTCGCATTCGGCGTGCTGCGCGTCACCGAGGCCGGGCCCGCGGTCGGGACCGACGGGGCCCGGCCGGCGGGCCGGGAGCGGGAAGCCCCGGAAGGCCGGCCCCATCCCGTGCCACAGGAGTCGCGGCCCCCCGCCGGCGTCGTCCGGACCGCAGCGCCCGCCCCGCCGCTCGAAGGTCGATCTTCGGCCCCGGTCCCCGAGGAGTCTCTCCGGGACGCGGTCCCTCGAACGGACCCTCCGGCCGCGCGAGCCGTCGTGCCGCCGACCGCCGCCTCGGCCCGCGCGGCCGAAGCGAGGGCCGACGGAGCCGAGATTCGGGAGAGTCGGGCAACGACCCGGACCTCGTCGGTGTCGCGTCCGGCGGCCCCGGTTGCCGCGGCCTCCGCCGCCGCGGCGCGTCCCGGCGTCGAGGGAAGCGGGACGCTGACTCACCAGATCGCACTGCCGGCCGCGCGCCCGACGCCCTCCCTCACGCTCCGGGTGGCTCCCGGGTTCGAGACTCAGCTCGCGACGAAGGCCCAGGAGTTCCTCCGGCAGGGGAGGGCCGAGTTCCGCGTCACGCTTCAGCCCCCTTCCCTCGGGCGACTTCGGGTGCGGCTCGAGGTGACGGAGAACCGGGCCGTGGCCCGGATCGTCGCGTCGAGCCCCGAGGCGGCGATGACGCTGGGGCGGGAGCGTGAGGACCTCTTCCGGGCGTTCCAGGCCCAGGGATTCGAGTCCGTGGACGTCCGCATCGAGGCCGACGACGAGGCCGCCGCCCGCGGCCGTCACGGCCGCGGCGCCTCGTCCCGGGAGACGGAGGCCGAGACTCACGAGGCCGGTCGGGAGCGGGAGCGGTCCCGCGAACGACCCACCCGGCCCCGGCACGGCGCCGGTGTCGATCTGTTCGCATAGGAAGGGGAGGGGGAAGGGCGATGGAGATCCCCATAGGAACCAGCATCGACGAGCGGCTCGCGGCCATCGCGGCGGAGAACCGGGTCGAGCACGGGGAGCTCGGGCGCGACGCGTTCATGAAGCTCCTCGTCAACCAGCTCGCGAATCAGGACCCGCTCGAGCCGTTGACCGATCACGAGTTCGTGGCTCAGCTCGCCACGTTCTCCAGCCTCGAGCAGCTCGAGAACATGAGCGAGACGATGCAGGCGTCCCTCCTGATGAACCAATCCGTGAACAACACCCTCGCCACGACGCTGATCGGCAAGAGGGTTCTTGCGGAGGGGAGCACGGTGCAGCTCGGGGAGGAGGGGGACATCGACTTCCAGCTCGAGCTCGCCACCGAGGCCGACGTGGTGATCCTCGTCCGGGACTCGGAGGGAGACCTGGTACGTCGACTCGACCTCGGCCACCGACAGGCCGGGGACAACACGGTCGAGTGGGACGGCCGCGACGAGAGCGGCGACCGATCCGAGGCGGGGCAGTACGACCTGGAGGTCCTCGCCACGGGAACCGCCGGTGAGGACGTCGCCCACTCCCTGAAGATCCGGGCGCTCGTGGAGGGCGTCCGGTTCATAGACGGTAGCGGTTTTCTGATGGTCGGAGAGACCACGCTCCCCTTGGCGAGCGTGTTCGAGATCTACGCCGAAGGGACCCGTTGAGGTCGCGAGAGTGATTTGACGCGGCGACCCCGGCTGACCGGGGCCCGCCAGCAAGGGAGGAAGGATTCCCCATGATGCGTTCGCTGTTCGCAGCCATTTCCGGTCTGCGAAATCACCAGATGAGCTTGAGCGTGATCGGGAACAACATCGCGAACATCAACACGATCGGCTTCAAGACGGGCCGAGCGCTCTTTTCGGAGATGCTCTCGGAAACGATGCAGGGAGCGTCCCGGCCGACCACCGAACATGCCGGAACGAATCCCATCCAGGTCGGTCTGGGGATGACGGTTGCCTCGGTGGCCAACCAGTTCGGCCAGGGCCAGCTCCAGCTCACCGGTCACATGCTCGACATGGCGATCCAGGGCGACGGATTCTTCGTGATGCGTGAGGGCGGGCGGGAGTTCTTCGGGCGGGCCGGCGCCTTCGGGTTCGACGGAGCCGGGCGCCTCACCGCCGGCCAGGGACTCCTCGTGCAGGGCTGGGCCGCGAACGACCAAGGGGAGATCGCCTCCGGAAGCGCGCTGGACGACGTCGTGCTTCCTTTCGGCCAGAAGTCCCCGGCGCGGGCCACGACGACCGTTCATCTCCAGTCGAACCTCGACGCCGCCGCCGAGGCGATGAACACGGTGACGCGGACGAACGCTCTCCTCGCGACGGCTCAGGCCACCGACCAGCTTCAGACGCTGTACAGTTCGAACGGTCAGCGGCTCGGGTTCCAGGAGGGAGACGTCATCCGGGTGCGGTACTCGGGTACCGCCGCCACCCTGGTCTCGAATCTGGCCACCGAGTCCGGGGCCCCGATCGATCTCCAGAACGGGGATACCATCCTCGTGAGCGACGGCGGGAACTCGACGAGCATCACGTACGATTCGAGTTGGACCTTGGCCGACTTCGCGGCGGCCGTCGAGGGGGCGCTCGCGAGCCCGGGCATGACCGAGACCGACATCCAGGTGAGCGTGAACGACGACGGAAGTCTCCTCTTCACGAACCCAATGGGGGGGAACAACGCGGATGTCACGGTGACGCTCTCCTCGGCCGGCCGGACCGTCTTCAACTCCCTCGTGCCGTCCGTCCCCGTGATCAACGGCACGTCCACCGCCCGATCCCAGCAGACCGTCGTCGAGTCGACGCTGACGAACGGGCTGCAGTTCTCGAACCTGAACGAGCTGGCAGCGGCTCTGGAGAGTGTCTTCAGCCTCGGGTCGGGAGGTGCGAGCGTCGTCTTCCAGGGCGGCCAGTTCGTCTACTCCAACGTGGACACGGGTGACCCTACGGGCGACCAAGATCTGAAGAACGTCTCGATCACCCGCCCGGGTGCCACGACCGCCTTTGCCGACGCGATGGGCCTCTACGGGCAGGATCTGGATCTCGGCGGGACCGCTCGGTCCGACACCCTGCTCGACACCGCCGAGCGGACGGACGACCTGACCGCCCTCTACGATTCCCAGGGGACCTCCCTGGGCCTCACCCTCGGCGACGTGTTCACGTTCGACGCCCGGGTCGGTGACTCGCCGGTCTCCCAAAGCACCTTTTCCGTGGTGAACACGGGGGACGGATCGAGCAGCGATCGGGCCGTGCAGACGCTGGGCGGTCTCCTGGACGAGCTCGAGGACGCACTCCAGCTCACGACCGCCGGTGCCGTCTCCCTCGACGAAGGGGCCATCGTCATCGAGGGACGCGCGGGTCTCGCGGCGGCCCTCTCGGACCTCATGTTCAACGAGAGCAATAACCCTGATCTTACTTCGGCGCTTGCATTTACGGAGACGCAGGCGGCCACCGATGTGACCCACGAGGCGTCCATCCGCGTCTTCGATTCGCTGGGGCACGAGCATCTCCTGACGATGCTGTTCACCAAGGACACCGACAGCGACAACCGGTGGACCTGGGTCGCGGATGTCGAAGATGCCGACATCACGTCCGGCGGGAGCGGGGCCGTGACGTTCAGCGGGGACGGCACGCTGGAGTCCTTCACGACCGATGAGGGGGGCCCACTGCGCATCGATCCCACCACCGGCGCCGAGGGCCCCATGGTCATCGATTTCGACGCCGGGACGCGGGGCGGGGTCGACGGCATGACGGGCTATGCCCGGGAGTCGACCACCGCGATCGTGGACCAGGACGGATACGGCATGGGAACGCTCGAATCCATCAGCGTGGCTGCCGATGGAGTGATTACCGGGGTGTTCACGAACGGGACCTCCCGGGCGCTGGCGCAGATCGCCCTGGCCAACTTCAAGAACCCTGCTGGGCTCCAGAAGGAGGGGCAGGACGGTTGGATTACCACCCCGAACTCGGGGGAGGCCATCATCCGGCGCCCGGGCACGGACAGCGAAGTGGGCTCGATCAGCGCCGGGACCCTGGAGATGTCCAACGTCGACATCGCCCAGGAGTTCACGAACATGATCGTGGCCCAGCGCGGGTTCCAGGCGAACGCCCGAACCGTCACCACCTCAGACGAGATGCTCGTCGAGCTGGTCAACCTGAAGCGGTAGTCGTCGGCGGGGGCGGTAGGCCGGTCCCGCCTGCCGCCACCGGAGAGTAGCGTGGATCTCGGGACCATCATCGGCATCTTCATCGGGATGGGTCTCGTCTTCTCCGCCATCATCATGGGCGGAGGGATCCAGCTCTTCTTCGACGTCAACTCGCTGCTCATCGTGTTCGGCGGGGTGACGGCGGCCACGCTCATGTCGTTTCCGCTCGGCTCGGTGACGCAGGTGCCCGGGGTCGTCCTCAAGGCCTTCATGCACAAGGCCGCGCCGCCCCACGTGATCCTGGAGCTCATCACGAAGTACGCCGAGATGGCGCGCCGCGACGGAATGCTCGCGCTCGAGGACGAGGCCGAAAAGGCGCCCGACGAGTTCCTCCGCAAGGGTATTCGCCTCGCGGTCGACGGCACCGACGCGGAACTCATCGGGATGATCCTCCGTCTTGAGCTCCGGTCCCTCGGATGCTCGGCACTCTCATCGGACTGATCCAGATGCTCCAGGTCCTCGACGACCCGAGCAAGATCGGCGGCGGAATGGCGGTTGCGCTCGTGACCTCGTTCTGGGGCGCGTTCATGGCGAACACGCTCTTCCTTCCTCTGGCCGGCAAGCTCAAGTACCGCTCCGCCGAGGAGAGGAACGTCCGGCGTCTGGTGATCGAGGGGGTCACGTCCATCCAGGGAGGGGACAGCCCCCGGATCGTGAGGGAGAAGCTCTACACGTTCATCAACCCCGGGGCGCGCGAGACCCTGGAGAAGGCGAAGAAGTAGAGCGGGAGACGGACCGGTGATGACCGATATCGAAGACGACGCACCGGAAGAGGAAGAGAAGAGGGGAGGGTGGCTCACCACATGGGCCGACATGATGTCGGTTCTCCTCACATTCTTCATCGTGCTCCAGGCCTTCTCCACGATCTCGGAGAAGAAGTTCTACGAGGCGGTCTCCTCGATCCAGCGCGCGTTCCGGGTCCCGCTGCCGATCCGCGCCCCGGGAAACTTCCGTTTCGATACCGAGTCACCCTCGGCGACGGAGCTCGACGAGGTGCTCGAGGAGGAGGGAGCGGACGCGGTCTCGGTGGAGGATCACGGGGATCGCATCGTGCTCACCGTGAACACCGGGGTCCTCTTCGAGGTCGGACGCGCGGACCTGACCCCGGCCGGGCAGGTCGTGATGAGGAGCGTGGCCCGGGTGCTGCAGAGGACCGAGGGGAACATCCGGATCGAAGGGCACACGTGCGATCTCCCGCTCGGTCCGGGGGCGGACTATCCCGACAACTGGTGGCTGTCGACGGCCCGAGCCGTCGTCGCTCTCGAGGCCCTTCAGGGCAACGGTGTGGCCTCCCAGCGTCTGTCCGCCGCGGGCTACGGAGAGTTCGATCCCGTCGCCCCGAACGACGGGGAGGCGAACCGAGCCCGGAACCGGAGGGTCGAATTCGTCGTCGAGAGGGGGAGGTCCCTTGCCGATGTTCTAGCTGGGAGCGAGTGAGTGCGCGTCCCGTTCGGACGACATTGCCCGGTATCGGCAAGAATTCGAGGCTTTCGTGAAACGGATCGTCACCACCGGTTTGGCCCTCTTGCTCCAGGCGGGCCTCGCCTACGCCGCCGTGACCTTCGTCGTGGGACCCTGGTCGCGCGGCGAGCCGCTCCCGTGGCAGTCGCCGGCGGGAGAGGGGGAACAGGCGGCCGAGGACACGAAGGAGCTCGGCGCCCTCTTCCCGCTCGAGGAGATTCTCGTGAACGTCGCGGACACGAAGGGGCGTCGATACCTCAAGACCTCGATGACGCTCGAGATCGAGGGGAAGGGCCTCGAGAAGATCGCCCCGCAGCGCCTGCCGATACTCCGCGGACGCGTCATCGACATCCTCTCCTCGAAGCGCATGGAACAGCTCATCCAACCCGGAGTGCGCGACACGCTCCGCCTGGAGCTCCTCCAGGCCCTCAACTCCGAGGTCTCGGGCGGGGAGTTCCGGGATCTCTTCTTCACCGAATTCCTGGTCCAGTAGGAGCGCGATGATCGACGACCCGACCCGCGAGACGTCGGCGGTCGCATCGGATCCCGGGGTTCTTCCGGTGTTCTCCCGGGAGTCCCTCCGCTCCGATTCCCCTCTGTTCCGGCTGGAGGACCTGGCCGAGGTCCCCCTGCGCGTGGACGTCCCGCTGGGCGCTCTGGAGGTGACGATCGAAGACCTCCTCGGACTCCGGGTCGGGTCGACGCTTCGCCTCGACCGTCAGACGGGGGAACATCTCGAGATCCACGTGAACGGCACGCCTGTTGCAAGGGGAGAGGTGAGGGTTCACGGAGAACGGTTCGCGGTCCGGGTCACCCAGATCCTGAAGGGCCCGGCGTTCGATCCGGCGGAAGGAGAGATGCCCCATGAGTCCCCGAGCCGGGAGACGGACTAAGTCTCTCGCGATCGCCGCGATCGCACTGGTAGCGCTGCCCTCCCTCGCCCTTGCGGCGGATCCGGGCTCTCCTCCCTCCCTCTCCGACGCCGTCGTTCGAACCGTCGCCTCTCTCGGGGCCGTGCTGGCCCTGATCGTGCTGTTGGCCTTCCTCTTCAAGCGTTTCCGCGAGCAGGCCACGCAGTCGGGCGGGGGGGGGCGTCTCGTCGAGATCGCGCGCCTGGACCTCGGGAGCCGGCGCGAGATCCGCCTCGTCCGCGTCGCGGACCGCCAGCTCGTCGTCGGAATCACGGCGGAGCGCATGCAGCTCCTGGCTGAGCTCCCCGCGGAGGGCGCCGAGGCGGACGAGGACGCGGACGCCGGGCTCCGCATTCTCCGGAAACTGGCCACTTCTTCATGACCAAGATCTAGTCAGTGCCCAGATTCTGAGCACGGGACCTCGACCGGGGACGTGCTCCCGTGACGTCCGAAGGGTGCATCTCCTTTCGTTATTGTCAGTTGCGATTCCTCCCCGACACCCGACGCCGATGGCACCCCCTTTGCGTATCCGGGGAACGCCCGGGAAATCTTCGGTGGCAGCGGGAGGAAGAGACGAGTTGCGAGCGATATCGACCGGCCTCGGCATGGCGACGGCGATCTTGGCAATCGCTCTCTTCGCAACACCGTCCGTCGCCCAGACTCCGGTTCCGCTGCCCACCGTCTCCTTCGGGGTCGAGGACACGACCGAGCCCTCGCGGGTCGCCATGACGCTCCAGATCCTGGCGTTGATGACGATCCTCTCTCTCGCGCCGGCCATCCTGGTGCTCACCACCTCTTTCACGCGGATCGCCGTCGTGCTCTCGTTCCTGCGGACCGCCCTGGGGACGCAGCAGCTTCCCCCGAACCAGATTCTGATCGGACTCGCGCTCTTCCTGACGTTCTTCGTGATGGCGCCCACGTGGAAGGAGATCCACGGTACGGCGCTCTCTCCGTACCTCGCCGGGGAGATGGAGCCGACCGAGGCGTTCGCCCGGGCGACCGGGAGCATGAAGGAGTTCATGCTGCGCAACACGCGCAGCGAGGACCTCGGGCTCTTCGTCGAGCTCCGTCAGGGAGACGTTCCGGACGGACCGGAGGATCTCGGACTGGAGGTCATCGTTCCCTCCTTCGTGGTGTCCGAGCTGAGGACGGCGTTCCAGATGGGATTCGTGATCTACGTCCCGTTCCTCGTCATCGACATGGTCGTCGCGTCGGTGCTCATGTCGATGGGCATGCTGATGCTGCCCCCGATTCTGATCTCGCTGCCATTCAAGATCCTCCTGTTCGTTCTCGTCGACGGATGGCACCTCGTCATCCGGTCGCTGGCCGGCAGCTTCGCGACGTAGGGAGGAGAGCGCCCCATGAGTCCCGAGACCGCCCTCGACATCTTCCGGAGCGCCCTCCTGACCGCGCTGCTCATCGCCTCGCCGATGCTCGGGGTGGGGCTCGTCGTCGGCCTCCTCATCAGCATCGTTCAGGCCGTGACGCAGATCCACGAGATGACCCTCACGTTCATCCCGAAGATGGTGGGGGTCATCCTGGCCGTGATCGTCGCCCTTCCCTGGATGATCCGCACGATGCTCACCTACGCCTCGTCCCTCTTCGGCAACCTCGAGTCCTTCGTGTGAGGCGCCCGTGACGTTCATCCCGGACCCGGAGCGCGTGCTCCTTTTCACGATGCTCCTGGCGCGAGCCACGGGGCTCGTCGCGGCCGCGCCGTTCTTCGGCGAGCGCATGATTCCCGTGCGCATCAAGGCACTCGTGTCCGGGGCGCTCGCCCTTCTCATGCTCTCGGTGGCGCGGGAGGCCCCTCCGGTTCCCGAGAGCCTCGTCGGGCTCGTCCTCCTGGCCGGCGCGGAGCTCTCCGTGGGTCTCGTCATGGGATTCTCGGGCCGGCTCTTCGTGATGGCCTTCGAGATGGCCGGGCAGGTGGTCGCCGTGCAGATGGGGTTCGGGATGGCGGCCATGATCGACCCGCTGCAGCCGCACCGGACGACGCTGATGGGGCGATGGATGTGGCTCGTCGGCATGACCGTCTTCCTCGGCCTCGGCGGACATCACCACCTGCTGCGCGCGGTGGCGGGCAGTCTCGAGCTGGTTCCGCCCGGACAGGGGCTGCTCACCGCCGCCGTCGTCGAGGCGGTCGTCGACTACAGCGCCCGGGGATTCGTGACCGCGCTGAGCATCGCGGCCCCGGCGATCGGTCTGCTGCTCCTGACGTCGATGGGTCTGGGCATTCTCGCGCGCACGGTCCCGCAGATGAACGTCTTCATCGTCGGTTTCCCGCTCAAGATCACGACGGGAATCGTCGGCGTCATGCTGTCCCTGCCCTACCTGCTCGAGGTGGCGCGGCGGGAGGTCGCCGAGCTCGCGCGTCACCTGTCCGGACTGATCCTCGCGGCCTAGGAGAGCTTCGTGGCGGATGAGACGACCGGTCAGGAGAGAACCGAACGAGCGACCCCGAGGCGCCGATCGAAGGCCCGCGGCGAGGGAAACGTCGCGCGGTCGGTCGAGATCAGCTCCGTGGCCGTCCTCGGCATCGCGCTCGTGACCCTGGCCGGTCTCGGCCCGATGATGGTCGGCAGGGTCATGGGTCTGCTGACGTATCACTTCCAGCATCTCGGATTCCTCGAGATCACGCCCGACACCTTTCCCGAGCTGGCCCGTCACGCGGGTGCCACCCTCGGGGCCGTCGTGCTTCCGTTCGCCGGGGTGATCGCCGCGGTGGGCATCGGGGCGAACGTTCTCCAGACCGGGTTCGTGCTGACCGGCAAGCCCCTCGAGCCGAAGCTCAACCGAATCTCGCCCGCGACGGGATTCAAGCGGATCTTTTCACGCCGCGGTCTCGTCGAGCTGACCAAGTCGCTGATCAAGCTCGCGATCGTGGCGGGGATCATCGTCTGGGCCCTGATGACCACGATCGAGTCCTTCATGCCCCTCATGACCGTCGGCCTCGCCGCCGGTTACCGGGCGATCCTCGGCGCGATGTTCCGAATGGCGGGGGCCGGAGCGCTCGCGCTGGCGCTGGTCGCGATTCTCGACCTGTTCTTCCAGCGGTGGGACTACGAGCGCCAGCTCATGATGACCCGGCAGGAGATCAAGGAGGAGCACAAGCAGAACGAGGGCGATCCCCACATGAAGAGCCGGATCCGGTCGCTCCAGATGGAGGCCACCCGGCGGCGCATGATGGAGGCCGTGAAGACGGCCGACGTCGTCGTGACGAACCCGCTCCGGTTCGCGGTCGCCCTGAAATACGAGTCGGCCAAGATGCACGCCCCGAAGGTCGTCGCCAAGGGCGCCCGGTTGCTTGCGCACCGGATCCGGAAGATCGCCCGGGAGGCCGGCGTCCCCGTCGTCGAGAACCCTCCGCTGGCCCGGGCCCTCTATCACGCCTGCAAGGTCGGCGCGTCGATTCCGCTCTCGCTCTACCAGGCGGTGGCGGAGCTGCTCGCCTTCGTCTACCGCCAGCGTGAGACGGCCCCCGGAGGGATCCGATGAGCTCTCTCTTCGGGAGTCTGCGCTCGGGCTCGGTCCTGCTCGCCGTCGGGATGTTCCTCATCCTCGCGGTCATGATGGTGCCCGTTCCCACCGGGCTCCTCGATCTGATCATCACGTTCAACATCGCGTTTGCCCTGACGGTGCTGCTGGTCACGCTCTATACGCGGGAGCCCCTCGAGTTCAGCGTGTTTCCCAGCCTGCTCCTCGTGCTCACGCTGCTGCGCCTCGCGCTGAACGTCGCTTCGACCCGACTCATCCTCGCGAACGGCTTCGCGGGCAAGGTGATCGAGAGCTTCGGGCAGTTCGTCGTCGCGGGAAACCCGGTGATCGGGCTCGTGATCTTCGTGATCTTGGTGGTCATCCAGTTCGTCGTGATCACGAAGGGGGCGGGACGCGTGGCGGAAGTGGGCGCCCGCTTCACTCTCGACGCCATGCCCGGAAAGCAGATGGCGATCGACGCCGACCTCAACGCCGGACTGATCGAGGAGAGCGAGGCCCGGCGCCGTCGGGAGCTGATCTCTCAGGAGGCCGACTTCTACGGAGCCATGGACGGCGCCTCCAAGTTCGTGCGCGGCGACGCCATCGCCGGAATCGTCATCACGCTGATCAACATTCTCGGCGGTTTCGTGATCGGGGTGGCCCAGCGCGGGATGCCGTTCAACGACGCGCTCAACACGTACACGTTGCTCACGGTCGGTGACGGGCTCGTCACCCAGATCCCCGCCCTCATCGTCTCGGTGGCGGCCGGCATCCTGGTGACCCGGGCCGCCGGCGACACGGACCTCGGCGGCGACCTGATCAATCAGGTCTTCCTCCGTCCGCGCGCGGTGCTGGTCGCCGCGGTCATGCTGGCCGTGCTCGGCACGGTTCCCGGATTGCCCACCGGGCCGTTCGTCATGCTGTCGATGGGCGCGGCGCTGCTCGGCTTCCTCGCCCACCGGAACCGGCTCCGCCGGGAGCGGGAGGAGGCGGCCCGATCCGCGCGGGAGGCCGCCGTTCCCGAGGAGCCCGCCGGGCCCTCCCCGGTCGACGAGCTCCTGGTCGTGGATCCTCTGGAGATCGAGGTCGGCTACGGGTTGATCTCGCTCGTCGACGCGAATCAGGGCGGGGATCTCCTCGATCGGATCACGATGATCCGGCGGCAGGTCGCGTCGGAGCTCGGCTTCGTCGTGCCGCCCGTGCACGTGCGGGACAGCATCCAGCTCGAGCCGAATCACTACCGCATCCGCGTGAAGGGCGTGCCGATCGGGGAGTCCGCGATCGAGAAGGACCGGTTGCTGGCCATGAATCCCGGCAACGCGAAGGGCGAGGTGCGCGGGATCAAGGTTCGGGAGCCCGCCTTCGGTCTGCCCGCGGTCTGGATCCCGCGCGGCGACCACGACGCCGCCAGCTCGGCGGGGCACACGATCGTCGAGCCGTCGGCGGTGATCGCCACCCACCTCACGGAGATCATCAAGTCGTCCGCCCCGGAGCTCCTCGGCCGTCAGGAGGTCAAGGCGCTCCTCGAGGGCGTAAAGGAGCGCGCAGCCGCCGTGGTCGAGGAGCTGATCCCCGGACAGATGACCGTCGGCGGGGTGCAGAAGGTCCTCGCCGGGCTCCTCCGGGAGCGCGTGTCCGTCCGGGATCTGGTGACCATCCTCGAGACCCTGGCCGACCACGCCGGCGCGAAGCGTGACGTCGGCACGCTCGTGGAACTCTGTCGCGCCGCCCTCGGTCGGGCGATCTGCGAGTCGCACCGGAACCCGGACGGGTCGGTGGCGGCCGTCACGCTGTCTCCCCGGGTCGAGAACCTGATCGGGGACTCTCTGTCCGCGACCGACACCGTCGCCCTTCCCCCGGATACGAATCGCGACCTCCTGGAGAAGCTGAACGCGCAGGTCGAGAAGGCGGTGATCACCGGAATGCAGCCGGTGATCCTCACTTCGTCGCGCGTCCGAAGCGCCCTGCGTCGGCTCGTCGAACCGATTCTTCCGCACGTGGCCGTTCTCTCGTTCGCCGAGATCGCGGCGGGCACGCCGGTCACCTCCATCGGAACGGTGAAGCTGGATGATGAGTAGCTCGAAACGGTACCGGGGTCGGACCCCCGGAGAGGCGATGAGGAAAGCGAGACAGGACCTGGGAGACGACGCCCGGCTCGTGAGCGCGCGCCGAGTCTCCTCCGCGGCCGAGCCTCCCCTCTACGAGGTTCGGGTGACGTCCGCGCCGGAGCCCTCCCCCCTCGTCGGGGGAGGCCTCGACGAGCTCCGGCGCGAGATCGAGTCCCTCCGGGAGACGATCAGATCCCTGGCCGCGGCCCCCGCCGGGCCTCGGGCCGAGCCGGAGCGAGAAGCGGAGGAGGAGGACGTCGATCCGGATTTCGCGCGCTGGCTCGAGGTGATGCGGCGCCGCGGCATCGGGCGCGCGGCGGCCCGGCGGATCGTGCGCGGCACGCGCGCCCGCCTGCAGTCCCGGGCCGAGGAGGATCCCTTCCACGCGCTGCAACGGACGATCGCCGCGCAGTTTCCGCGGGCCGAGGACGAGGATCCCCTCGGGGAGCGGTCGACGATCTTCCTCGGCTCGGCCGGAGCGGGGAAGACGACGGTCTTGGCCAAGGTCGCGGCCGAGGAGGTGGCCCGGGGCCGGCGCCCGGTTCTCGTCACCACGGACGGCGAGAGCCTGGCGGGAGAGGAGACCTTGTACGCGGTCGCGACCGCTTTGGGACTCCGACTGGAGACCGCGTTCCTCGACGGCCAGCTCGAGTCGCTGATCGAGCGCCTCGGACCGGGGGAGACGATCCTCGTCGACACGCCCGGTCGGACCCCGTACGAGCGCGAGGGGCTGTCGGCGCTCGAGGCCGTGGTGCATTCGGTGCCGGGCGCGGAGGTCGTCCTGGTGATTCCGGCCACCACCGATGCGGAGGAGGCCCGAATCCTCCTCGAGGCGTACGAGACGCTCGGAGTCGAGCGGATCGTGCTGACGAAGATGGATGTGCTCGCCCGCCCCGGACGTCTCGTCGACCTGGCGCGGACGATCACGCGTCCCGTCGCCTGGGTCACGTACGGACGAGGCGTGCGGGGAGCGAGCTCACCACCCTCGGATCCGCGGATCATCGCGCGAATCCTGGGGACCGAGCTCGCCGTGGCGAAGACGGCCTAGCCTCGGCAGGCCACGGCCCGAAACCCGGACGGGGAAGGCAACGAGCGTTTCATGGCGCGAAAGAAGAGGGACGAAGGGCTCCCCATCGCCGTCGCGACTCAGGGAGGGCTCATCGCCGCGCTGGCGGTCCTCCTGATCGGAATGATCTACGGGGGGAGAGCCTGGATCCTTCTCATCAATGCGGCCACGGCGTTCATGTTGACCTCGGCGATTCTCAAGATCGTGACGGCCGGCGTGATGCAGTCCGTGCGCTGGAAGGCCACGCGGCCCGAGAAAGAGAGCGACCAAGAGGGCGACACGGAACCGGCGGCGCGAGAGGCCGTCGGCGCGATCCGAACCGAATCCAGTATCCCTGAATCCACGGAGACGGTGGCTTCATGACGAAAGGCGATAGCGCGGATCAGCTCTGGAAGGATTACCGAAACACACGTTCACCGGAGATTCGAGAGAAGCTCGTGTTGAGATACGTCTCCCTCGTCAAGTACGTCGCGGGACGGCTGGCGATCGGGCTTCCTCCGTCCGTCCAGGCGGACGACCTGATCAGCTCGGGAATCCTCGGCCTGATGGACGCCATCGACAAGTACGACCTGGAGAGGGACACCCGATTCGAGACCTACGCCGTCACCCGGATTCGGGGAGCCATTCTGGACGAGCTGCGCGCCCTCGACTGGATCCCCCGGTCGACGCGGCAGAAGGCCCGGAAGCTGGAAAGCGTCTACATCCACCTGGAGAACTCGCTCGGCCGCGCGGCCACGACGGACGAGGTCGCGCGCCACATGAAAATCTCCACCTCCGCACTCTACGGACTGCTGGACGAGGTGCGCTCGACGAACCTCGTCTCACTCGACGAGTTCGTGCAGGGCAAGGACGGAGACGGGCAGACACGCCTGGTCGACGCCGTGGAGGACCGGATCAGTCTCGACCCGTCCGATCGGATCGACATCGAAGACATCAAGGACGTCATGAATCACGCGATCCTGCGCCTTCCGTCGCGGGAGCGTCTCGTGATCGCGCTCTACTACTACGAAGAGCTGACTCTCAAGGAGATCGGCTCGATCCTGAACGTCTCCGAGTCCCGCATTTCGCAGATTCACACGAAGGCGATCCTGCGCCTGCGCGGGAAGCTTCGTAAGCAGACCGGGTCGCTCATCTCGGGCCTGATGGGCCCGGGCATTCCCCAGGCCTACTCCACGGCGGAGAGCCTGGGGGCGAAGGTGGTCATCGGGGACATCACGAAGATCCTGTCGGAGTAGGGGGCAAGGCGATCACCCCGAATCCGGGAGGACACGGCCCGACGGGCACGCCGGCGGCCGGGCGGAGGAGGAAGCCATGGTCGAGAGCTCGGATCTTCAGTCCGCGATTCAGCGAACCCAGGCCACGGAGCGGATCCAGCAGCTCCAGAGCCAGCAGGAAGAGCTCAACCGAAAGCGGTTCGAGCTGGAAATGGCCCGCCAACGCGCCGAAAAGGAGAAAAAGATCCAGGACTTGGAGAAGACGGAAGGCAAGCGGGTGATCCGGGACCGATACGACGGCGAGGAGGGCGCGCAGCGGCAGCCGCCCCGCGAGGGCAACCGAGGAGAGGAGGCCGCTCCGGACGACGAGGACCGGCCGAGGGGAGGGAATCTCGATGTGCGGGTTTGAGCGAGCGCTCGCGATCGGCCTGGGCGGTGCGGCCTGGGCTCGGACCGGGGTCGCCGAGGCGACGGACCCGGGTCGCCTCGAGCTGATGGCGAAGGAAGTGGCCCACTTCAGCGCGCCGTTGCTGACGCCCGCCAACGACCCCTCCTGGCCGATGGGCGTCGGGGTGATCGCCGGGGTCTTCCTGGCCGCGTACCTGGGGACTCGGTTCGGAGTCCGAAGGGTCACGTTCGGCCGCGTCCGGGAGAAGGACGGATGGCGCGAGGTGACCTATCGCTTCCGGTCGGCGGCACCCCTCCAGCTTCGGAACGATCTCTTCCCCCGGCTCGAGGATGTGCTGGAGCAGCTCGAGGACCTCGGGACCCGGATCCGGAAAGCCTCGGAGAAGAGGCTCACCGCCCCCACGGAACCGGACGGCGAACCGGCACCGCCGATTGAAGGCGAAGCCTCGCTCACCGCGAAGTCGGAGGAGCCTTCAATCCCTCCCATCCGCTTCGCGCGAAACCCGGACCGCGAGGGGGCGGGAGGACCCGACGCAGCGGGGGAGTCGACCGGCGCGGAGGACCTCGAGAACAACCTCTTGCGGTCCGCGGCGCGTGCGCGCTCGCTCGATCGCCGCTCCGCGTACGGCCGGGCCCGGACGCTGCTCGCCGAAGGCCATGCCCCCGACGTCGTACGGGAGCTCACCGGACTGCGACCGGCCGAGCTGGAGCTCCTCCGCAGCGTGCCGCAGCCCGCGGGCTCGAAGTCGTGAGAAGGGGCCTTCCCGGACCGCGGCTTCGCTCTCCGGAACCCGCGCCCCCACCCGATTCGCGCCGACGCTCCGGCCCCCCGGCCGCGGCCGCCGCCCCGGCTCCGAGCCCGGTGCGCGTCGGTCGGGCCCGGCTGAACTTCGAGCTCTTCCGCCGGCGGACCCGCGAGGGGAGCGGATCCTGATGGCGCCCGAGCCCCGTCTCCGCCCCGCGCCCGGGGAGGTCGTCACACCCTCGCCCTCCGAGCGGATCCTCGTGATCGACGACGAGCCGAACATCCGAGACGCGATCGAGGAGTTCCTGTCGCTGAGCGGGTACGAGGTAGACACGGCCCCCGACGGGGCCGCCGGCCTCGACCTCCTGAGGCGTGGCGAGTACGACCTGGTTCTCTCCGATCTGAAGATGCCCGGCGTGACCGGTATCGCGGTCATCCAGTGGCTGAGCGAGACCCACCCCGATCTTCCGGTCATGGTGATGACCGGGCACGCCACCGTCGAGACTGCCGTCCAGGCCCTCCGGCTCGGGGCCTGCGACTATCTGCTCAAACCGTTCTCGCTCGACGAAATCGATCGGACCGTCGGGAACTGCCTGGAAAAGCGGCGGCTCGAACGGCGCAACACCGAGCTCACCGAGATGAACGAGCGACTGCTCGACATCGAGCGCATCAAGGACGATCTCCTCGCCACGGTGTCGCACGAGTTCCGGACGCCGCTGACCTCGATGAAGGGCTTCCTGGGCCTCTTGGATCAGCTCGGCCTCGACAACCTCCGCCCCGATCAGATCCACGCCATCGACGCGATGCGCGAAAGCGTCGAGCGGCTCGACGTCATGATCGGGAACCTGCTCACGCTGGTGGAGAGCCAGAATGGGGACCACCCCCCGGTTCTCGGGCCGGCGCGCCTCGGGGAGTTCCTCGACGAGTACTTCCACAGGCAGGACCCCAGGAGTCTCCAACGATTCTGCCGGGTGGAGATCGACGATTCCCTGGCGGAGACCGAGGTCCTTCTCGATCACCGGCGCTTCCCGCTCGTCCTGTCGAATCTGCTCGACAACGCCTTCAAGTTCGCCCGCGTACCCGGGGAGGCGAACGTCCGCCTCCACGCCCGCCGGGAGGGTCCGAACGCGGTCCTCGAGGTCCACGACGATGGAATCGGGATCACCGGCGCGATGGGGGAGACCATCTTCGATCGATTCACTCAGGCCGACATGACGTCCACGCGGGAGCACCAGGGGGCGGGTCTGGGACTCGCGGTCGTGCGCGAGATCGTGGCGGGACACCGGGGAACCGTCCGGCTCGTTCCTCCCGTGCTGGGGGGAGCGTCGGTCCAGGTCACCCTGCCCGCGTTCGAGGGCGGCGAGAGGAGGTGAGAGGCGCATGGCGGACACGCTGAGCCAGGCCGACATCGACGCGCTTCTCAGTGCCATCCCCGAGGACGGGACCGCGGGGGACGCGAACGCCCCCGGAGCGATCCCGGAGAGGGCGAATCCGGGCGAGTCGTACGACTTCAGCCACCCGGAGCTTCTCTCACGAGATCAACTCCGATCGATCCGGACGCTTCACGAGGGCTTCGCCCAGGCACTCGCGAAAAGGCTCTCCACGGAGTTCCTGTCGAACGTCTCGGCGGCCCTCGTCTCGGTCGATCACCTCACCTACGGCGAGTTTCTGATGCTCCTTCCCACCCCGACCGTTCTGTCCGTGATCGAGGTGCCGTCCCAGGAGGGGAACATCGCCATCGAGCTCAATCCCACGATCGCGTTCGCGTTCATCGATCGGCTCCTGGGAGGACCCGGAACACCCCTGAGCAAAGTTCGCTCGCTCACCGCCATCGAGCAGGGGCTGATCGAGCGCGTTCTCCGCAAGTGTTGTCAGGAGCTCGGCGGTGTTTGGGCGCAGATCATGGACCTGGAGTTCGTGTTCCAATCGATCGAGGGGAATCCGGAGCTGGCCCGGGTGGTGGGTCCCAACGAGATGGTCGTTCTCGTCTCGCTGGAGCTCAAGATGAACGACGTGACCGGGATGATGAACGTCTGCCTTCCCTACGTCGTCA
>JALGZR010000111.1 GCA_025774805.1 bacterium
TAGCGAAGGTAGAGGCGGGCGAGTCCCTCCGCGATCTCCCACGCGCGCGCCCGCTCGGCGGCGACCGCACGGCCCCTCAACGCGGCGCGAGTCTCCTCCGGAATCAGGAGCCCTCCCCGGTCGTCGCGGGACAGGGGCGCCCCGTGGTCCTCGGCCCAGACGATCAGGAGCGGGGCGTAGATCACGGGCTCTTCGGGCCGCTCCCGAACGAGTCGAAGAAGGCGCTCCAGCGCCGCCGCTCCCTCCCCCTTGCGCATCAGCGCGAGCGCGGCGTTGAACTTCCAGGTGAACGAGACCCGGTGCTCACGACAGAGGGATTCCGCACGCCCGTACTGTCTCAGGGCGATGTCCGTGTCCCCCTTGATGTCGTGATATCGGGCCGAGAACTGGTACTGGATGGCCCGGAGGCAGTCGCGATTGAGCAGGCCTCCGACCGCGAGAAGCGCGACCAGGAAGACGGGCACGACGCTCTCCAGCCGCCTCCCCGGTACGAGGGACTCCGCGCGACGACCGAGCCACGTGATGACCGAGCCGATCACGATGCTGCTTCCGAGAGAGGGAAAGTACGCGTACCTCCACGTCCGGGCCCCGTGCTCCCACGGGAGGAAGGGAGCCATCGCCGCGAGCAACCAGAGGACGACCGTCCGGTGACCCGGGCGCCTCCAGGCCGCCGCCCCGAGGAGGACGAGGACCAGCCCTCCGGCGAGCACGGTGAACCGCGACGGCGCGCTGGACCAGCCCGCTTCCCGGTGGGAGGCGAGGAAGAGACGATAGAGCTGATTTCCGAGATTCGTCACGATGTGGGGTCCCGGACGGTACTTCTCTCCCGCGAGACCGACGAACGCACCCGCGCTCTCCCCGGTGGCCGCCCCCTCCCGGGCCATGGGCGTCGGATAGACGTAGCGGCTCGCGAGAATCACGGACACCACGATCAGGACGTGAGGCACCAAGAGGCGCAACGCGCCGGGTCTTCCGCGCCCGCGGAGCAGGAGAGCCATCGGAACGAGAAACGTCACCGCCGACTCGTGGGAGAACACGGCCGGAAGGAAGAGGGCGACGGAGAGCCCCCCGTGGAGAACACGCCGATCGCCCCGGGCATGAGCGAGCGCGAGAAGGGAAGCCATGCCGAATCCGGCCGCCAGGAGAAGAGAGACTCCCGAGATCCAGTAGAAGGCCCGGAAGTGAACGACGCTCAGAAGGAAGAGAACGCTGGCGAACACCGAGGTCCGAGGGTGAAAGCCCAACGCCCGGGCCGTCGCCGCGCAAAGGAGCGCATTGATCACGTGCAGTGCGATGTTGACCACGTGGTAAGGAACGGGGTCCTCGTCGAAGAGCGGCTGCACGGCCCAGAAGTAGAGGTGCACCGTCGGCCGCGCGGCCCAGGGCTTGTCGGGGGAGAAGACGTGCGCGAAACTCGTTCGGGCCATCTTCGCGTTCTGGATGTAATCCTCGTCGTCGTACGCCCAGTCCAGATTCCGGAGATCCCCGAAGACCACGGCCGCCACGATCGCGAGCAGGAGGCCGTGGATCACGCCGCGAGGCGCCCGGACCTTCAAGACGGCGCCCCGCGCTCGGGGCCGGTGAACCGTCCCCTGCGGTCGTCCGCTTTCCGGGGCCCGCTCCGAACCTCCACCGTATCGTCGGAGGTCTTTCGAAGACCGTCCCGACGTCGGTGTGATGGCGTTCTGGGCCATTCAGGAAGTCGGGTCGTTTGGCGGCAGGTGAGACGGCGGTCGCGCTCTCCGAGGCCAACTGCCTGGATCACGGACTGAAGGACTGCATCTATCCGTGCAGCATCCTCGACGACGGCCTCACCTCCCGTCCGGGAACGTTCGACCTCATCACGTGCATGGACGTGATCGAGCACGTTCTGGACGTCCCGCAGACGCTCCGCAGTCTGGCCGAGCTGCTGAATCCGGGCGGGCTGCTGCTGGAGATCCCCAACCGGGGATCGCTCGCGTTCGTGGCGAGCGACGGCCACTTCAATCTCTCCGGCATCACGCTCCTGGACCGGGACGACGCCATCCGATACCACGAGACCTTCTTCTCCTTCCCCCATGATGTCGGTTACTACCATCCCCTCGAATACTACCTGCGATCCTTGGAGCAGCTCGGCTTGTGCTGTCAAGTGGAGCCTTCCCTCCATCCAGCACATCGGCTCCGCGAGCGGATGGCCGGACTGGGTCGGGCCTATCCGGCGTACCTCATGCGGCACGGGTGGCGGCCTGGCCCTTCTTCCTCGGGGCGACCGCCTCTTGGCTCTGGCACTGCCTCACGTTCTACGGCGGGTTCACGAAGACGCTCTGGTATTACGGACCCCAGACGTTCTTGGCCCGTCTGGTGATCGCGGCATCGGGGAGAGCTCTGGAGTGCACCTGGTTCGCCGGTCGGGTTCCGGGCGCGACGGCCGTGGTCTTGATCGGCTGCGTGTTCTGGCAGATCGCCCTCTGGGCGCGAGAGAACCTGCCCGAGCATGCCACCATCTGGTCCGGAAGCGCGGGCATCCTGGGCTGTTTTTCCGGAAGGACGACCGTGAACACGGACGGACTGGCGAACAGCCACGAGTTCCCGGAAGAGATTCTCCGGAAGGGACGCCTGGCCGAGTACTGCCGCCAATGGGACCATGCGATCGACGCGTTTCCGGACTCATGCACCTGCACCAGGTTTGCCGCTGCCGCGGCGGAGCCTGGCGAGGATTGTCGGTCAGCTCGGGGGAAGAAAGAGAGATCCCGGACGCCGGATGGCATCCGGGATCTCGGGGATCCGCGCCCGAATCGATTCGGGCGCGAGGGGGCCGAGGTCGGTCTACTTCAGATGGATCATCTTCTTCGCCTCCCGACGATCGTCCGTCTGGAGCTGGTAGAAGTAGGCGCCGGCGGCGACCCGGCGACCGTTGTCGTCCCGGCCGTCCCACTGTATGGAGTGGGTTCCCGCCTCCTGCACTCCCGTGTGCAGGACCCGGACCACCGCGCCTCTCACGTCGTAGATCTTGAGGCTCATGTCCGCGGTCCGGTCGAGCGTATAGCGGATCGTCGTCTCGGGCCGGAAGGGGTTGGGGAAGTTCTGCTCCAGCCGGGCTCCGATCCGGAACCGCGTTCCGCTCTGATCCGACACTCCGACCGGGATGTTCGAAAGCGGGTCGCAGTGGAAACGGAACGTCATCGTGTCGACGAGGGTGCAGAAGCGTAGCACTCCACGTCCACCTCGTACCAGGCGCCGGGCGGCGGCGGCGAGTAGCAGCTGTCCGTCGGGAAGCTGAACACGATGTCCATCTCGGGCGCCATGCTGTCCACCGGCACCGGCGGGAAGAACCACCACGCCTCGTCACGGAAGAGGGTCGAGGTGCTGTCCCAGTTCACGCGGCACCACGACGTGGGTACCGGTGTCCAGAGCGAGTCGAGGTTGCAGATGCTGTTGCTCTTGATGTAGACGGAGCTGTCGGGCGGGCCCGTCGGCATCGGAATCCAGCGCGGATTGAACATGCGCAGCGCGTCGATGGTCGGCGCCGCGTCTTTGCCCCCCGGATTCGTGAGCCAGAACTCGAAGTGCACGGCATCCTGCCAGGAGTGCTGCTCGAGTTTGGGCGGGAGCGGAGGAAGAAGGCCGTGAGCCCGGAGGAGAGCGGCCTCGGAGAAGCCGACGTTGAGCGAGCGGAGGCCGGGTACGGGGCCCAGCGCCACCCCCGCCACGAAGTTCGTCGTGCAGCCGGGGATCTCGAGGACCGGGTCCGGTGAGTGGTGCACCCACGGAGCTCCGGTGGCGTTGAAGTTGATGACCGGGCCGTCCACCTCGCAGACGACGGTGGGCGGGCAGTCATCGACACGCGTGAAGATCAGGTGCGGAACGACCGGAAGGTCGGAGTTGAAGAAGCCTCCGTTCGGATCGGTCTTGAAGATCTCCATCAGACCGAGGGGCTGGTCGCCCGGTCGCACCGTGACATCGAGCATCCAGTTCTGGATGTCGCCGCTGCAGTCCACGCGGAACGGCTCCACGCTCTGTAGGTGCAGCTCCACGATCTCGATGGGGATCAAGGCGTTCTCACCGGGAAACAAGGGAGGAGTGTCCTCGAGGCGGCGCACGATCGTGTCGACGTTTCCGAGGTTCCCGGTGGAGCAGACCGGTGACTCTCCGAGGGGAATGCCGCGGAGAGGGATGATCGGATCACCGATCACGAAACAGCCCGGGCAGAGCAGGTCGAGATCGGTGAGATCTTCGAAGGTGTTTTCGGTATTCGTTTCGAGGAGGTCGAGCCCCGCGATCACGGGCATTTGCGCGGCGGCGTCGTCGGACGGGCCGAACAGGACGACGACCGCGGACAGAGGCACGAGCACGGAGCCGGGGATCCAACGCATCATCATGAGGACTCCTTGTGGTCTCGACATGCCGACGTTGCAGGGGGGCGGCTACCTGCGTGGTGCCGGGGATGAACGCGTGACGATCGAGCTGTGGAGTACCCTCTTTGTTGCTTGAATCGAGAGTGCCCGCAGGCTAGCGCGTTTCCGACCGGGATGAGACCGAGAAAGGTAAGAACAACAGAGGATCGCGGACTCGTTCTTTACTACGCCTCTGATGCCGGTATTCGGGGCTCTCGTCCGATTCGCGCCTCACCCCTCTTCGGACGGCGAACGGCGGAGGACACCCGGCATAGCAATGGAGATCCGCCCCCGAAACTCACGTTCTCCCACGAAGTGAACGCGGCGCCGAACCGAGGCGGTGAGAATGCCGGAAAGACGTAAGGGGAACCGACCGGGGGTCCGCGCTCGACGGCGTGAGCTTCAACCGTCCGTCGCGATCCGTCGATCGTCGAGATAGTGCTTGAGGGCCGCGCGCAGCTCCGGGGGGAAGGGGGCGGGTGTCATCCGTTCCCCTTCCCGTTGCATGCACGCGACCTCTTGCCGACCGCGGGCGACGAGCTCCTCCGGTCCCGGGTCGACGCGCAGATAGTCGAACTGCATGACGAGCCGGTTCTGGGAGAGGGAGTCGAGTCGCATCCGGATGACGATCTCGTCGAACGGCGCGAGTTCGGAGTGGTACTCGCACGAGCAGCTCGTCGTGACGAAGCAGAGTCCGGTCTTGAATCTCTCCACGGCGCCCGGAGCCTTTTCCCAGAGGAACATCTCGCGACACTGTCCCTGCCAGCGGAGATGGTGAACGTAGTAGACGTTGCCGACGAGATTCGTCTCCTCGAACGTCACCGTGTGCCGGAGGTCGTAGTACTTCAGGGCTCGAGCTCCTTCGGTCGATCGAGGACCACGGCGAGCATGAGAGGCCGGCCGCCGCTCCAGTCGGCCACCGGAAGCGTGGCGGTGACCAGGGAACCCGAGGCGAAGAGCACCCAGCCGTCGCCCGATCGCGAGATCAGTGAGAGAGGCGCCTCCGCCGGTCGGCCCGCCTTCGTCAGGCACTCGGACGCCGTCCATACGCGCGTCGCGGCCGTCGCCTCGTCCTCGTTCTGGTCCTTCGCCACGGTGGACGCCAGAGGGTACCGCGGTCCGAGCAGGTCCCGCCAGACCGACGTCGGTCGGGACTCGACCGCCTCGACGTCGCACCCCAGCGGACCGGGACCGACGACCGCCATGGTCAGGGAGCGCGTGCGGGACACGGAGGCCTCGATCTCCTTCGATCCGACGATCTCCGGTTTCCCGTCGGGACGTCGCACGATGGTTCGCGTCCGCCCGAGGGCGCGGAGAATCGTCGCGTCCGAGGGAACGGACTCCGCTCCGGTGGCGACGCTCAACCGAGCCCCGGGCAGGAGATCCCGGAGACGCCGCTCGAAGTAGGGACCCAGCAGCGGCGCGGCGAACGGCCCCTCGCTCTCCGTTCCCTCGACGGCCCGGAGTCGGAGACCCTCCCAGCGCTCCCGGACCCGATTCGCCTCGTCCAGGATCTCGAGGTCGTAGATGAGCAGGTCACCGTCCTGGGAACGCTCCCGAGCGCGGACCCGAGTCCTGCTCGGAGACGTTCCCGCGCCGAAGAGAATCCGATCCACGCCCACCGGCAGAATCACGGCGTGGGGGATGCAGGCCTGCACGGCGTGGATCGCCGCGTCCCGGCCGGCCGGGTCGCCGAGCACGAGTCGCGGGGGAAGGTAGTGATCGAACCACTCCCCGTCGGGCTTCCCCTCGATCTCGGCGAGACACCGCGTGGCCTGCAGGCTCCGGTATCCGCGCAGGCATCGGAAGCGTCCCGTATGGAAGAGAACGGGACCGTACAGATGACGGGTCGGATCCAGATCGATGGGCTCGCCTTCCCCGTCGAACTCCGCCTCCGCGAACGGCTGCTCCCCTTCGCTCTCGGGATCGAACGTCTCCGATCGAAACGTCGCGCGGAAATGGTCCGCGGCAAAGGAGGTGGCCTTCGTGCGGACGACGACGTCGATCTCTCCCGACTCCCGCGCCACCGCCGCGGTCCGGAGCGTGACCCGCTCCCCCTCGGGAACCACGATGGGACGCAGGAACTCGACGTCCTCGAAGGTCGGAGGGGACTCCGCGCCCGTGAGGGCCGTGACGGCCTGGGCCATCGCCTCGAGGCCGAGAACGGCGGGGAAGAGGCGCTCCCCCCGGAACACGTGATCCTCCAGATACGGATCGGTCCGACTCGAGACCTCCGCGTCCGCAACGAGCTCGATTCCCGGGTAGTGGATCCTCGCTCGCTCGAGGAACCGGAGGAACGGAAGCTCGGACTCCTCGAAGGCCACGGTTGGCGGCTCCCCGAACCGGCCGGTCACGACCACCGACTCCGCGGGCCAGTCGCGCGCGAGGAGGCGACGGAGGAATTCCATTCCCTCGTCGGGGGTGATCGGGGTGATGCCCTGCTCCCGGAGGGCGTCGATGCGTCCGAGCCGCTCCCCCATGCCGACGCCCGACCAGACCGACCACTCCACCACGAGGCACCGGCAGTGCGCGTGGCTCTCACGCCAGGCCCGCGCGATGCAGGAGAGCCACTCGTTGGCGACCGCGTAGTCGGCTTCGCCCGGCATCCCCGTACGCGCGATGAGGGAGCCGAACGCGACGAAGGTGTGCAGCCGACTCGGATCGACGGCCGAGAGCAGGTTCCTCGCTCCCGTCACCTTCGGGGCCATCGTCCTCCGGAAGGACTCGTCGTCGAGGCTCGTCAGGAGCTCGGGGTCGTTCGCCCCGGCCCCGTGCAGGATCGCGGTGACCGGGCCGAGCGCCCCTTCCGCCTCGCGACAGGCGGCGGCGACGGCGTCCGCGTCGGTGACGTCGGCGGCGCAGTAACGGAAGGTCACGCCCTCCGCCCGCATCCGCGCGAGGTTGGAGGACAGGACCTCGTCATCCTCCGGCCGCGATCGCCCGAGAAGGACGAGACGCACGCCGGTCCGCCGGGCGAGGTCCAACGCGCACTCCGCGGCGATTCCCTTGCCTCCCCCGCTCACCAGGAGCACGTCCGTCTCGTCGATCCCGACGCCTCTCTTCTCGTCACCGGCCGGCGGCAAGGGGCGGAGTACCGGGACCTGCCGGTTCCCCGACCGGTCGTAGCGGACTTCCGAGAATCCCTCCCCGCTCGCGACCTCCGCTGCGGTCCACTGCGGCGCGTCCGGTACGTCGTACGGGACGCGGACGACGGTCACGTCCACCCACGGCGCCTCGAGGTGCAGCGTGCGCGCGAACGCCGCGCCGCCCTCGCTCTCCTGAACGAGGAGGAAGCGGATCTCGCCCTTCGCCTCCAAAGTCTCTCGGGCGCCGCGGAGCAGGAGCGGCACCGACTCCTCGTCCGGGTCGGGAGGAAGACAGACCGCCACGCCGGGTCCCGCCCCGACCGCGGCCAGGGCCTCGGGAAGCTTCCCGGTCCACGGGGAGCCGGGGGGAGCGATCACCTTCCACGGAGGGACAGGCTCCCGAGGGGAGTGTGCCCCCGGGTCGGGCCGGGGCCGATCGACCCACGCCACGGAGAACTCCCGGATCCAGGTCGCCGCGCCGGCCGGAGCGCCCTTCGAAGGAGGCCTCGCGTCCGCGCGCTCGAACGTGGGTCGCGCCTCCAGGGCGGACGCGATTTCGGCGACCGTGGCGTTCGCGTAATCGGTCGGGGACGCCGGGACGGGACTTCCCAATCGTCGCGCACCCTCGGCAACCATCTGGGAAACCGTGATCGAGTTCAGGTGGAGATCGCTCAGCATCCGGTGGTCGTCCTCCACCATGGACGGAGGGAGCTCCGCACGCTCCCCGACGAGAGCGCGGATGACCTCGATCGCGGGAAGATCGGTCCTCTCCTCCGCTTCGCCGGGAGAACCGGGAGGGGCGGCGCCTCCGGCCACGGTCGCGGCGGATGTCTCGGAGACGGCGGCGAGTGGGTCGGGCGCGGGTGACGGCTCCGACATGAGCGCGTCCTCCGATCGGGGCGCCGACTCGCAGGGGTTCGCGAGGAAGCGGGGGCTCCAATCGAGGGAGAACGGGCGTGTCCTTCGATCGGAGAAGAGCGCCTCCGGGCGCACGGCGACGCCCGCCGCCCAGGCGGCCGCGACCGCCGAGAGCAGACCGACGAGCGACTCTCCTCCCGCATCGGTCGAGATCGCCGAAGGCCCCCCAATCGCCTCGGCCAGGTTGCCCAGCACCCGCCCCGGGCCGACCTCGATCCAGAGGTCCACGCGGCCCCGGGCCTCGACGACGGCGTCGAGGAAGCGGACGGGGGAGGTGACCTGTTTGACGAGGATCTCGTTCAGATCCTCGGACGGGGCGAGCGTCGCGCCGGTCACCGTGGAGACGACCGTCCGCTCGAGGGGACGGGACTCCACGCGTTCGAGGTACTCGCGGAGGACCTCGGCCGCCTCCGCGACGAGCGGCGAGTGGAAGGCGTGCGACACGGCCAGCTTGGTGACCGGAAGATCTTTGGCGCGAGCCCGCCTCACGATCTCGTCGATCTCCGACTCTTCGCCCGACACGGTGGTCTGAAGGGGGGAGTTCAGTCCCGCGATCGTCAGGGAGAGTCCGCGTCGCAGCTCGTCGACGACGACGCGATCGGCCCCGATCCCCGCCATGGCTCCCGTCGGGCTTCCCAGCTCGCCCATCGCTCGTCCGCGCGCCGCGGCCACGTCGATCAGCGTCGCCTCGTCCCACGCGCCCGCCCAGTGGAGAGCGGTGAGCTCACCGAGACTGTGCCCGATCGCGACGTCGGCGGTGACACCGACGCTCTCCAGAACCCGCAGCGCGCCGACGGATGCCGTCGCGATCGCCGGCTGCGCGATCGAGGTGTGGACTCCCTCTCCCTCCGTGGGAAGATCCGAGCGCTCGTAGAGGGCGCGAACGGCATCGAAGCGGCGGGCCAGAAGTCCTCCGCCGAGGTGCGCGGGGGATCCCTGCCCCGGAAAGAGGAAGCCGATGCGCGGAGCCGTGCCGACCTCACCGAGGGAGACGCCCGACGGGAGGTCGGGGGAGTCGAAGTCTCGTTGAGCGATCCGATCCGCGAGCGCTTCGAGCCGGTCGGCGAGCTCGGTGGGGTTCCGGGCCACGACCGCGCCGCGGAAACGGCCGTCGCCGGACTCCCCGGCCAGGGTCGCGGCGAGGTCGGCGAGCTCCCCGCGCGACAGCCGGCCGGCGTAGGCGGCGACGCGCTCGACCCGTCCGGCCAACCCGTCGGGATCCTCCGCCGAGAAGAGGAACAGCTCCGCGTCCTGGGGAGTGCGCAGCAGCGCGCGCTCCTCCTCCGTGAGGGAGGTGCGGCGCTCCTCCGCCAGACCCTCGACCACGAGGTGGGTGTTGATCCCGCCGAATCCCATCGAGCTGACGGCGGCCACGAGCGGAGCCTCCCTGGGCCAGGTCTCGCCGCGACGGCGGACCTCGAGCAGTCCCGGTCGGTCCGCGAACTGGGGATGGGGGTCGAAGCACCCCGTCGTCGGGGGAACGATCTGGGAGTGCACCGCGAGCGTGGCCTTCAGAAAGCCGGCGGCCCCCGCGGCCGCCTTGGTGTGGCCGATGTTCGCCTTGATCGACCCGAGGGCGGCGGCCGGGGCCTCGGGGTCCGCCTGCTCCCGTGCCCGTTGCAGCACCCGGAGCTCCGTCGCGTCCCCGATCGTCGTGCCCGTTCCGTGCCCCTCGAAGTAGGAGACGCGATCCGGGCCGATGCCCGCGCGCCGGTAGGCGCGGCCGAGGGCCAGAAGCTGGCCGTCGACCTCGGGACGGGTGATGCCGCCGCTGCCGTCGGACGAGACGCCCCAGCCGCGGATCTCGGCGTACGCCCGACGTCCCTGCTTCTCCGCGTCCTCGCGCCGCATGAGAACGACGAAGCCGCAACCCTCGCCCGGCCAGAAGCCGGCGGACCGCGCATCGTAGACTCGCATCTCGCCCGGGGCGAGCGCCCCGGTCTTCGCGAAGCCGACGATCTCGAAGGGGTCGAGGCTCAAGTCGACCCCGCCGGCGAGGGCGGCGTCGAGGTCCCCGGCCGTCAGGGCGGAGCACGCGTTGGCGATGGCGAGAAGAGAGGAGGAGCAGGCGCCGTCCACGGTGTACCCGCCCCCCTTCAGATCGTACTGATTGCAGATTCGGCCCGCGATCGTGTTCGACAGCCCCCCGGCGAGCGACTCCTCTCCGATCGGGGGAAACGGGGCCTTGTACCGTTCCTCGAGCGTCTGCAGGAAGTCGCGCCGTCTGTCTGGGGGCCACCCCTCGCGCATGAGCTCCGCCTCCACCGTCCGCCGCACGTACGGCCAGCGCAGACGCAGGGTGTTCGCCCGGGAGAACTCCCCGGTGAGCGTGTTGCCGAGCAACACTCCCGTCGTCTCCCGGGGCAGTCCGTCGCCGTCGGGGAACCCGGCGTCCTCCAGCGCCTGCGCCGCGACGTCGAGCGCGAGCCAGTGCGCCAGATCCGCCGCGCGGTACGTGCTTCCGACGACCCGGAAGCGGAGGCGATCGAACTCGAAACCTTCGAGGACGGCGGCCTCGGCGCAGTACGTGCGATCGGGAGCGGTTCGATCCGGGGAGACGTAGTCGGCCGGGTCGAGCCGCTCCCGCGGCATGCGGCGGAAAGATCGCCGCTGCGTCAGGACGTTCGTCCAGAGCTCTCCGGGATCATTCGCATCCGGGTAGCGGCACCCCATTCCCACGACGACGATCGATGGTCTCATCGGGGCGCCTCCTTCGAGGCGGACGGCGGAACCCCGGCGCTCGCGCCGCCGTCACCCACGCGCTCCGAGGAGACCGCACGATCGTCTCCGTCTCGGGCGGCGGGACGTCCCGCGAGCTCGTCGCGGATGCGGCGGCGCCAGATCTCGTAGGCCGGCACCTCCGCGTCGGGAGGAAGGTCACGCTCGGACTCGTCGCTCACCGCGGCCGCTGCGGCGGGGGAGAGGCCGCAGAGCACCTCGGTGGCCACGGCCGCGTGCTCGGGATCCCCACCGGCCCGACGGTGCGCCTTCGCCGCGAACACCGCGCCCTGGCCGAGATGAGGCGCGAATTCGGCGCCGGCGGCCGCCAGCCGCTCCAGGTCGGGCCGGTTCGCTCCTCCCGCGTACGTGCACGCGAGGCCGACACCGCTCCAGAGATCCGCGTGTCGTGTCGGGGGGAACGACCGGATGATCCCCGGGATTCGATCGGTGTCCGCGCATGCCCAGAACCACAGGCAGCGACCCAATCCCTGATCGAACGTGCACCGTTCATAGCCATGGAGACCGTCGGGCACCGACCGCTCCCGGTAGGACCGATTCCCGTGGAAATAGCCCTCGTGGAATCCGTAGCCGTCGAAGACGAGCCAGCGCAGAAGCGGATCGAGACCGGCCGGGGAGCGGCCGAGCCAGCGGGGAAGTCTCGCGAGAGCCCAGCCCAATCCGACGTGGGCCGTGTACGCGTGCTCTCTTCCGACCCCGCGAACGAACTCGTCGAAGAGATTCCGGCCGACCGGAGACAGGGCATCCCGCAGAGCGAGTCCCATGGCCGCCCCCTCGTAAGCGAATCCGCGCCGCTCGGGCGCGATCGCATCGAGGTGGCGTCCCAGATGAAGGAGATCGCTTTCGAGAAGAGCGGCATGGTAGCCGTCGAGGAACGTGCGGCCGATCCCCTCCAGCCGCTCCCGCCGGTCCCTTTCGCCCGGGTGAAACCCGCGACGCTGGAAGGTGACCTCGGAGGAGGAGATGCCCAGGAGGAGCCGTCGAAGTCGACCCAATCCACGAGTCACGGCACGTCCTTTTCGGAGCCGTCCGGGCGGCGGCAGCCGAGTATAGCAAAGGAACCGCCCGAGTCCAAACGGGGGCGCCGGGGCGCTCGCGGTGGGGTCGGGCCGGGCGTCGGGGGCGGCAGGGCGGCCCGTCCGCACGCCTTTCGTCTATTGAGATCTCCGGATACTCTACTCTCCCAAGCGCGAGAGCCGTCCGGAGATCGCTCGGGGCCTTCGGGCGACCTCTCCGGACGGGACTCGTGCGGGGAAGGGAGACCGAAATCCGAATCCTGCTCCGTCTCTCCGAGCATGCGACGCGACGTCCGGTTCTCTGGATCGCCGCCTTTCTCCTGTTGACCCTCGTCTGCCTTTCGGGCTTCACCCGCCTGCGCATCCGCACCGACGGGTCCGCCGTCTACCCCACGGCGAACCCCGTCATTCAGGACACCATCAGGGACCGCGTGACGTTCCGGGATCCCCGGGAGCTGATCCTCCTCGTGACCCCGACTCGAGAGGAAGGGCCCTCGCTTCTGTCGCTCGAGGGAATCACGTACCTGCGATCGATCCGCGACGCGCTCCTGGAGCTCGAGGGTTTGCACCCGCCGGGCGTGCTCTCTTTGGGAACGATCCCCGACGGCATGCCGAGAAGCATCTCTCGACCGTTTCCGACGTTTCTCGACACGACCTTTCGCGATGCCGGCGAGTTCGACGCGATGCTCGAGAGGATTCGGCAGAACCGGATCGCGAGCGGCCTCTTCGTGACGCCCGACGGCACGGCCGCCGCCCTCTACGTGGGCTTCCGGAACGACCTCGAGCCCCGGGGAACGATCGAAGAGCTCCGGTCGTGGATCGATTCCCGGGGAGAGGAAGAGGAGACATTCCGTCTCCGGCTGCTCGGACCGCTCGTGGCGGAGACGATGCTGGGGGAAAAGGTCCTCGGAGATCTCGCGCGGCTCATCCCGGTGATGGTCGCCGTCATCGCCGTCCTGCTTCTCTTGTCTCTCGGGACTCCGGGGGGAGTCCTCGTTCCGATGACCGCGGCGGTGGCGTCCATACTCTGGATCCTCGGAATCATGGGGCACGTCGGGTCTCCGGTGACCCTCGTCTCGACCGTTCTTCCCGTCCTGCTGATGGCCATGAGCATCACCGACGAGGTGCATCTACTCGAGCGGATCCAGGCTCATCTGAGCGATGGGGCGCGCGGGGAGGGCGGATCGGACCACTCCCGGGAAAACACGCGCCGGGTTTTGCTCGCCTCGCTTCGGGAAGTCGGATCGCCGATCGTCGCGACGTCCGTGACCACGGCCATCGCGTTTCTTTCGTTCCTGAGCGCCTCCATGTCGCCCGTGCGGGACTTCGGGCTGTTCGCCTCCGTCGGAATTCTGCTGGCCATGATGTTCACGTTCACGTTCATTCCGGCGCTCATCGTCCTCCTTCCGGCGCGGTGGCTCCTCCCCCGGGAGCGCTCCCTCCTCCCCGGGCTGCGCTCCATCCCCCGCATCTGGGAGAGAGGCGCGATCCGTCAATCGAATCGAGTTCTCCTCCCCGCAACCGTCCTCTTGGCCGTGGGACTTCCCGGGCTCCTCCTGCTCCGCGTCGAGGACTCCTGGGTCCGCAACTTCGACCCTGACGATCCCCTGGTCGTGGCGGACCGGGAGTTCAACGAGAGGTTCTGGGGAACCTACCGCTACGATGTCGTCTTCCGCGGCGAGCCCTGGTTTTTCTACACGCCGGAGGGCGTGGCTCTCCTGGAGGAGTGTGCGCGGGTGGCGGAGGCCGGTCCTCACGTGGGTGGGACCTTCGGCCACGTCAGCCTGATGGAGGAGGTGGCGGACGAGTACGGGGAAGAGCCTCCGGTGTCGGCTCTTTCCGAGCGTCAGATCCGACGGTTGGGCGCGTGGGCCGAGATCGCGCTCGGCCGACCGCTCCTCGCCCGCGTGATCAGCGGGAACGGAAGCACGGCGAGAATGCGCGTTTTCGTGAAGGATGCCGACTACCCGCGGGGTCTCGCGCTCGAAGCCCATCTTCGAGAGGGGCTGACCGGTCGGGCCGAGGCGGCGGGCGTGCAGATTCACTTCAGCGGGGACCTACCCTCCGCCGTGGAAGTGGTTCGCGACATCGTGACGAATCAACTCCGTTCGATCGGATGGACGCTCGTCGGGATCGCGGCGCTTCTTCTGATCGTCTTTCGAAACCTCCGGACCGCGCTCATCCTCCTCATCCCCGTCATCGTGGCGAACTGGCTCCTCCTGGCGGGGCTCGGATACCTCCGGGTCCCCCTGGGCATCGCCAGCAGCATGTTCGCGAGTCTCACGATCGGCGTCGGGATCGACTACCCTCTTCATCTTCTCCACGCCTACCGCCGGCACCGATCCTCGAGCCCCGATCGCGACGCCGCGCTGGAGGGCGCGCTTGGGACGGCGGGACGGGCGATCCGATGGAATGCGATCGCCCTCGGAGTCGGGTTCGCGGTTCTCGGCGTCTCGGGACTTCCGCCGAACCGCGCCCTCGGGCTACTGCTGGGCGCGGCGATGTTCCTATGCTACGGGTCGACGTTGTTCTTCCTTCCCCGGTTCGTGTCCCGTCGGGGAGAGGGATGACCCGGGAGCCGGCGGCGAGGGAAGGAGGGCGAGCGCCGGCGGGGAACCCTTCGACGGGCTCCTCGAAGCGTGTTCACTCCGTCGCGCGATCGTCCTTTCCGGGCTTTCGCGTGTAGACCATGACGAAGGACCGGCACGCCGTCAGCGCGCAGCTCTCGCATTCGGGGCCGAAGTCATCCGGGCTCAACGGCTCCAGCCGGACCTCGAAGCCGAGCGACTCGTAGGCCTCGACCGTCTCCCTCGCCCGCGCCGGATCGGCCAGGTTCCGGCGGACCCAGCCCCCGGCGTCCCGCTCGGCCGCCGGGATCGGCTCGGCAACGGAAGACGGGCACTCCTCACGAAGCGGCGGCGCGGGATCGGGGAACACCGGAGTCGAACCTAACCGACCGCGGCCGCATCGGCGGCCGAAGTCGTCGAGCTCGCCCGGGCCAGCTTCTCGAGTCGTCGGTGTCCCAAGATCGCGGCACCGAGCGCGGAGACGAACTGAACGAGGTTCTCTTTCGGGACGTTGACCTCGCTCTCCAGTTGATCGCGCACCGCCCGGGCCATGGTGGAGAAACGGAGAATGCCGCCGATCAACGTGTACTCCGGCTCGGCCTTCACCCGTCGCATCAACTGAACGGATCGACCGACCAGGGACTCGATGGCCCCCTGCATGATGTCCGAGGGTGCGGTCCCGAGGGAGAGATGGTTGATGACCTCCGACTCGGCGAACACGGCGCAGACCCCGGAGATCGGAACCGGGTCCTTGGAGGTCGCCATCAGCGGCCCGATCTCCTCCGTCGTGTAGCCCATGTACCGTGCCGTCTTCTCGAGAAACGCCCCGGTCCCCGCGGCGCACTTGTCGTTCAGGCGGAACGACAGGACGCGGGCCCCCCCGTCGAGCCGACTGGCCTTCATCGTCTGCCCGCCGACGTCGAGGATGGTCCGCGTGCCCGGGAAGAGAAAGGCGGCCCCCCGGGCGCTGGCCGTCAGGTCCGTGACCTGGACGTCCCGGAAGTCGACGCGGTGCCTTCCGATTCCCGTGGTGACGACGTACCGGACGTCGTCCTCGGCGAGACCGGCCTCTCCCAGACAGGCCTCGAAGGTCTCTCTCGACACCTGCGCCAGCTTGAAACCCGTGGGCTTCAGGTCGCGGGCGAGGATCTCCCGCTTGTCGTTCAGGAGCACTGCCTTCGTGTAAGTCGAACCGACGTCGATTCCCGCCGTGATCGTCATACCTTGGCCTCCACCGCGTCTTGGGGGGCCCGACTTGCGAGGATCTGATCCAGCGCGAAGAGCGCGGCTCCCAGAGCTCCCATGAAGTGGGATTCCTCGCTGATGTTCAGCTTCACGCCGAGCTTCTCCTCGAGGGCCCGGATCATCCCGACGTTTCGGGTCACCCCTCCCGTGAACGTGACCTCCTCTTCCAGCCCCACGCGCCGAAGGAGCGCGGCCGAGCGGCTCGCGATCGATTGGTGGACCCCCCAGAGGATGTCTTCGATCTTCTTGCCCTTG
>JALGZR010000112.1 GCA_025774805.1 bacterium
CCGGCCCCTCGAGGTAGGACCCAGTGCACGAAGAGCTCGCCCGTCTCCTGCCTCCCGACCGGATCGTCACCGATCCGGTCGAGCGGACGGTCTACGAGTGCGACGGTCTCCCGATGCACTCGCAGCCCCCGGCGGCGGTGGTGCTGTGCCGTACCCGCGAGGAGGTCATCCGCGTCGTGCGCTGGTGCGCGCGGAGCGGAGTGCCCTTCGTGCCGCGCGGCGCGGGGACCGGGCTCTCCGGCGGCTGCACCCCGACCGAGGGCGCGGTCGTTCTCGACACGAACCGGATGAACCGGATCCTCGGAATCGACGTCGAGAACCGCACCGCGATCGTCGAGCCGGGAGTCGTCAACGTTCACCTCTCGGCGGCGACGGAGCCCCACGGCTTCCACTACGCCCCCGATCCCTCGAGCCAGACCGCGTGCACGCTCGGCGGCAACGTCGCCGAGAACGCGGGCGGCCCGCACTGCCTCAAGCACGGGGTGACCTCCGATCACGTCCTGGGACTGGAGGTCGTGCTTCCCGACGGCGAGCCGGTGCGGCTGGGCGGTCCCCTCGCCGAGAACCCGGGGCTGGATCTCACCGCGTTTCTCGTCGGGTCGGAGGGAACCCTGGGAGTGGTGACCGAGATCACGGTACGGCTCACGCCGAATCCTCGGGCGGTCCGAACGTATCTCGCGATCTTCGATCGCATGGGACCGGCCTGTCGCACCGTGAGCGGGATCATCGGGGCGGGCATCGTACCGGTCGCCCTCGAGATCCTCGACCAGAGAACCATCCGCGCCATCGAGGCGTCGGTGAACGCGGCCGGCTATCCCGGGGACGCGGGAGCCGCCCTGCTCATCGAGCTCGACGGATTCGAGGCGGGAATGGACGAGGAGGAGGCCGCGATCACCCGGATCGTGGAGGCGAACGCACCGCTCGAGTTCCGCACCGCCCGCGATGGGCGCCAGCGCGATCTGCTCTGGAAGGGACGGAAGTCGGCGTTCGGAACGATGGGGCGGGTGAACACCGACCTCTACGTCCTGGACGGCGTCGTTCCCCGCACGCGGCTCGAGGAGACCCTCGGGCGCGTCTACGAGATCGCGGAGCGTCACGGCGTCGTCGTGTCGAACGTGTTCCACGCTGGCGACGGCAACCTCCACCCGAACATCTCCTACGACGGGCGGGACGCCGAGGAGAGGGAGCGCGTTCTCGCCGCCGGACGGGAGATGCTGGAGGCCTGCGTCGCCCTCGGGGGCACGATCTCGGGGGAGCACGGCATCGGCTCGGAGAAGAGGAGCTTCATGCCGCTCGTCCTGGACGAGTGCGACCTCGACCTCCAGCGCGCCCTCCGAGACGCGTTCGACCCGCAGGGAATCGCGAACCCGGGCAAGGTCTTTCCCGAGCCCCGGTCCGATGGAGCGGAAGGCGCGGTCCCTTCCGCGGCGGGTGACGAGCGAGCGGCGACCGGAGAACCGGGAGAGGACGACCCCGCCGCGGATCGTGCGGCGGACCCGAGCCCGCCGGCGGCGCGGCGGGATCCGTCCCCGCAGGAGAGGGTCTTCCTCGCCGACGTCGCCGCGATCTTCGCCCCCGAGACCGGGGAGGAGGCGGGAGAGATCATCCGGCAGGCGGAGGCGGAGGCGCGAACCGTCGTGCCGGCGGGCTTCGGCGCCCACTCCGGCGCGATCGATCCCGTGGGACCGGGTGCCTGGATCCTCTCGGCGGCGGCGTTCGACGACGTGATCGACTACGAGCCGGAGGACTTCACGATCGGCGTCGGCGCCGGGGTACCGCTCGTCGAGCTGAAGGAGCTCCTCGCGAAGAACCACCAGGAGCTTCCCTTCGATCTGCCGGAGGGAGGCGGAGGCACGGTGGGCGGTCTCGTCGCCCGTGCGCCGTCGGGGCCGCGCCGCGGTCGGCACGGCGCCCTCTCTCCGTTCGTGCTGGGTATCGAGGGCGTGCGCGGCGGCGGGACTCCGTTCCGATCGGGCGGCATGCTCGTCAAGAACGTCGTGGGCTATCAGATCGCGAAGCTGGCGGTCGGGTCCCACGGTCGTCTCGGCTTCTTCACCCGCGCGAACTTCAAGCTCCGTCCGATCCCCGCGCGGCGTCGTCTCGGCCTCGCCGGTGTCGAGACGGCGGACGAGGCCTGGAGACTCGCCCGCAAGCTGCGGGCGTCCGGGCTCGAGCCGGCCACCCTCGCCGTGCTCGAAGGGGACGCGCGCCGCGTGGCCGCCGGACTCCCGGGGAACGCGCCCCACCTGCCGGAGTTCGTTGTCGCCTGGGTCTTCGAGGGGAACGCTCCGCGCGCGACGTGGCTCGCGGACGCGGCGGGACGGATCACCGCGGAAGCGCCCGGGGTGCACGCCGCCGATCTGGAGGACGGGGAGGCCCAGGCGCTCCTCGGCCGGCTGGCGGCGCTGGCCGAGCCGGTCGCGGGGAGTTTCGAGCGGGGGATCGTCCGGCTCTCCTTCCGTCCCGGCGGTCTGCCGGACGCAGCGCAGGCGGTCCGGGACGCGCTGGCGGCCGGCGACGACGGGAGCGGGGAGGAAGACGGTTGGGGCGTCTGGAGCGACGCCGCCACGGGACTCGTGACCGTGGGTCGATCCGCGACGTCTCCGGTGTTGGGCGAGACGGTCGGGCGGCTTCGGGACCTCGCCGCGGCGCGTTCCGGGGCCGCGCGACTTCTCCACCTCCCCCCGACGCTGCGGTCGGCATGGCCGCGCGACCTGATCCCGGACGCCCGAGCGGAGCTCGCCCGGCGCGTCCTCGAGTCCTTCGACCCGCGGGGGGTGTTCCCGTGACCTCTGCGCGGGTCGACGACCGGTCGTTCGTCGCACGATTCGGCGAGTATCCACGCACGCTCGACTGCGTGCACTGCGGTCTCTGCCTTCCCAAGTGTCCGACCCACGTGCTGACCGGAAGAGAGGCCGACTCGCCCCGGGGCCGCATCCACCTCATGCGCGGATGGGCGGAGAGGCGCTACGAGCTCTCGGAGAGCGCGCTCGATCGGATCGATCGCTGCCTCGCCTGCCGCGCGTGCGAGAGCGTCTGTCCCTCGGGAATCCGCATGGGAGAGATGGCGGAGTCGTTCCGCCACGAGATGAACCGGGCGGGCCGCCCCTCCGGGCTCTCCGCCTCCCGGGCGGGGCGCTTTCTCCTCGATCGCGTCCTCCCCTATCGGGAGCGGATCGCTCTCCTCACCGATCTGCTGGCGGCCTATCAGCGCTCCGGCCTCCGAGGACCGGTCGACCGGCTCCTGTCCCGTCTGGCTCCCGGCCTCGCTCCCGCGCTCGCGTTGACGCCGGACGTCCCATCCCGTCACATCCGCCGCGTCGAGACCGAGCGCACCCGGCCGGACGGGTGGCGGGCCGAGGGGGAGCGGTGCGCCCGCGTCGCGCTCTTCCTCGGCTGCATCGCGGCCGAGTGGTACGCGCCCGTGCATCGCGCGACGATTCGTGTCCTGACCGCGAACGGATGCGACGTCGTGGTACCCGACGCCCAGACGTGTTGCGGCGCCCTCGACCGGCACGCGGGTCGGCTCGACGAGGCGGAACGCCTCGTCCGGCGCAACCTGGCCGCGTTCGCGGCGGTCGGGGTCGACGCGGTGGTCGTGAACGCCGCGGGTTGCGGTGCCTCCCTTCGCGAGCCCCTCGGAACCGTCCCGTCCGGAACGCCGCCCGTCCTCGACGTCTGCGCGTTTCTCCACGAGCTCGGAATGCGCGATCCGCGCCGGAGTCTGGCGCGCCGGGTCGCGTACGACTCGCCCTGCCACCTTCTCCATGCCCAACGCGTCGGGAAGAGCGTGGTGGAAGAGCTGCTCCGCCGGGTTCCGGGGCTCGAGCTCCTCCCGCTGCGGGACGAGGATCACTGCTGCGGTGCGGGCGGCGTCTACAATCTGCTCCGCCCCGACGTGGCGGATGAAGTGCTGCGCGCCAAGGTGGAGGCCATCCGGGAGACCGGTGCGGATACGGTCGCCACGGGAAACCCGGGCTGCGCCATGCAGATCACCAAGGGGCTGAGGGAGACCGGGATCGAGGTGGTCCACCCGGTCGAGCTCCTGGACGAAGCCTACGCGAACGGGCCGACGGGCTGACGACCCGTCCTCTCCTCGATCGGGTTTCCGCTCAGACGGACCGGGCGCCCTCCAGGATCCCCACGCTCTTGAGTGCGGAGACGAACTGCTCCCAGCGCTGTTCGAGGCTTCCCGTGATTCCGATCGAGAACCGCACGAGTCCGGGGGTGATTCCCGCCTTCTTCAGATCCTCCTCGGAGAGCTCGCTGGACGTGGAGGTGGCCGAGCAGGACATGAGGGTGTCGAAGTAACCGAGACTCACGGCGATGTAACCGAAGCGCTGCTCGTTTTGGAGATTCTCCATGAACCGGTACGCTCGGTCCGTCTCTCCGAGATCGATCCCGAACATGCCGCCCATGCCGTAGCCCTCGTTCGCGATGGTGGGCAAGAGCTCGTGTTGCGGGTGGTCGGGCAGCCCCGGATAGATGACGGGCACTCCGAGCTCGGCCAGACGATCGGCGAAGATCTGGGCCCGCCGGCAGTGCTCCTTCATCCGGACCGCGAGATGGGGAAGCCGCAGGCTCAGGTGGAAGGCGACGTGCGGGTCCATCGTCGGACCGAGGAGCATCAACACCCCCGTGTTCACGTCCATGAGGTCGTGGATGAACCCGAAGGGCCCGCAGATCGCGCCCCCGATGATGTCCGAGCCCCCGCCGATGAACTTCGTCAGGCTGTGGATCACGATGTCGGCGCCGTGAACGGCCGGAGAGACGATCATCGGACAGAACGTGTTGTCGACGACGAGCTTCGCCCCGTGCCGGTGGGCGATCTCCGCGAGCCGGGGAAGATTCGGGATCATCAGGATCGGGTTGGACATGGTCTCCACGTAGAGCATCTTTGTCCGCTCGGTGAACGCGGCCTCGACCTGATCCAGATCACCGATGTCGACGAAGGAGACCGAGATGTTCGTCCGGACGGGAATGAAGTTGGTCAAGAACGCGAACGTGCCGCCGTAGATCGTCCGGCTCACGACCGCGTGGTCGCCTCCGCCGCAGAGCTGGAACAGGGTGGCGGTGATCGCGCCCATGCCGCTCGCCGTGGCGTAGCCCGCCTCCGTTCCCTCCATGGCGGCGAGCTGCCGTCCGAGACCCCAGACCGTCGGGTTGAAGTGGCGGCCGTAGAGGTAGCACCCCTCGCGAGGACCGGTCGTCCCCTCGAACAGGGGCGGCATGGCGTCCGCCTCCATGACCGTGAAGGTGGAGCTCGCCTCGATGCACATGTTGACCCCACCGTGCTCGCCGAACTCGTGACGGGCGGCGGCCATCGACTCCATCGGATCGAACTTCTTCATGACTCCTCTCCTGGGGCGGCCGGCGGCGCGGCCGGCCCCATTGTCAGGCAGCAACGAGGTTGATCGAGCAATCAATCGGGAGATCCGCGTCGTCGGATCCGGGATCGGCCGGGATTACCGGCCCGCGGGGTTTCCGTAGCTCCGGTTGCCTCCCCGCAGCGAGTTCAAGTAGGCGAGCATGCGTCCCCAGAACGTGAGACGGCCGCTGGCCTTGTGGGCGAGATAGGCCTCGAACTTCTCGAGGTTCTCGTGCTCCGGCGGAACGAACCCGTTCGGGTCGATCGTGAGCCCTCCCTCGGCGGCGGCCTCGATCTCCTGACGGAACCAACCCATGTTGTCGCGGAAGAGGGGCGGGTTCTCGGCTTCGGAACAGAGCACCGCCTCGGCGAGAAAGCGACGGGTCGCGGCGCGCCGGAACTCCGTCACGGCCTCGCGCGTGATGACCCGCTCCTCCTTTTCGCCGGGAACCGGTCCCCGAAGCACGGTGCCCTCGGGGCAGCGGGCCCACTCGGCCTCGAGGAGGTTCAGCGTCGGATTCACGGGCTTCATCGCCTCGAACCGCTCGACCGCCTCCCGCCAGTGATTGCCCAGGGAGCGAACGCGCCCCTGATCCGTCTTCGCCGTCAGGTACTCGGGGGTGACCGGCCTTCCCTCGTCGGTCACGTAGTAGCTGACCGGAAGACCGGACTCGTCCACCGAGGTTCGGAAGAACTCCAGCAGTTGATCGGTCTCGTGCCCGGTTCCGTTCTCGACGTGGTCCACGAAGCTCCGGAGCCGGCTCTCGGCCGTGGCGATCGGGGCGAAGATCCCGGAGTCGGGAAGGTCGAACCGCGCGGCGGCCAGGATCTTCGAATAGAGAAGGGAGGCGAGGGGAACGTCGCCCTCACCGACCACGCCCCGCCGGCTCGAAAGGGTCCACGAGGCGTGGATGCGGCCGCGCGGGACGTTCTGGGCGGGGTGGTACTCGAGCCGGACCAGATGTCCGGTGGAGGAGCGCAGGGTCTCCGCGGCGTCCTCCGCGGGGGTCTCTTCGGGAACGGGAGCGTAGAGCCTCGTACGATCCAACCCCTCGAGAGCGATTGCCAGCACTCTCTCGTCGGAGACGGAGACCGACTCGAGAGGCAGATGCCAGATCTGCTCGTCCAACTCCTCGGTGAACTGGGCGCTCACGATGACCATGACCCGATCGGCACGGGTCCCGAAGACGGCGTCCTCGGCGAGCCCGGAGGTCGCGGCAAGCATCGCCGCCGCGCCGAGGCCGAGGAAGAGGAGTGCGGAAAACGTTCTCATGGAGGATCTTCCCGATTCGTAGGACACGGATATCTTTGCGCGCAAAGAGTTTAGCTTCATTTCCCGGCGAAAGTCAAGGTCGGCTCGACTCACCGGGACGGAACCAGCCTGGCGAAGAAATCGTGGTACCGCAACCCCACTTTCGCCCAGGTGAACTCGTCGAGCACCCGCTGTCTCGCCGTTCGGCCGAGGTCCCGACTCGCGCTCTCGTCGGACGAGAGGGCGGTGAGGTGCTCCCGGAGCCCGGCGGTGTCGCCCGCCGGGATGTAGCGGGCGGCGTCCCCCAGAACCTCGTGGCAGGACTCCAGGTCGGTGGCCACGATCGCCATCCCGGAGATCATCGCCTCCAGGAGGCTGATCGGGAAGTTCTCCGACAGGGAGGGAAAGACGAAGATCGAGGACGTCCGGTAGAGCTCGGCGAGCTGGGGGGAGTCGTTCTCGAGCCACCCGTGGAACGTCACGCGGTCCGGAACGCCCCGCGCTAGATTCTCCAGGGCGGGACGGTACGGCCCCTCTCCCACGATGTGCACGTCGTGACCCGTCTGCATCCCGCGCATAGCCTCGAGAAGGAACTGGGCTCCCTTCCGTTCGAAGAGACGGCTCACGAAGAGGACCTTGCGCTGCTTGACTCCCGGGTCGAGCACACCCGCGTCCATCCAGTCCTCGCGGATCCCGTTCGGGATGATCCGAATGTCGCACGGCTTCCCGAAGTTCTTGCGAATGAGCCGCGCGAGCGACTCGCTCGGCGACGTGATCGCGGACGCGTGGCCGACGACCGAGCGCCAGGCGGGGATGAGCAGGGCGTGCATCCGCTTGAACCGGTCGGGATTGTAGCCGGGGACGTCCGAGCCGTGGGCGGTGACGACGTAGGGAATGCCGAGCTTCTTCCGGAGGCTCCGGGCGACGACTCCGCAGGGAAAGAAGAAGTGGGAGTGCACCAGGTCGTACGGCCTCTTCTCGTGAAGTCGCCGCGCCCGGACGTAGGCGGAGGGGATGTACGTCGCGAGCTCGTGGGCACGGCACATGTGCCGGGCCGAGCGCAGGCACTTCACTCGGAACACACGAACCGGGCCGTCCGCCTCCTCCGCGGGGAGATCGCGGAATCCCATCGTGACGACGTCCACGTCATTCCCGTGGGCGGCGAGCTCCCGGCAGACCGCGGCGGTCACGGGGCTCGCCCCGCCCCCCAGCGGCGGATACTCGTAGTTCAGGACCAGAATGCGGAGCCCTCCGCGGGCAACCGCCTCGGCGGCCGCACCCGCACTCGAGGACGGGCTCTCGCGGTGGAATGACAGTCCGGTCGGTTCGGCGGTCGGCTTCAAGGTCACGCTCGGCTCGTCGTTCGAGGCGGCTCGTCGTTCAAGGCGTTGAAGGACGGTCTCGCGCCCCCCCTTCGAGATGGAACCGGGAGGACCCCGCGATCGCGCGCGGTCGATTCTCACCGATATCGAGCCGTCGCGCCAAGGACGTAGTTCTCGCTCCGGTCCCGAACGATCGAACGCGCGAAGGCCGTCGGATCGGAGGCGGGGCCCGGCGGGGGGATCAGTCCTCGGGCCGGGACGCCTCCAGCATCGGCCGGCGACTCCACTCCTTCCAGAGCCGGGTGTGACGGCTTTCCAGATCGAGCTCGCGGCCGTCGAGCCAGGCCCGCTCGACGTGCATGCGGACCTCGAGGAGGTCGCCGTCGGTGACGAGGACGGTCGCGCTCTTGCCCGGCTCGAGGGAGCCGTAGCGATCGTCGATCCCCAGGATCTCCGCCGCCCCCAGGGTGAGGGCGCGGATCGCGGCCTCCCGCGGCAGGCCGAAGGCGGCCGCCCGCGCCGCCTCCTGGGGCAGGTCCCGGGCGTGGGCGGAGGACCAGCTCGCGAACGCGATGGACACCCCCGCGGCGTGGAGTCTGCCCGGTGAGGTGAACGGCGTGTCGTAGGGCTCGTGCCGACGGGCGGGGAGTCGGGTCGTGTGCAGGATCACCGGAACGTCGCGCGCGGCCAGCTCGCCCGCGCAGCGCCAGGCGTCGCCGCTCCGCTTGTGGTTCCCGTCGACGAGCACCATCCGGAGGCCGTGTCTCTCCGTCCAGTCCAGGGCGGCCCGGATCTGGGCGAGGCTGGACGCGTGGATCCACACCGGAACGTCCCCGCTCACGACCGGGGCGAGGGACTCCCACCGGACGTCGACGGCCCGGGGGGGAGGCTTCGACTCGACCGGGGTCCGGGCGCGGTAGTAGACGCGGCCCTCCTCGACCATCTCGTCGAGGCGCGCGACGCGGGCCTCCCAGGCGGGGCGTTCGCCCTTCTCCTCGGCGGCGCCGGCGCCCGCGCCCGTCTTCTCTCGCATCGACGGCCAGTGGGCGACGAGACCGACCGGAGACCGGCGCACCAGCTCCTCGACGCTCCAACCGTCGAGCGCGATCGCGGCCGCCGTTCCCGAGACCAAGCCGCCCCGGGGAAGAACCGCGGCGAGGAGCACTCCGTTCGCCCGGGTCACCGGGAAGTGACTCGACGACACGTTGATCGCGATCTCGGCGCGGACGTTGGGGTTCATCTCCCCCGCCTCGTCGAGATCGACGGTTCCGGGCACGCTTCCGACCTCGGTCAACCCGTGGAACCCGAGCGCGTCCACCATCCCGGGCCAGACGTGCTTTCCGGTGACGTCGATCACCTCGGCGTCGGCGGAGACGAGGGCGGCGACCTCCGCCGGCGTTCCGACGGCCCGGAGGATCCCCTCCTCCATCCAGAGCGCGCCCGGCTCGATCGGAGGTCCGGAGACGGGGTGGACCACGCCGCCGGTGAGAACCACGGAATCCGCTCCGGCGCCCGCCGCTCCGACTCCGAGGGACAGGACGGCCGGCAGGAGAACGGAGAGAGGAGCGGACCGGGGGGACGGGAAGAGCCGGGGCCGCATGTCAGCGCACCCCGTTTCCGGAGGAACCCGCCTCCGCGACGGAGCGGCCGCGCGCGAGCCGCGCGCCGGTCGCGGCCTCTTCCGGTCCCCAGAGCCGCCCGAGGGCCCCGCGGCTCGGATCCCGCTCCTCGTCCCGCGACTCGATCTCCCGCCAGCGGTCCGCCTGCGCGAGCAGGCGCCGGCGCAGCTCGGTCGCCGCCCCGCGCCGCGCGAGGTCGTCGTCGCGGGAGAAGTGACGCACTCCCTCGATCCAGGTCTCCCGGCAGACCGCGCGATCGCTCAGGGGATGATCGGACCAGATCACGAAGTCCGCGTCCTTCCCCGGCTCGAGGGAGCCGACGCGATGGTCGACCCCGAGCATGGTCGCGGGGTGGATCGTCACGAACGCGAGGGCGTCCTCCTCGGGCACCCCTCCGTACTTCACCGCCTTCGCGGCCTCGAGGTTCAGGCGTCGCGAGAGCTCGGAGCTGTCGGAGTTGAAGGACGTCCGGACGCCACGGCGCCAGAGGATCTCCCCGTTGTAGGGAATCGCGTCGATCACCTCGAACTTGTACGACCACCAGTCGGAGAAGACGGACGCGCCCGCCCCGTGCCGGGCGATCTCGTTCGCGATCTTGTACGCCTCGAGCGCGTGCTCGAACGTCCCCACGCGGAACCCGAAGTCCTCCGCGACGCGCATCATCATGATCATCTCGTCGGCGCGGTACGCGTGACAGTGGACGAGGCGGGCTCCGTCGAGCACCTCGAGCAGCGCGTCGAGCTGGAGCACCTGCCGGGGGCGGACGCCCTTCCTCTCGGCGCGCCACCGCTCCCAATCTCTCCGATACTCCTCCGCCGCGTGAAAGCGTTCACGCAGGAGCTGATCGACCCCGAGACGGGTCTGCGGATAGCGGGGCTCCGCGCTCTCGTCCCAGTAGGACTTCTTCACGTTCTCTCCGAGCGCGAACTTGATACCGGACGGAGCGCGCCCGAGGAGCAGGTCCTCGGCCGTCCCCCCCCACTTCAACTTGATGACCGCGTCCTGCCCCCCGATGACGTTCGTGCTGCCGTGGAGGAGGTGCTCGATCGTGAGCCCGCCCGCGAGCTCCCGGTAGATCGCGTCCGAATCCGGATCGATGACGTCCGCGATCCGCACCTCCGCGGTGCAGGCGTTCGTCGCCTCGCTCGTTCCGCCCGAGATGCTGGAGTGCGAGTGCGAGTCGATGAGGCCCGGGGTGACGTGCAGGCCGGTGGCGTCGAGAACCGTCGAGCCCTCCGGAACCGGCAGGTCGACGCCGACGCGTCGGATCCTGCCTCCGGAGACGTGCAGGTCGCCGCCCTCGACGACGCCGTCCGGACCGCACGTCCAGATCGTGGCCCCCCTCACGAACAGCGCGTCGGGGGCGGACGCCGGATCGTAGACGGGAGGCCAGGGATCGGAGCCGACCGCCGTCTCCTCGAACGGGGGCGGCTCCACTCCCGCGGGCACGCGGCGACCGACGACCGTCCGCCCCGGCCCGCTCGCCCCGAAGGCCTCGCCGATCAGGAGAGGTCCGTCCCGCTCGGCGGCGACGAAGGTCTCGCCGGGGCGGCCCGGTCCGGAGGGGATCGTGAACGAGAGGCGGCCGCGCACGAGCGTGAGATCACCGAGGGGAGGTTCCTCTCCCGGCTTCCGTTCCGGAACGGTGTCTTCGGCGCTCCCGGTGCGGACGCTGTCCGAGCCGGCGGGATCGGGCGCGGGCCGGACCCCGAGCCGTCCCTTCAGAGCACCGTCCTTCGTCTCCAGGACGATGCGGACCGTATCGGCCGCCACCCCGGCGCCGACCTCGAGCTGCCACTCCCCCTTCACGTCGTCGACCGTCGCGCGGATCGGATCGTCGCCGTAGCGGACGCCCTCGATCCAGACCTCCTCGATCTCCGTGCCCCGCACGAAGAGATCCCCGGTCGTCACGAGAAGATTCGCCGCCTTGCCCGGCTCGATCGTTCCCGTCCGGTCGTCGATCCCGAGGTGTCGCGCCGGCTCCGTGGTGAGCGATGCGAGAGCGGTCGAGCGCGAGAGCCCGCGTCCGATCGCCTCCCGCAATCGAGTCCGCACGTCGGCCCGGTCTTCCAGCCCCTGCGTCGAGACCGCGAAGGGGATACCCTCCGCCTCGAGAACGGCGAGGTTCGCCGGGGCGCGCTCCCAGTGGAGCAGCTCGTCCAGCTCGACGTTCACGTCGCCGTCGTCCGCGGCCCAGACGGGCGCGGCCGGGAAGTCGACGGTGACGACGAGCGAGGCCCCCGCCTCCTCGAGCCAGCGCTTCACGCGGTCGCGCCACCGGTACTCGTCGGAGCCGCCCGAGACGAGGACCGGCGTCAGCCCGAACTCCCGCGCGATCGCCAGCGCCCGCGGCAGCATGAAGACGTCCTCCGACTCGAGGAGGAGCGGTTGCCGGCCGTCGAGCACCGGTTCCAGGGCGCGAAGGGAGCGATGCTCGGCGGGACGCTCGTCTCCGGTCGGGTCCGCGCGCCAGGCGCGCCACGCCTCGCGGTGCCAGTCGACGTCGAGAAGCGTCTGCCGGGCGAGGGCGATCGCCCCCATCAAGGAATTCGGATACCGGCGATCTCCCCAATCGCCGTGCTCGAAGGCGAGCACGTGACCCGCGTCGGAGGCGATCACGGCGTCCGCGCCGGAGCCGTCGGCAAGGGAGACGATCGCGGACGATCCGCGAAAGACGCCGCGATCGGGCGCGAGCCGCGCCGTCGTGAAGCCGGCGCGCCGCATGGCGTCGCGGAGGCCGGGATTGAGGGGGATGAGGTCGACGGCGCGCAGGGCGGAGCGCACGTAAGGATTCGGGTGGTCCACGCCGGGGTCGCCGGTATCGTTGCCGGCGCCGGGAACGTCGTCGCGGGCGTCGGCCGGAGCCGGAACGCGAAGGTACGCCTCGATCAGACCCGGATAGATCGTCCGCCCCGGGAGCGCGTGAACGCGCGCGTCGGTCGGGATCTCCACGCCCGTCCCGATCATCTCGATCCGCCCGTCCCGGATCACGAGGGTCCCGTCGAACGGTCTCGCTCCCGGTTCGGTGACGATCCAGGCGCCGGTCAGCGCGTGAACCGAGGCCGGGACTCCTCCCAGATCGGCGCGGGCGGAGGTCGCCGCGATCGAGAGGAGGAGGCCGGCGGCGAGGAGGGCGGTCCCGAAGAGGATCGTCGCGAAGGCGGCGTGCGTGAGGACGCCGCCCCTCGGGAGGAGACGAGCTCGCCGCGGGGTCGGAGAGGGAACAGGTGCGAGACGATCGCCCACCGCCGGCGGCTCCCGAGAGGGATCGAGGAGAACGGGCCCAGGATAGCCCATGCGCGAGCGCGGGGGAACGGGGCTTGCCCCCCTTCGCGTTCCGCCACTACCATCGAAGAGACCGGCGGCTCCGCCCGACCCGGGCGGATCGATCGCAGATAGCGGGACGCTTGATGCATCCGGAACTTCCCTTCTGCTACCGACTCCTTCCGAGGGTCTCCCGGACGTTCGCTCTCAACATCCGGGTCCTCCCCGGCGACCTGCGTCCGGCGGTCACGGTCGCGTACCTGCTCTTCCGGTACGCCGACACCCTCGAGGACGCTCCGGGGGTCCCCGGCGAAGAGCGAACCGAGCTCTTCGACGCGTTCCTCGATCGACTGGACGGCGCCGTCTCCCTCGAGCTCCCCCGCGCGGCGGAGGTTCACCTGCTCGACGCGGCCACCCCGGAGGAGATCGAGCTCCTGCGGGCCGGCGAACGGGTCTTCGCGGTCTTCGACGCGCTGCCGGACCGGGTGCGCGAGATCGTCGCCTCCCACGTGTCCGAGACGGCGCGCGGGATGGAGCGGATCAGCCGGGTGATGACGCGGGACGGCCTGCTCCGACTCGAGACGTGGCAGGACCTCGAGGAGTACTGCTACTACGTCGCGGGCACGATCGGAATCATGCTCACGCGGCTCTTCGCCGAGCACAGCCGCTGGATCGATCCCTCGTCCCGGAAGCGGCTGACCGCGCTCGCCACGAGCTTCGGTCGCGGGCTCCAGCTCACGAACATCCTCAAGGGAATCGGCGTGGACCGGGAGGAAGGGCGGGTCTACCTGCCGGCGGAAGCCCTCGACCAGCACGGGGTCGCTCCCGAGAACGTGCTGTCGCCGGAATCGCGACGGGCCGTGCAGGCGGTGGCGAATCGCATCATCCCGCGGGCTCTCCAGGACCTGGAGGACGCCCTCCGCTACACGCTGCTCCTCCCGCGGCGCGAGCCGCGCCTCCGTCTCTTCTGTCTCTGGCCGCTCTTCGCCGCGGTCCGGACGCTCGGCCTCGTGGTCGAGGGGGAGAACCTCTCCGATCCGCGGACCCAGCCCAAGATCTCCCGCCGCGTGCTCTACCGCGAGATGGCGTTCTCGGTCGCGCAGGTCTACTGGAACGGGGGGCTGCGCCGCCGCTTCCACCGCTTCCGCCGCGAGCTGTTCCCGGCGCGGGACCGGGGAGAGGTCTGGGCGGGGTGAGGACCCGTCACTCGACGTCGACCACCCGCGAGACACGCCTCCCCAGCGACAGCCACTCCCGGTTCCCCGTCCAGACCCGGTACGCGGCCAGCGTCAGGACGACGTTCTCGGCGAGCTTGCTCACGCCGACCTTGGCGCCGCCGTCGGTGTCGAAGCAGCCGCAGGAGATGTCGAGCCCCCGGGCGAGGGCGACGGCGACCGCGCCGTCGAAGACGAGCATGAGCGCGAGCACCACGAGACTCGCCCCCGCGTCGAGCACGCCGAGCAGGAGGCCCACCCCCGCGAGCAGCTCGAGCGGCGGGAGAACGAGGGCCAGACCCCGCTCGAGGACGACGGGCACGGCGCGGTAGTGGGACACCGCGCGCGCGAATCCCTCCGGGTCGGCCAGCTTCGGGAGCGCGGCCATCACGAAGACGACTCCGAGGGCGACGCGGAGGAGCGTGACGAACCGGCGATCGGAGAGGAGGCTCACGGCGCGGACTCCTCCGGTCCCTGGACGGTCTCCAGCCCCGCATCGCGGAGACCCGCGAGTCCGCTCACCACGAACCGCACGTCCGTGTGCCCGAGCTCTTCCAGGCGGGCCGCGGTGCGCCGCACCGAGTGGGAGTCGGCCACCGCGCCGTAGAGGAAGAGGGGAAGCGAAGGATCGAGATCGGCGACGACCTCGAAGTAGCGATCCTCGAAGAGGTCGGAATCGACGGAGAGCGAACCGAACACGCGATCCGCCTCCCACTCCTCGCGGGGGCGGAGATCGAGGAAGAAAGCGCCCTCCTCCCAGCTCGCGAGGGCATCGGCCGCGGGGGACGCGGGGAGGCCCGCGCCCGCCTCGGGGGGCGGGGGCGTCTCGAGCGGCGCGGTGAGGGAGAGCGGCGTCTCCCGGAGCGCGTTGCCTCCCAGGCCGATCACGATGGCCACCCCGAGAAGTCCGATGGCCTGGCGCGCTCCGGGGGGCACCGGCCGCCTACCGGGACTTGTCGGACTTCGGCTCGACTTTGAAGGTCGCGGACGATCGGCTCCCCGCTCCCTGCGCGTCCCCGGTGGGCTGCGTCTGATAGCGAACGGGAATCTCGAAGAGGGGCTGATCGGGATCGTCGGTCTCGACCCGGAGCTGCTTCACGCCCGAATC
>JALGZR010000171.1 GCA_025774805.1 bacterium
AGTTCCACCGCGAGGGTGACCGTTTCACGGCGGAGGCGCGGGGGGGAGCGGCCCGGGTCGAAGCCGTCGTCTTCCCGGACGGCGCCGTCTTCGCGAGAAAGCGGGAGGCGGCCGAGGGCGAGGACGGGGAGCGGGCTCTCGCGTCCATCGCGCGCGCCCTCAAGGAGGATTGCGCCCGATCGGGCGCGCGGGTCCTCTCCTGGGAGCGGGAGGCCGACGCCGACTGGAACCGCCAACTGATCGCCGCCGGCTTCGAGATCCACCGCAGGAAGATCTTCGTCCGGCGCGACCTCACGACTCTCGGGCAGGTGGAGTCCCCCTTCGCCTGGAAGACCCTCGCCGAGATCGGGGACGAGGAGTTCCTGGGCTGGCTCACCCGTGCCTCGGAGGGGGACCCGTTCGAGGAGGGTGAGCCCCGCGACTACGAGCGCGAGTACAAGGAGCTACTCGAGCACGCCGGGGAGAAGCTGGACCGGCACCTCTGGCGCGTCGCGCTGCTGGAGGGCGAGCCGGTCGGGGTGGTCCTGCCCCTGTCGTTCGGGGGGGATCCGCCGGAGGGGACCCTCTCCTACGTGGCCGTCCTTCCCTCCTGCCGCAAGCGCGGCATCGGGCAGCGTCTGCATCGAGCCGGGCTCGCCCTCCTGGCCGAGGCCGGCATCCGGCGTTACGTCGGCTCGACGGACCTCCGGAACGAGCCGATGGCGCGGGTCTTTTCGAAGAACGGCTGCGAGACCGTCCGGGAGCAGCTCTTCTTCCGCGTTCCCTGATCGGGGACTCGGGGGGCCGCCGCCCCGGCGCGGCATCTATGATTGGGCCCCACGATTAGAGGGCTTCGGCCCCACGAACAGAGGACATCCGTCCCAGGGGCGGGGAGGACGAATCATGGGCGGCGAGAACGACCGGGGAGCGGTTCTGATCACGGGCGCCTCCACGGGGATCGGCCGCTCGACCGCGCGCCGGCTGGACGGCCTGGGGTTCCGGGTCTTCGCCGGAGTCAGACGGGACGAGGACGCCCGGACGCTCCGCGACGAGGCCACCGACCGACTCACACCCGTGCACCTGGACGTCACCGACGAGCGGGCGATCGCCGACGCCGCCCGTGCCGTGGAAGAGCAGACGAGCGGCGCCCTCTTCGGCCTGGTCAACAACGCCGGCCTGGGGTTGGGGGGCCCGCTGGAGATGCTGCCGGTGGCCGACATCCGCCGGCTCATGGAGGTCAACCTGACCGGTGTCCTGGCCGTCACCGGGGCGTTCCTCCCGATGCTCCGGCGGGCCCGCGGTCGCATCGTCAACATCGGGTCCGTCGCCGGCGTGATCGCCTTCCCGGGCGCGAGCGCCTACTCCGCGTCGAAGTTCGGCCTCCAGGCCGTCACGGACTCCCTGCGGGTGGAGCTGAGGCCGTTCGGCGTTCACGCCACCATCATCCTGCCGGGCCGGGTGGAGAGCGCCCTCTGGGAGAAGGGGCGGGTCCAGCGAGAGGCGCTCCTCGAGCAGGCTCCGGCCGAGCTGAGGGGACTCTACGCGCCGCTGCTCGCACTCGGGCGTCGCATGCAGGAGCGGCCCCGCGGGGTGACCTCGGCCGAGACGGTGGCCGGAACGGTCGCGCGCGCTCTGACCGACCGGCGCCCGCGCCCGCGGTACCTGGTCGGCGCCCATGCCCGCCGAGCGGCCCGGCTGGGACGGCTCCCCCGCGGCCTGAGGGAGTGGCTCATGGGCAAGGCGATCGCGCTCGCCGCTCGACGCTGCGCCCGCGGCGAGATGGGGGAGTAGCCCTCCGGGGGCCCGATCGGCCCGGAAGAGGGGAGGGCCCCGGTCACGAACCCGGAGCCCTGCATCAATTCGACACGAAGGCCGCGTGCAACTAGAAGTCGTCGCGCACGGCCAGAACGGGGGCGTAGTAGGTGAGCACGGGACGGGGGACGACGACGAAGTTCGGGGGCGGGTTGTGGAGCAGGCTGATGTCGAACTTCATGTTCCCGCGCTTGAAACCCGCCGTGACCTGGCTGGATCCATCCTCCATGGTCACGTAGGTCTCCATGATGCGATTGTTCGAGATGAGTCCGCCCGTCCTCCGCAGGGAGTTCTTGACGAACGGCATCGTCTTGTAGTCGCTGTGGCGGTCGTAGGCGCGTTCCTTCTCGCGTTGCTCGGCCGTGAGGTAGGTCTCGCGGTTGCTTTCGCTGTCGGGGTGGAGTTCTCCCGTGCTGTCCGCCCAGAAGGCGTCGATCCCGACCCGGCCCTGGGCGGCGAGGAACGTTCCGGTCAGCTCCGTACTCGAGGGCAGCTCGTGGGTGAAGACGATGTCGTCGCGCGCGATGACCCCCAGGACGTTCCGGGCGTCGTAGTCGGGATTGCGCTCGTAGACCTCCCGGTAGTCGGTCCCGTTGAGCATCGCCGTATCGCCGTCGTCATCCACATACTGGATGTTGCCCGTGACGCGGATCTTCTCGTTGCCGACGACCGTGAGCCGTCCCTGGAGCTCTCCCTCCATGGACGTGATCCGGCCGTCGATGTAGATCATCCCGCCGTCGGTCCCGGAGAGCTGGACGTAGGTCGTGTCCACGAGCGTCGGGGGATTCCAGACCTCCTCGTCCCAGGTGGTCGTAACCGGCTCGTAGTCGTTGACCTGGATCTCCTTCTCCACCTCCTGCCACTCGTAGATGTCCTCCATCCGCGTCTGCGTGACGGTTACGTAGACCGGGATCTGCCGGGTCTTCAGGACATCCTGGTCCTCGAACACCGGCACCGTGACCGTGTAGTCCTCCGTGACGGTCTCGAAGACCGGCTCGGTGACGGTGTACTCGATGATCTCCTCGCCGACCTGGACCTGCTCATCGGAGTCGTAGGGCTCCTGGACCCACTCGTACTCGCCCAGCTCGCCGGCTCCGCCGCCGCCCACGGAGGTGCCGCCGTCGGCGCCGGAGTTGTAGGGCACCCAGACCTGGACCGACCGGTATCGCGTGACGGTCTGCCACTCGTAGATCGGCTCCGTCCGGGTATGGACGACCTCCTCGGTGCCCACCTGGACCTCGACATCGCGGGTGCGGTCCTCGATGTTCTCGCCGATCTGCACCTGCTCCGTCGTCCAGTAGTCCTCGTCGATCCAGTGGTCGATGACCTCTTCCTCGTAGGTCACCTCCTGCTCGCCGACCTTGACCAGCTCCTCGGTCTCGTCCGTCCTCGACTGCGTCACCATCTCGAAGTAGGGCGGAGTGAACTCCTGGATGCGCGCCTGCCCGTCGGCCGTGAAGAGGATCTCGGCATCGAGGCCGTCCTGCCCGACAAAGAAGTCCGCCTTCGACTTCAGGTCCTCGAAGTCGACGGCAGCGAGATCGATTCGCCTCGCCTCCGGGTTCGCGTTCATGAGACTCGTGTTGTCGGGCGTCGCACCCGCCTGGAAGCCGAAGCCCTCCACGGAGGAGACGTCGTCCTGGTAGAGCCCGTCCGGGAAGTAGAAGTCGATGCTCTCGTTGGCGTGGATGAGCCCCCGGGGTGCCCCCGAGATGCCCAGCGTGCCGCGGTTCTGGAAGAAGACGAAGGAGCTGAAGGGCTCGTTCTCCCGCACCAGGGCGGAGACGAGGCGGACGACGTCCCCATTCCGTCCGGCCGCCTCGAGGACGAAGTAGCTGTCGGAGAGGCCCGTCGGGTCGACCGGCGCGATCGTCGTGTCCCGCAGGCGCTGGATCCGCTGGACGTAGTCCCGGGCGGCATAGACGCGGACGTTCGTCCCGACGAGGAAGCCGTAGGGCGGGTCGACGGTGGAGTCGAGCCACGCGACGCTGCCGTAGGCGGTCTCCTCCGCCTCGGTGGTGTAGAGGGGCTCGGTCTGCGTCGCACCCGCGACGGTCCCTCCGTTGTCGCCGGCAACCGCCGCTCGCAGCTCCAGGTTGCGGTTTTGGCCGTCGTACGCGCTGTTCGTGACCACGTTCATGGCCAGGTGGATCTGCGCGAAGGCGGCATTGAGGGCGCGAGACTCGCCTTCGAGGACCCCCTGCGCGTTCGTTTCTGCCACGACTCGCGAGGAACTCACGAAGGAGAGGGCGGCGATGGCGACGGCGATGTAGAGGACAACGACAAGAACTGCGCTGCCCCGTTCGGCGCCTGTTTTCCGGCCTGTCGGTTCCATGGCTTCCGAGGCATCAGAATGGGCGTACGGTCCTGAGACAGTCGGCCGCCACGGCCTCGCGGGTCCCGCGGGAACGCGACGGAGGCCGGTCTCAGCTCGGCTGCCCGGCGGTGGTGAGACCGCCCACGGTCACTTCAGCCTCGCGACGTGGAGCCGGACGTCGGCGTCGACCTGCCGGACGGACTTGCCCATCATGGCCTCGAAGGCCTTCACCTTGTCGGTCCCCGCCACGACCGCCGCGACGTAGGCCGTCATCCGCGCGCGGGAGATGCGGCCGACCATGTAGTGGGCGATCGCCCATGACTGGGCGTAGTGGATGTCGGATGTCCGCCGGTCGGTGTGGCCGGCGACCTGGAACTGCAGGGGCGTGGCGACGAGAAGGTCCTCGATCCGGAGCAGCGTCCCCTCGCCCTGGGCCTTCTTGAAGATCGTCACGAACGCGGGGAACGGGGCACTGTGGACCAGTTCGTCCCCCTCCACGACGCTCATCTCGTAGTAGGACGCGAGGCCCTCGTCGAGCCAGAGGGGAACGAAGACAGTCCTCCCCGCGGGCCAGAGGAAGTTCCGCGAGAACGCGTGGAAGCCCTCGTGGAAGAGCTTCTCGAACATCACCCGATTCGCGGCATGCCGCGTTCGGCGATTCTTCGCGATGGCATCGCGGTTCTTGGCCTTCCCGTCGTGTATTTGCTTCAGGAGCCCGTCGAGTGGGTCCAGTTGCTCCTTCTCCCACTTGTTCACGCGGTTGAGATTCTCCCTCCTCCAGTTCTCGACGATCCGAAGCCGCTTCTTCTTGTCTCCGCCGAGATCGCCCAGGATCTTGGCCCTCCACCGGTCCGCTTCCCTGTTGATCTTACCGCGCTCCTTGGCCGCCTCCTTGCGGATCCTGGACTTCTCCTTCTTGATCTGCTTCTCGGCTTCCTTGGCCTTCCGCTCGATCGTGAATACGTCGTCCCGGATCTGGTCCGCCTTCTGCCCCTGGACCATGTCGTAGGCCACGATGTAGTTCCTCACGATGTTGTAGAAGGCGGGGTTCCGGATGGCCGTCCCGAGCTTCTCCTTCTGGAACGCGAGGTACTCGTCGAGATTCGAGAGGAGGAAGACGCGAATCTTGCGGCCCGTG
>JALGZR010000172.1 GCA_025774805.1 bacterium
GGTCCCGGAGTTGTAGGGATCCAGCGGGCTGTTGCCTGGAACGTTCGGATCCCCGAAGTCCACGACGCGGAGGAACTCCGCATTGTCCGGGAGCTGGTCTCCGTCCAGGTCCTGGATCGCGAAGCCGTGCGTCGTGACCCCGTCCTCGTAGAAGAGGCCGGTGGTCGGCTGGTAGTTCACGCCCCCCAGGCGAACGCCGCCCCTCGATCCGACCGAGGCCCCCGGCGAGAACGCCGGAAGCGGCGCGAACTCCTGCAGGAGCACGGTCGCATCGGCGTTCATGAAGTCGAGGCCGCCGAAGAGCGGGTCCCCTGCGTCCAGATCGAGCTGCTCGGCGAGGTTCTCGTTCTGTCTGAAGATGTTGTTCTCGGCCGAGTCACAGGCGGAGACGAAATCCCCGCCGCAGCCGAGGAGTCCCTTCTGGCTCTGCGCGAGGTTCGTGAACGCCTGCCCCAATGGACCGACCCCGGGTATCGGGGTCTTCGGCACGGCGAGGGTCGTCGGGGCAAAGAGGAAGATATCCGGGATGGCGATGCCCTGCGGGAAGGTGACGAACGGCGACAGCTGGATCTGGTAGGTCTCGGCCAGGGCGTTCGGATCGACGCCGACCTCGACTGAACCGTCGAGCACGTCCGAGGACTGCGGGACCGGCTTCCCCGCGAGCCGCCCCAGCAGGCCCGGATCGACCTCGCTCAAGGGCTCAACCACCTCGTCCTCGCGGGGCGAAGGGGCGAGGCGGATCGTCGACCAGCCGCGGATCGCGATCGCGGCGATCGCCGCGTTCCCGGCGAGCACGTTGGCGATCTGCCCTCCGATGTCGAGGTCCTGCATCAGGTCGAGCGCGCAGCGCCCGTTGTCCTCGGTGAAGGTGAGCGTGCAGATCGTGTGGAAGAGGGTCTGATTCGCGGTGTGGGCGATCGCGATGTCCGTGGGAGAGCGCAGGACCCGCACACCGTCGGGATCGTCTCCCTCCGTCCACAGCAGGCAGTTCCCCTCGCTCGGGAACTCGTTGTCGATGTTGACTCTCGACTCCTCCGTGATCTTGCCCGAGGAGTCGAACCCCACGCTGCCGTCGCCGGTGCGCTCGCCGTCCGGGCCGACCGCCTCCCCGTCGTCGTTGGTCCGCACGGTGCATGTGTTGGACCCGAAGGCTCGCACCGGCGCCCCCGTCGTCGCGTCGACCTGGCGGCCGTACGTCGCGATGGGGTCCAGGTAGAAGCCGTCGTCCCAGCCCCAGAAGTCGGTGAGCGCGAACGTGAAGCGGTCGAAGCGCCCCTCCAGGCGGATGCCGTAGTCCCACCGCTTGAGGCCGCTGTACTCGTCGTAGGGGTCGACGCGGCCGGCGATGCCGATGCCGGTGAGACCGTGGGCCATGCTGCCGAAGCTGAGGGCGCACACGACGGAGAAGGTGAGCCCCTCGCCGCACTTGCCGAGGTCGGTCGGCTCGTAGTTGTCGAAGATCACCGCGACCTCCAGGCGCACGTCCTTCGCCGGACCGACGTTCATCCATGCCTCGGGCGAGAAGGTGACGGTCGTGGCCCACTGGCCGATACGGGCCTCCTCCAGACGCGCGAGGGTCCCGATTCCGAGGTCGAGCGGGTTCATGCGGTCCTGGTTGCGGAACAGCTCGGTCTTGCCCCAGACCATGAGGAGCTTGCCGACGCGGAAGTAGACCTGGCTGTCGAGGAACTCCCCCTCGATGTAGCCCTCGCGGAACTCGTGCTCGTCCTGGCTGGCGCCGTGGTCCCAGCGGAGCTCGTCCTCGGTGAAGTCGAGATCCAGGTTGCTCACGGTGTTATCGTGTTTCTTCGTGAACTCCCGGTAGCCGTAGGTCCTGAAGAAGACGCCGCCGTCCGGGTTGGGCGGACGCGCCGGGAGTCCCCTGCCGCGCGTCACGCTGCGGCCCCGCAGATCGGTCAGATCCGTCGGCTCCAGGATCGCCGTCTCGGGCCGAGCGAGCACGTCGGTCCCGGAGACGCGGGCCGACGGCTGGGCGAGCCCGGCGAGGGACTCGAAGCGGGAGAGCAGGTTGCACGGCGCGGTCGCGGGATCGACACCCGGAAGGGCGTTGTCCGCGCATGTACCGCCCGCCTCGACGAGGGGTTCCATCAGGTCCGCGTTGATCAGGTCGGCGAACGGGCTGCTCGCGAGCAGGACGCACTGGTGCCTCGCGTTGACGCCGCTACCCGACACGATCACGTCGCCGGCCGGGCCCGCAACGGTGAAATCCCCCTTGATACACGCGTCCACGGCATCCGGGTCGTCGGGGTCGAAGCTCCCCAGCTGGCTCAGGTCGGTCGGGTCGTGGGTGTCGGGCTCGCCGAGAACCCGGTAGAGCTGGACCGCGTCCCCCGCCCGCGCGACGAGGTTCCCGTTGGGGTCGATCACCGCACCGGTGGGGCCGAAGTAGGGCGCAAAGCCCTTCTCGAGGAGCCGGACGTCCTCGACCAGGTCGACGAGCGGAGCGATCGGGAGATCGTCGTCCGTGTCGGTGATGCCGTCGGGGCCGAAGTAGGTGGGAACCGTGGCCGCCTTCTCGAAGTTGCCCGCCGTGCCGCCGAGATTCACCGCGCCGCCCTGGACGAGGCCCACCTTGTTCGTGCCGATCTGGAGCAGGTTCTGTCCGGCGGCCCCCGCCTGCCCGGGGTCCCGGGTCAGGCCGAATGCCATCTCGCTGACGGTGTTCTGGGCGGCGGTGCGGAGATAGCCCCCCGGCTGGAGCGCGGTGTTGATCGTCGCGAGCCAGGGAACGTTCGTGTCCTTGAAACGGGTGGCGCCCCAGACCGCCGTGACGAGATCGGGCGCCTGTACCCGCGCGATCCCCTGTCGCGCGTCGGGCCCCTCGGCGAGGCCGGGCCCGCCGCTGAACATGTCCGGGTTGGGCCGCGTCTCGAGCGCCTCCCGAATGAATGCCTGCCGGGTGTCGTTCAGCAGGGAGTTCGCCTTGCGGCGCAGGGTGTCGACGCGGATGCACTGGGCATCGAGGGGGGTCTCCTCGCAGGACTTACCCTCCGCGGCGATCCTCGTCTCGGTCCGATCGGCCTCGGCGTTGAACGCGTGAGCCGCCGAGATCTCGTTCACGCCGAGGGTCGGCGTCGCGGCGAACTCGCTGAGGGTCGGCAGGCCGAACCTCGCGAAGAAGGAGCGCCCGGCCCGATAAT
>JALGZR010000173.1 GCA_025774805.1 bacterium
CCTCCCGGGGAGGCACTTTATCGGATTCGAGCTCACGCCGGGATCGGGCGAGGGGATCTACGAGATTCGCGTCCGCTGCCGCCTCGACGGGCAGATCGTCAGCCTCCAGCCGGGAGATACCGAGACGAGCCGGAGCGTCACCCCGGTCACCGACATCATCCATCCGACGGCGAAGGTGGAGTGGTTCGGCCGCTGCACCATCCCGGCCCTCGTCGGCCCGCAGAAGTACCAGGGGAGCTTCGAGGTGGCCGACCGCTTCGCCTGGTCCCGGGGGGGCTGGGGTCTCGTCCTTCCGGAGGGGATTTCGCCCGACATTCCCCGGTTCCGAGATTCGCGGGGAGCCCCGGTCGAGTTCATTACCCAACCGAAGTACCTGACCGAGGACGAGCTCCGCCACTCGCCGGTCTGGCTCGCCGGGAATCCGGCCTCCAATCCGTGGGTCCGCGAGGCGCTCGAGCGAGTGGGGACGCGGCTGACACCCGACGGATACCTGCTCGCCGACGGGAGCAGGGCCGGCTCCGGCGTGCTCGACTGCGTCGTCCCGAATCCGTGGGCGCCGGAGTTCCCCATGCGGATCACGGTCGCCCCATCCCTCGAGGAGATCGAGACGAGCCGGGCAATCGACACCTACCGGCCTCGCGGCGGGGACGAGCCGTTCGCCTACGACCGGCACCACACCGCCATCACCGATGCCTCTTCGATCATCTACCTGGGGGCCCGGGCGACGGAGGAGTTGAGCGAGGGGGAGCAGGTCTTCCAGACCCGCGCCTCCGACGACAACGGTGTCCTCTTCGTCGGATCGTTCACCGAACCGACCATCTGGAACTCCCGTTTCGGGCTATCGTCCGAGTCGCCGCGGCTGTCGCTGATCAACATCTCCTCCCGATGGGATCTTCGCATGGAGCACTTCTTCCTCATCTGGGACGGCCAGGTGGTGGAGGAGATCGCGCCGGGGGCCGAGGCGATCCAGTTCGGGGAGACCGTCACCCACAGACCGCCGCCGTGGGACGCGCGCTTCACCGTCTGCATCCAGGTGGCGCAACCGGCGAAGGCGGTTGATATCGACAAGATCCGGTTGAGCGCGATCCCCCATTCGTTCGAGGACGGGGAATGGGTGGCGAGAGGAGACACGGTTCGGGGGGAGAGGACCGAGGGCTCTTCGGACAAGCAGTGCGTCGTTTTCACGCGGGATTCGGAGAAGACGAAGTGGAGTCTGACCCTCCTGAACGAGACGGAGGGCGATACGGTGTACGTCGTGGAGGAATGGTACGTCGATCGTCTGCCGACCCTCCGCTACGTGCCGTACGGGATCGGCCGCGCCGGTCGCTTCGTGGGAGATCATCCGATGCCGGTTGCGGCGATCGTCGCTCTGTTCACCGCCGTCTTGATTGCGGTGGTCGTGCTCGGCCGCTGGAACCGCCAGAAATCCTCGATCCTCGCCGACATGAAGCACGAGATGAACCGGGCGCGTGAGATCCAGCTCTCCCTCTTTCCTTCGGGGAGGCTCACGAAGGATGACGTGGAGATCGCCGGCGTCTGCCGGAGCATGCAGGAGGTGGGGGGGGACTACTACGACTACTTCCCCTTGCGCGACGGCTCGATCCTTTTCACCGTTGCCGACGTGGCCGGGCATGGTTACGCGGCGGCACTCCGCATGTCGGGGATTCACTATCATCTCCATCGGAGCGATCTCGACTGCCTCGACCCGGGCAAAACGCTCACCGACCTGAACCGGAACCTGGCGGCGACGAAGCGTCCGAGCGAGTTCGTCACCCACTTCATGGCGTCCGTCTCGCCCGACGAAGGGAAGCTCGTGTACGCCAGCGCCGGTCATCCGGGGGCGATCCTCGTCCGCCGGGACGGGACGGTACTGAACCTCGAATCGACCGGCCTGCCGCTCGGCGTGCTGCCGAACGCGCAGTACGAGGAGAACACGGTTCCGATCGAGACGGACGATCTGCTCGTCGCGTTCACCGACGGCCTCCTGGAGGCGACGAACCAGGAGGACGAGGAGTTCGGCGTTGATCGGGTGATCCACGTGCTCGCGCGCCACGCGGACGGCGAGCTCGGCACGATCATCGACGCGCTCTTCACGTCGGTCGAAGGCTTCAGCGGGCGTGCGGTTCAGGCGGACGACATCGCCATCGTGGCGGCACGGCTGGGAGGCGCGTACCGGGAACAGGCCGCCCGACTGAAGGCGGGCTGACGAGGGAGAAACTCTGCAGGCGCGCGGGCAAGCCGGTCGTGCCGATCCCGCGAGAGTTCAGTGGGTCAGCAGAAGGGCGAGCTCGGCGGCGACCAGCCGGTTCCCCGTCTCGTTCAGATGGCCCTCCTTCGGGAAGTAGAGGAGCTGCTTCTCGCTCTCCCGGCGGAGGAGCGGTGTGGCGTCATAAAAGAGAAGGTCTTCCTCGGCGCACAGATCGGCCAGCAGACGTTGCGGCCGGTCGACGTCGGCGAGGAACTCCTCGTAGCGGGGATCCTCCGATCGCGCGTTCACGATGAAATCCTGAAAGAAGGTGTCGACCTGAAAGGGTGAAGGCATGTAGGCGATGGTGAGATCGATTTCTCCCAGCCCGCGAACGTAGCCCGCGAGATACGCTAGAATTTCCCGCGTCCGCATCCACCGCTCCTCCCAGGGGTCGCCATACCATCCCGCCACGATTCCCGGAATGCGAGGCAAGCCGATCGAAAGACCGATCCTCTCGAAAGCGTTCAAGAGCCAGGCGTGATCGTGCACGAAGATCTCGAGCCGATACCGGACGAAGCTGGCGAAGACCGACCCCCTTACAAACGTTCCGATCGTTCGGACCGCGCCCCTCTTCGGTTTCTCCGGCGGGGTGAAACGGAGCGATCCGTCACGCACCTCGTAGACCGGCCGGCGGCCGTCCCTCTTCATCTCGGCGTACGTGACCCCGAGATTGTCCTGGATGTCGTTCGCGAAGAAGATGAGGAGAAGGCGTTTCCCGGTCTCGAATCCTCCGCTGAGCAGCTCCTGGAGCAGTACGATCTCCTGGCCGGTGCCGTAGCCGGGGATGGAGACGTTCACCACCTCGAAACGGTCGCCCGCCGCCTCCTGGATCTGCGCCGTCAGGGTTTCGCCGTCCAGCAGGGAGACGCCGAAAACGAACGAATCCCCCAGGACGGTTACCCGGCTC
>JALGZR010000174.1 GCA_025774805.1 bacterium
GGGGGCTGCACCCGCTGCTGTTTTCGGACCGACTTGGGGCTACAATAAAAGGAATAAGATCCCGGGGGGCGTCGGCGGCAAGCGGTGCGGCTTCCCTCACGGGGAATTGAAGGAGGCGATGCGGTGCGAAGGAATGCGAGGAAACCGGCGAAAAAGGATTTCGTGATGCGCAATCCGCCCTGGCACTTTCCGGCCCTGTTTCTGCTGGCCGCCGTGCTGGCCTTCGCCCCGCCGGTGTTCGTCGACGCGGCCGAAAGTACCGACGCGAAGCAGGCCGAAGAGACCTCCCCTGCGGCGGCGGACCCGAACCGGCTCTCCCGCGAGGGTTTGGTGGTGGACTTCTCGGTCACCCCGGCGCCGGTCCCGGGAGACCGGCCGCGCGCGGTGCTCGCGGGCTCTCCCGCCGAGGTCGTCTTCCGGATCACCGACCAGGAGTCCGGCAAGCCGGTGCGAAGCCTCTACCCCGGTGCGTGGGTCGACCTGGCCAAGCCGTGGGAGGGCGATGCGGGCGCGGGGGGTCTCCCCTGCAAGGAGCGCGTCGGCCTGTATCTCGGGGGCAAGATCGGCATCCGCCCCCTCGTCGATCTCAACAGCTTCTTCATCCTGGTCCTGAACCGCGACCCGAGCATCTCCGTCATCGACCCGCGCGTCGGGATCACCGGGATCACCAAGCTCTTCACCTCGATCCCTCTCAAGGCCCCCGGGGCCGACTGGGCCAAGACCCGGGACGACAAGCGGCTGTTCGTCACCATGCCGCGCGCCGGCAAGGTGGCCGTGGTGAACGCAGACACCTTCAAGGTGATCGGCCACGTCGATGCGGGGAAGAACCCCGTGCGGATCGTCCTGCAGCCCGACGGCCGGTACCTGTGGGTCGGCAACGCCGCCGAAGGAGAGGACGACAGCGGCGTCACCGTGATCGACCCGGTGGCGCAGACCGTAGCGGCCCGGATCCCCACCGGGGGGGGCCACCACGAGATCGCCTTTTCCCCCGACGCCCGGAACGCCTTCGTCACGAACCGCCGGGACGGCACCGTCTCGGTGATCGACGTCCGGAAACTTGCCAAGGTGAAGGACGTACCCGTAGGCGAGCAGGCGATCTCCCTGGGCTATTCCGCCTCGAGCGAATCCCTCTACGTGGCCGACGGACAGACGGGGAAGATCGTCGTGATCGACGGCCGAACCCACGTCGTCACGGCCCGCATCGAGGCCAAGCCGGGCTTGGGCCCGATGAAATTCACGGAGGACGGGCGGTGGGGGTTCGTCGTAAACTCCCGCGACGACGCCGTCCATGTCATCGACGCGTCCACGAACCGGATCGCACACACCATCGCAGTCGGTTCGAGGCCCTTCCAGCTCGCCTTGTCCCCGGCCTTCGCCTACGTGCGCAGCTTAGGCACTGAGCGGGTGAGCATGATCAACCTGGCGAAACTGGGCGAGGGCGAGACGCCGCCCGTGGTCACCTTCGCGGCCGGCGAAAAGGCGCCCGAGGGGGCGTCCGACCTCGTGATCGCCGACACCATCGTACAGGCCCCGGGCGAGGCGGCCGTCCTCCTGGTCAGCCCCGGGGACGAGACGGTCTACTACTACATGGAGGGGATGAACGCCCCGATGGGGAACTTCCGCAACTACGGCCACCGTCCCCGGGCCGTCAACGTAGTGGTCCGGGCCCTGCGCGAGACCGCTCCCGGCCTCTACACGGCCCCGCTCACCGTGCCGGAGGCGGGGACCTACGAGATCGCCTTCCTCCTGGACACGCCGCGGATCCTTCACTGCTTCTCCTTCGTCGCAAATCCAAACCCGGCCATAGCCCGCACCGGGCCTGCCCTGGGAGTCGAGTTCCTGCTCAAGGAGCGGCGGGTCCCGGCCGGCGAGCCCGTCCGCTTCCGGTTCCGGCTGACCGACCGGTACACGGGGGCCCCCAAGTCGGGACTTGCGAATGTCCGGATCCTCCACTTCTGGGGGCCGGGGATGTTCCGAACCGTGGAGCCGACCCGCGAGGTGGAGGAAGGGGTGTACGAGGCGACCCTTCGCTTCCGCCGCCCCGGGGCCTATTACGTCCACGTGCTGGCCCCGCCGGAGAAGAACCTCCCGTACCTGACCCTGGCCGCCGAGAAGCCGAAAACCCCCGCGGAAAGCGGCGGGAAGGTCCCCGACGCGGAAGGAGCGGACAAGAAAGGGAAGACCGAAGAAGAGAAGGAATGAGGCCGATGAGGCGAACGACGGCCGCGTTAGTGCTCGGGGCACTGTCCCTGGTCCTGGCCGCCGCGGGCCGAGCGGGCGGCGGACCGCCGGCCGCCACCGTCAACGGCGTGGCCATCCCGAAAGACCGCCTCGAGGCGGGCGTCAACACGTATCTCAGCAGCCAGGGGACAGGGTTCCAGTTCATGACCCAGCCGGCCCAGTACAAGAAGGTGCGGCGGAAGGTCCTGGACATCCTCATCGACCGGGAACTCCTCTGGCAGGAGGCCCGGGCAAAGAAGCTGATCGCATCGACCCAGGAGGTCGACCAGGAAATCGCCCGGATCCGGGAGAGCTTCCCCTCCCCGGAGAACTTCAACACCAAGCTCATGATCGGCGGCTTCACCGAGGCCACGTTCGCCGAGCACGTGCGCCGCGAGCTCTCCGTCCAGCGGCTGATCCGGGAGGAGATCGCCGGGGGCATAACCGTTGCCGATGAAGAGATCGAGTCCTTCTACCAGGAAAACCGGGAGAAGATGCGGCGGCCGGAAGAGGTCCGGGTCCGTCACATCCTGGTCAAGGTTCCGTCCGGGGCCGACGAAAAAGCCGACAAGGAAGCCCGGGAAAGGATCGACCGGGTATTAGCCGAGGCAAGAGCGGGGAAAGACTTCGCCACTCTCGCGAAGGTCCACTCCGAGGACGAAAGCGCCTCCCGGGGGGGCGACGTGGGCTTTCTCTCCCGAAAGCAAGTCGTTGCCCCGTTCGCCGAGGCCGCCTTCGCTCTTGATCCCGGCCAGGTCTCCGACGTGGTGCGCACCCCGTCCGGCTATCACGTGATCCGGCTCGAGGAGCGCCGGGGAGAGGACGTGGTGTCCCGGGAGGAGGCCGCACCCCGGATCCGGGAACACCTGAGGTCCGGAAAGGTACCGAAGGCCTTGAAGGACCACGTGG
>JALGZR010000113.1 GCA_025774805.1 bacterium
TCCTCATCTTCTGGGGGATGGGGATCCTCACTATCAAGGTCTGGAGGCGGGGCTAGTGGCCGAAATCTGGACCGACATCACAACCGAGGACAACCCCGGATCGGGCGGCGAGGCCGTCGAGAAGGGCCGCGTCTACCGGGACAACGACGACGCCCTCGGGGCCAACATCCAATTCGGCCAGCGGACGGTCCGGTTTGACGGGCTCGAGAGCCCCGACCCTCCTGGCCGGGTCCCCGGGGTCGATTTCACGGCGACGGGATGCGCCATCCAGGTCTTCCTCCCGGCCCAGGCCAAGACCATCACCTTCCGCTATTACATCGGCAAGATTAGCCCGGGCGGGGCCGGGGTCTGGGGCTTTGTCCGGTTCGACGATAACCCGACCCACGACACGCCGATTAGCGTCTCGACCTACATCGACCGGATCACGGCTCTCCCGGTCCCCGGCGACGCGACCCCCTTCGAGGTCATCGGCCACGACATTTCAGCGATCGCCGACGGGGAATTCCACAAGATGGAGGTCTTCGCGGGGGCCCTCCCCAATAGCGTCGGGGATTCGGCCGACTACATCATCCGGCTCCCCTCGGGCGGGCCCATCACCAACATCGCCGGCGGCGGAAACCTCATCACATTCGACTTCAGCGAGCTCGAGGCCATCAACATCGTCACGACCGACATGGGGGCCCTCGAGACGACCGACGCCGAGCTCACCGTCGAGAAGCTCCACACCGAGACGGTCGGCGCCAAGTGGTACGACCGCGACGAGGCCCTCCGGCTCCGGCCGGCCCATGTCGTCCATCCCGAGGCCTCGACCTCGAGCCCGACCTTCGAGATCATGCTCGACCCGGCCTTCTCCCTCTATGTCCCCGAGAGCGCCGGCGTCCTCCGGTTCCAGATCGAGGCCAAGATCACCGGCGGGACCCAGGGGAATCTCATCTACTCGATGGTCGACCAGTCACAAAACGACTTCATCAACTTCCCCGTTACGGCGACGTCCTGGACCATCCTCGAGGCCGAATTCCTCAACCTCGCCAAGCTCCGCGGCAAGACCCCGGCGATACGGCTCACCGGGGCGAAGACCGGCGGGGGGAGCGTCGAGGTCCGGATCCCGGATTACCTGGCCGCGAATTGGAAGGCCCAGCCCATCGTCTCGAGGAGCCTCCACGGGCTCCAATGGCGGCCCTGGGCCCTCGAGGCCCGCCAGGTCGGCGCCCTCATGCATGCGGGATGGTGGAGACGGATGAGCTCGCGAGACCGCGACCTCCAGGAGCGCCAGCTCCAGCCCCGACCCCTCGACTCGATCGCTCTCGCCAGCAATATCGGCCAGTATGTCCCGGTCCGCGATGCGACCAATAGCGAGAGGGGCTCCTATAACTGGCGATGCTACATCCCCCACGGGACGACCCGGCTCTATGCGCCGATCGAGATGGTTACCACGGGATTCGCCTCGATGCGGATCAAGGTCGACCTCCCCAACCACGACCCATTCACCGACAACGCCGGCGCCATCATCGACCCGATCGACCCGGGGATTTATGAGCCCTACTACCCCATCGTCCCGAGCGACTGGGGGACGTTTAAGTTTTTGATGGTCCATGTCATCAACAACGCCCCGACCTCGACCTGGCGCCTCCTGGACGAGGACCGGGGCCGGATGAGGTTCACCGCGGAGCTATAGGATGGCGGAGAAACGGACATCGAGGGGCGACCGGCTGGGCGGCTCCCGGCCTGATAGGAAGATCAACGCGGACCGGGTCAAGGCCCACGTCGAGGACGAGGCTCTCCACCTTGACCCGGACGGCGGCGACCGTATCATCTCGACGGAGTTCTATATCCCATTGGCGACGACCGAGGAGGCCGTCTCTTAACCCAGGAGGAGGAGGACCATGAAGACCCCCCAATGGCTCGACCGGCTCATCGCCCGACGGCGCCACGACTGTCCCCAGCTCAAGGTCCACACGGATCTATTCGCCCGGGTCATGAGGCGAGACGAGAAGACGGGGCTCTATGTCCCGAAGGACCTGGGTCTCCTCGGTCACTGTCGCAAGTTCACGACCGCGGGGCGGGACTTTATCATCGACTCCCTCCAGAACCTCACCGAGGACGACCTCTTCAAGTTCCACGGGAGCGGGACTGGAGTGGCGGCCGAGAGCAACGCCGACACGGTCCTCGGGACCGAGGTCGAGACCCGGGACACCGGCACCCAGACCGAAAACGGATCGGGGACCTACCGGACGGTCGCGACCCATACATACGGCGGGACCTTCGCCATCACCGAGCACGGGATCTTCAGCGCCTCGAGCGGCGGGACCCTCCTCGACCGGACGGTCTTCACCGCCATCAACGTCGTCAACACCGACCAGATCGAATTCACCTTCGACCTGACAATCGCCGCGGAGGCCTAACCCTCGATGGCGGAAACCTGGTACGCGAGAGATTCGGCGGCGCCCCTGGCTTGTGGGCCGGGGACGCGGAAGAACCTCTCCGAGACCGTCGGGTCAAGCACCAAGGCCCTCCGGCTCGACGGCACCGGGGACACATGGAACAAGGCCGAATCCAGGACCATCGCGGCGGGCGACTGGCGGGTCGCGATGGTCCTGGACACCGACTCGGGAGGCGGCCCCCAGAATCGGGTCAACGTTCTGGTCCAGCGGGTCAATTCCTCTTGCACGGTCCAGGGATCCGACATCATCAACGAGACCATCGACGTCACCAAGGGGGACTCTGGGAAGACCTACTTCACGACCCTCCCCAACGACCCCGGGGAGATCACCTTCGCCGCCGGCGACGGCGTCCTCGTCACCTTTACCGATACCAATGGCAACCAGTGGAAGGACGTCAAGTACGACGGCGGGGTCGGCGGGAATACGAGCCTCGTCCATCCCGACGAGGCGACCGGGCCCGAGCTCCAGGACGTCGGCGACGCCACGGTCTCCCCCACGGGCGCCCTCGCGACGGTCTTCACCCAGGCCCAGGCCGTCGGCGGGGCCACGGCCAGCCCGACGGGCGGCGTCTCCAAGAAGGTCTTTTGGCCGGAATTCGGAGCGGGGCCTCCTCCGACCCCGTTCATCCTCAACCCGACGGGCTCCCTCGGGACGGTCTACCGCCAGGCCCAGGCCGTCGGCGGCCATACCGTCCTCAACTCATTCGGGACGGTAGTCAAAAAGACATCGAAGACGGCCGGCGGGGCGACGGTCTCACCCACGGGGGACCTCACGCCGGTCAAGCTCGGGATCGCCGAGCAAGCAACGGGCGGCTTCACGATGGCCCCCGTCGCGAGCCTCATGACGACCTTCGAGCAAAACAAGAGCGTCGGGGGCTACACCGTCCTCGTCTCGGGGGCCCTCTCCACGGCCCTCATCCAGGCCGAGGCCGTCGGGGGCTTTACGGTCGCCCCGACGGGCGCCCTCACGACCCATAAATGGCACGGCGCCTATGGCCGGCCCATGTACCTCCTCGACCCGACCCTCTACGACCCGGCCGCGGTTATCGAATTCGAGGCCGTCCTCAAGACCGACGCGGGGACCGCCCGGGCCCGCCTCTGGAATATCACCGACGGGATCCCCGTCCCCGGCTCCGAGGTCACCGCGACCGAGACGACCTTCACCCGCAAGCGGAGCGCGGCCCTCACTCTCCCGGCGGCCGCCAAGGAGTACCAGGCCCAGCTCGGGAATGACGAGGGGAACACGACCACGGGCGACGGCGCCGGGCTCATCGTCCGCCAGGGGACGCCGTCATGATCCTCCTCCTCCTGGCCCTCGCGGCCTTCGACGTCGAGGTCAACTCCCCGGACCCCGGAGCTCTCGAGTGTCGGGTCTGGACCATGCCCGAGGTCTCCATCGGGCGGCCCCTCGAGGGCGAGCTCGCCGGCGAGTGTTGGATCCATGAGGCGGTTTGTACCCAGACCGGGATCTATGCCAAGTTCCACATCAACCCACGCGGGGCCTCCATCCTGGGGGTCTGTATTCGCCAGGACCTCGAGGGGACCTGGACCGATTGTGTCGACATCTTCACCGAGGCCGACGGCGGCGGCGGGGGGCCGGATCCGCCTCATCGCCGAGAGGAGGCAGCGGGGCTATCCTCGCCCGCCCGAGGCCTCTCCCCAGGAGGACAACCATGAGCCCAACGCCCGGACAACTCACGCCGGGACTCGCGAGGAAATACCAGGAGCTCGACCGGCTCGCCGGCGCCGAGGGGATCAAGCTCAAGCTCACAAGCACGGCCCGAGGCTTCGGGAAACAAGCCCGGATGTGGAACGCCTACCGGCGGAGCCCGGCCGAGGCCCGGGACAAGTATGGGGTCGTCTCCGAGCCCGCCCCGGCCGGACGGACGCGCCATCACCCATTCTTCGACGGCAAGGCGGCCGCCTTCGACGCGACGCCGACCTCCTGGCCCGAGCATAAATTCCCCGACAAGGTCGCCGTCCAGGAGCGGGTCGGCGAGCTCGCCGAGGGCCTGGGCCTCCTCTGGGGCGGCCGATGGAAGAAGCCCGATCGGGTCCATTTCGAGGAGATGGTCGACGGGAAACGGTTTGACGTTTCCAAGGCCTTCCAACGGGAGATGGACAAGCTCGACCGGCTCGCCGGCATCATCGAGGAGGAGACGGCTTGACCCTCCCCAACGACATCGGGGCCTTCATCGTCCAGGGGGTCATCGCCCTCGCGGCCATCGTCACGGTCTGGGTCTTGGTCACCCGGTCAACCCGGGACCGATTCGCCAAGGTCTACGACAAGCTCGCCCTCGACAAGGAGAAGCTCGAGCTCGAGGTCAAGGCCCTCAACAAGGACCTCACCGAGGTCCGGCTCCAGCTCGCCGAGCGGGTCCGGGCCCGGGAGCTCGAGGGCGTCCGCGAGAAGCTCGAGGCCTACATCGACAAGCGCCTCGGCCAGCATGAGGCGGCCGAGGAATTAACTCGACAATCCATTCGGGCGGACATCTCCAAGCTCGAGCGGATCATCATCACCAATGGGGGAACGAGATGAAGGACAACGGGCTCATCAAGATCTTCGGGCGGGCCCCCGGATTCATGGCCCTCGCGGTCATCCAGACCGGGATCGCGGCCTGGCTCGCCAACACCGGATCGGGCGACCTGGCGGGGTTCGCCGACGCCCTTCTCCCCATCAATCTCGGGGTCTACGGCGGCGGAGCGGCCAAGGTCGTCGCCTCCTACATGAGCAAGCGGCCGGCGCCGCCGGCCCCCAGCTCATGAGCGCCATCCTCTACGCCCTCCTCGCCGGCGGGGGGCTCATGGGGGCCCTCTGGGCCTGGATCACCTGGAGAAGGCGCAAGGCCCAGAAGGCGGTCCGCCAGGAGCTCGAGCGCCGGCGGGAGGTCCTCGCCGAGGACCTGGGCCGGCTCGACGACGAGGCGGCCGGCCTACGGGCCCAGGACGAGGGCCACGGCCAGGACGCCCAGGAGGCCGAGAAGCGGGCCATCGTCGCGAGGGAGGAGGCCCGAGATAAACTCACCGAAATCAAGGAGATAGACGGCGAGCTCCGGGGCCTGGCGGCCAAGTACCCGATAAAGCCTCGAAAACCCGCGGCCGGCGCCCTTTTCCTGGCGGCCCTCTTGGCGGCCCCAGGAGCCCTTCAAGCCCAGCCCCAGGACCAACCGGCCGGGGAGGTCTGCGAAAGCCTCGAGGAGACGAGCCTGGAGGGCCTGACCCAGGCTCTCAGAGAGCTCGGTCCGGGAATCGGCGCCGACGGCGCCCGGGGGCTCCGCCTCCAGGAGCGGAAGATCCTCAAGCTCTGCGGCGCCCTCCTCGACCGCGGGGCCCAGGTCCGGGCCCTCGAGGACAAGGTCCGGGCCCTCGAGCTCCAGCTCGTCGCCCGGGCGGCCCTCATCCAGGTCGGCCAGGAGCGCGGGGACCGATTCAAGGAGGAGCTCGAGGCCCAGCGGGAGCTCTACGAGCAGCTCGACGCCGGCGGGGGGATCAAGTGGGGCCTCCAGGCCACGGCCGGCCCGCGGCTCGGCGAGGACGAGGACGGCAAGCGGGGCGAGCTCGACGTCGTCGTCGGGATCGGGGTCACCATCCCCTTCAACTGAGCCCCTTGACACCTGGCTCGCGAGGGGCTTATAGTCTCCCTCGCCAAGAGCCTTATCCACCTTCCCCCCGGGCCCGGCGGCCGGACGCAACGGGGCCCGGGGGGACGCGGGAAGGGCCCCTGGAGATCAGGAGGAAAGACGTGGGATCCTCGTCGCCCACAACTAACCACATCCGGCCCCTTCGGCCCACCAAAAATCGACGCCCGAAGACCAATCGCGACGACGACCTCCACGCCTGGCGGCGCCTTACCAACGCCGACCCCCTTCTGGCGGAGCGCCGGCGAGCGGATTTCGACGAGGGATTCACCTGGCGGGTCATGGATCACCGACCGGAGGGTATGAGCTCGCCCCGGTCGGCACCCAGCGGAGGAGGCCATCATGGCCGAGCATCAACAAGCCCCCCCAGGCCCGGCGACCATCCGGGCCGCCCGGGAGCTCATCCGGGAGCACGAAACGCCAGGCCCCGGAATGGCTCCACCTGTCCATCCCCCCGGCGCCGACTGCTTAGGGTGTAACGCCGCCCGCGAGACCCTCGAGAGGGCCCAGGTCGCCGCCCACGGGACGACCGCCCGCGGCGAGCTCGCCGCCCGCCACATCCCCGGCGGCGGGGGATCTCTGGACGCCGACGCGGCCGCGGACATGGACGTCGAGGACGCCACGGAATGGGGCGACGAGCCCTTCGGCAACCGATGAGCGCCCTCATCAACGCGGGGCTCACCTGGGCCATCGACATCTTCCGCCCGCGGCTCGACGAGCCCCCCATCGACTGGAATGAGGTCGAGGAGGGCCTGGTCTACGCCCTCCTCATCATCATCGTCGCCGTCCTGGCGGCATCTCTCACCGCCCGATAAAAGGAGAAGGCTCATGGCACCATCGAAACCGACGACCGCCCTCGCCAGGGTCGAGGACCTCCCCCAGGAGGCCCTCGCCAACATCGAGGAGCTCACCGACCGGCTCCAGGCCCTCCAGGCCCGGGTCAACCTGGTCTCTCCCATCGCCCAGGTCGACTCGATTCTCCCCATGCACAAGGTAAGCCTCCGGGCCGTCGTCCTCGACCCGACGCCCGACGGGGGGGACGTCTACCAGGACCGGCGATTCTGCAAAGACCAGGAGCGGGCCCTCAACAAGAACGCCCTCATGCGGATCATGGGAGCGGCCGGCGCCCAGCTCCTCGAGACCGTCCGGGAGGACGACCGATCGGATCCCTACTACGCCGAGGTCTCCATCACCATCGGCGTCCGGGATTTCGACGGGACGACCCGGACCATGAAGGCCCGCAAGGAGACCGACCTCCGGGATGGAGCTCCGGAGACCATGAAGCCGGAGTGGGAGAAACAAGGCCAGCGCAACGTCAAGACCGGGAAGACCGTCCCCCTCGAGCCCTCGGCCCTGGCGGAGAAACGGCGCCACATCCTCCCCAACACCGAGACCAAGGCCCTCGAGCGAGCCCTTCGGGCCATGTTCTCCCTCAAGCACAAGTACACGGTCGACGAGCTCGCCAAGCCCTTCGTCGTCCCCAAGCTCGTCCCGGCCCTGGACCCGAGCGACCCCGACCAGAAGCGGGCCCTCATCGCCCAGGCCAGCGGGGCGGATATGACCCTCTTCGGGTCGGCCAACGTCGCCGGCGCCATCTCGAGCGAGCCCTCGCCGGAGGCCCTCGCCGGCGCCGGCCAGGCCCAGCTCACCGCCGGGGTCGACCCAGCGGCCCCCGATGGCGAGAAGACGGTCAAGACCGTCGTCGACACCAACACGGGGGAGGTCCTCGAGAGCGAGACCATCCCGGCGGGGAGTGTCAACGTTGACACCCTCGAGGCCCCGCCTCCCCAGGAGGCTCCCCCGGTTTGCACCTGTCCCTGCGGCCATGAGGAGCCCGTCACCAAGCCCGTCGCCGAGGCGACCATCGCCAACGCCGGGGCGCCTCGATGCGCCGCCTGTTACCCCTGGAATGCTCGATTCGACGCCAAGGGCCATCTCAAGCTCAAGGACCTCGGGCTCCCCAAGCGCCCGGGCTACACGGCGAAGGACGCCATCGCCTGGGCCAAGGAGAAGGCGAAAGGGGGCTCCCGATGAGAATCGCCCACATCTCCGATTCCCATTTCGACGAGCGGGGCCGGCTCAAGGACGACATCCTCCTCCATGAGGCCTTCCTCAACCAGGCCCTCGAGGAGGGGGTCGACCTCATCCTCCACACGGGGGACCTCTTCGAGCGGCGGTCCACGCCGGCCGAGCGCCTGGCGGTCAAGGCCTTCTTCGAGGCCGCGGCCGAGGTCGCCCAGGTCGTCCTCGTCAAGGGCAACCATGAGGCCCAGCTCGACGTCGACCTCTGGCATCAACTGAGGGACACCGGCCGGCGGGTCCACGTCATCACCGGGGCGGTCGGGGCGACCCCTGGCTCGGCCCACATCCTCAACGTCAAGGCGACGCCCCCGATCGGGATCCTGGGGCTCCCCTGGTTTGACAAGGCCCATCTCGTCGCCCAGCTCGGGGCCCAGGTCTCCCAGGAGAAGACCCGCCAGCTCACCATCGCCACGGCCGGGAAGCTCCTCGCCGGCTACGTCGCCGAGGCCAACCGGCTCCGGGACGAGGGGATCGTCCCCATCATGGGCGCCCATGTCCTGGTCCAGGGGAGCGAGGTCTCGAGCGGTCAAACCCTCATCGGGACGACCGTCGAGCTCGCCCCCGGCGACCTCCTCGACATCCCGGCGGCCTACATCGGCCTCGGCCATGTCCACAAGACCCAGACCTGGGAGGGCGGCCGGATGGCCTACGCCGGGAGCCCGAAACGATGCAATTTCGGCGAGCCCGAGGCCAAGGGATGGCGGCTCATCGAGATCCTCCACGCCACGGAAGGCCGGGTCCTGGGCGGCGGGACAATGGTCAGCGAGACCATCACCAACGAATTCCGGGCCCTCCCGGCTCGGCCGATGATCCGGGAGCTCATCTCGGCCGAGGCCGCCAGCTCTATCAGCGGCGAGCGCCTCCGGGAGCAACGGGCGGACCTCATCGGGGCCATCGTCCGGGTCCGCTACGAGGGGAGCGAGGAGATCCTCGCCCTCATCGACAAGGAGGTCGTCGAGAAGGCCTACCTCCACGCCGGCGCCGAGGAGGTCAAGGTCGAGCCCATCCTCGAGGACAAAAAGGCCGTCCGGGTCCAGGAGGTCCGGGAGGCCGGCTCGGTCGCCGACAAGGCGGTCGTCTTCTGGAATGCCAAGGGGCTCGAGCTCCATGAGCCCTGCGAGGAGGAGCTCCGCAGCAAGATCGAGCGGCTCGAGGAGGAGGCCCGCCATGAGGCTCAATAAGCTCGCCGTCAAGGGGGTCACCCGATTCGAGCGGGACGTCGTCCTCGACCTCGCCCAGCTCGGCCCGGGGCTCATCGCGGTCATCGGGGCCAACGGGGAGGGGAAGACGACCCTTATGGAGGCCACGCCGGCCCTCCTCTACGGATCCTTCCCCTCGAGGCCCGGCCATCTCACGGCCCACGCCCACGGCCCGGACGCCTACATCGAGGCGACCTTCACCCACGACAACGGATTCCAGACCCGGGAGCTCAAGGCCCGCGTCCTCATCGACGCCGACAAGCGTCGGCTCGAGCCCTATCTCTTCGAGCTCGACGGCGCCGGCAAGTGGACGACCCTCACGTCCGGCCGGGCGGCGGAGTACAAGCTCGAGATCCAGCGCCGATTCGGCTCGGAGGGTCTTTTCCTGGCGTCGGTTTTCGCGGCCCAGGACAAGGCGGGGAATTTCCTCGGCCTCAAGCGGACCGCCCGGATGGAGCTCTTCGCCGAGCTCCTCCACCTGGGCTATATCCAGGAGCTCCAGGTCCTCGCCAAGGGCCATCTCGACAAGGAGCTCGAGCGCCTGGCCCTGGTCGTCAACCGGATCGGCGACCTCGAGCGGGACCTCGAGGGGCGGCCCGACCTCGAGAAGCGCCTCGAGCTCGCCCAGCTCCAGGTCGACGCCGACACCCAGCTCGTCGAGGAGCGGGAGGCCAAGCTCGAGGAGGACCTCGTCGCCCTCGACCGAGCGAAGACCGCCCTCAAGAGCATCGAGACCTTCGACAAGGCGGCCATCGAGGCCGTCGCCGGCGCCGAGGAGGGCCGGAAACGGGTCGAGCGGGCCGGCGGCCTGGTCGGCCGGCTCGAGGCCCGCAAGGCCAAGCTCCCGGATAAAATCGAGAATGTCACCGGGGCGGCCAACCGAGAGCTCGAGCGATTTACCCGGGAGAAGGACGAGCTCGAGACCAGGCCCAAGGCGACGGTCCCCCAGACCGTCGGCCTCGCCCAGGTCGAGGAGGAGCTCGCGACCCAGATCCTCGAGAAGAATCGGCTCCTCGAGGTCCGGCGGGCCTACGACATCCAGGAGGCCGAGCGGGACGCGGCAACCAGGACGGCCGACCTCCTCGATGAGGCCCCCTGCGTAAAATCGCCCATGTGGGCCCGCGTCGTCGAGGGCGAGGGCCAACGGATCGAGGACCTGGCGGGGACCTGTCCCCTCCTCGAGGAGGCCCAGAAGGCCAACAAGCTCCTCGGGACCGCGGCGACCATCGACGACCCGGTCGAGGACCTCGACGCCGTCATCCGGCGGGTCGACGAGCTCAACGCCTGGAGGGACGAGCTCAAGGCCAACGAGGGGATCGACCGGCTCATCGCCGACAACAAGCTCCAGGCCGAGGGGGTCACCAAGCGCCTCGAGGCCTTCCTCCAGGAGACCGAGGAGGAGGCCCGGACCATCAACGAGGAGCTCGCGGCCGCCATCCTCGAGCGGGACCTGGCGGTCGGCGACACCCAGGAGCTCGAGCGCAAGCGGGACACGGCCGTCGCCCAGCGGGAGACCCAGGTCGCCTTCATCGGCGCCCAGCCCGTCGGCAAGCTCGAGAGCTCCATCATCGTCGCCCGGGAGGAGATCCGGACGGCGAAGGCCCGGCTCGCCCGCGGGGAGCTCGCCAAGCTCCAGGTCCTCCTGCAGCAACTCGAGGACAAGGCCCGGGACCTCCAGGTCTCCCAGGACGAGCGGACCGGCGCCCAGCGGGAGGTCAAGGCCTGGAAGCTCATCGAGGAGGCCCTCGGCCGAGACGGGATCCAGGCCCTCGAGATCGACGCGGCCGGCCCCGAGGTCGCGAGCCTCACCAACGAGCTCCTCCGGGCCTGTTACGGCGCCCGGTTCTCCATCTCGTTTGAGACCCTCCGGGCCAAGCGGACGGGGGGCTTCTCCGAGGCCTTCGACGTCAAGGTCTACGACGGGGGCCAGGAGCGAGCGGCCGAGGCCATCTCGGGCGGCGAGAAGGTCATCATCTCCGAGGCGGTCGGGCTCGCGATCGCCATCTTCAACGCCCGCAAGAGCGGGATCCAATGGCGGACCCTCTGGCGGGACGAGACGGCGGGGGCCCTCTGGCCCGAGACCGCCCAGGCCTACGTCGCGATGTTACGGCGGGCCCGGGAGCTCGGGGGATTCGACCAGGTCCTCTTCGTCTCCCATCAACCCGAGGTCTGGGAAGCGGCCGACGTCCAGGCCCGGGTCGCCGGCGGGGAGGTCCGGCTCTCATGAGGATTCACGTCGACAAGCTCAAGGAGTTCCAGATCACCGTCGAGGGCGAGGGCCGCGGGCGCTATGTCGTCCGGGCGACCATCCAGGTCCTCGCCGACCGGCGGCTCTTCAAGCGGCTCCAGAAAGAGGCGACCAACGGCCGATCCTGGCGGTTCGTCCTGGTCTGTAAGCCCCTCGGCCTGGAGTTCCCGGAAATGAGCCTCACGGGCTTTAATGGTCTCACGGCCGGGGCCAGGACGGAGGGGGAGTTCGGCGAGTTCACCCTCGAGGGGCCCGTCTCATGAACGATCCCCAATGGGAGGAGACCCTCCACGCCATGACATTCGTCGCCCAGCAGCTCCTCAAGCTCCCCCTTGGGGAATTCCTCGAGCGGGCGTCGAGAGCTCAATCCATCGGCCCCATCCTGGACCCGACCCTCTGGATGGGGGCGACCAACAAGCTCGAGGCCATCCAGGAGGTCGCCTCGGCTCTCCACGCGGCCCAGGTCCGGATCAACAAGCTCCGGCCGGCCGACATCCAGGAGGTCCGCCATGAAGGCTAATTTCATCATCATCGAGGACGACTTCCTCAAGGAGGAGCCCCTCGTCATCCAGGACGTCGGCCCCTGGGATAAGTACCAGACCGTCACCAACGCGGCCGAGGAGGTCGTCCTCTGGCTCGTCGCCGGCGGACATCTCCCCCGAGGCCGCCGGCTCCTCTACATCGACACCGACGGCCACAAGGACGAGATTGTCCACGCCGACGGCCGATTCGTCGCCTTCAAGACGGGGCCGAGATGAGCCTCCCCAAGGGCCCGAGGACGGCCGTCCTCAACGTCAAGGTCACGCCCGAGCTCCTGGCCCGGTTCAAGGCCGAGGCCGACGCCCGGGGGATCAAGCGGAGCGACTACCTCGAGGAGGTCCTCGAGCGGGTCCTCCAGGTCGACGAGGCCATCCGACCGAGGCCGGGGACATGAGCCCCTGTCGGGTCATCAAGACCGAGGGGACGACCGTCATCGCTTGCGGCCGCGGGAGAAACCTCCGCAAGTGCCGATTCCCCGGGGCTCACACATACGCCCCCCATGTGGTCGCCCTCTGTGACTACGTCCTCGGCAACGGCC
>JALGZR010000175.1 GCA_025774805.1 bacterium
GGGACCGGGAGTACGAGGTGGCGGCGGAGCTCGTGCACGCGATGCAGCAGGAGGGGGCGGCCGGGCCTTCGTTTCGGACGATCGTGGGGTCGGGGCCCAACGGAGCCGAGCCGCACTATACTGCCGGGAACCGCAAGCTCCGTCGGGGCGACCTCGTGGTCATCGACTACGGGGCGGTCTATCGCATGTACGTGAGCGACGTCACGCGGACGATCGTCGTCGTCCGGGCGACGCGGGAGCAGAAGCGGATCCACGAGATCGTCCTGCAGGCGCAGGAGGCCGCCCTGGACCGCATGCGCGAGGGCGTCGTGGCCTCCGAGGTCGACGCGGCGGCCCGCGGCCGGATCGATGCGTCGAAGTACAAGGGGAAGTTCATCCACGGACTCGGCCACAGCATCGGCCTGAACGTGCACGACGGCGGCAGCATCGGGCCGTCGAGCGAGTTGGTGCTGGAGCGGAACATGGTGCTCACCGACGAACCCGGGATCTACATCCGGGGGTTCGGGGGCGTTCGCATCGAGGACGACATCCTGATCACCGCGGGAAAGCCCCGGAGCCTGACGCCCGCGACACGAGAGCTTCTGGCGGTGTGACGTTCTCATTCCCGAAAAATGAAAACAGGAGGGGCGGCCCCCCAAAACCGCCCCCTCCGCGATCCTCAACTCAACCCGAGGCGCAAGCGCCTCACCCCAAGACTGCGCCTGGTAGAGTATGGGGCGACGGCGTATTTGTAGCCGGGTTGGAACCTTCCCGCCGTTGTACCACGTGCTAGGCGTCGCGCACCCGGAGGAAGCGGAGGAGGGCGCGGTCCTCGGGCTCGTGGGAGTCCAGGTTCTCGTCGCGAATGGCGGCCGCGGTGCGGAGCAGTCGGGGATTCCCCGAGGTCAGCTCCGCCAGCTTCCGGGCCTCGCGCGGCTCGAGGGAATTCGGGAGGATGCGGACGGCGTCCTCGACGCGCATGGGACCGAGGGCCAGGTTCATGTGACGCTCCGGGAGCATGTCCCGGAGCCACATCGGGTCCGTGCGGGCGGTGATCAGGATGCGGCCGCCGGCGGTCAGAACACCGCGGGCGATGGCCTGGACGAGGTGGTCGAGCGCCGGAGCCCGATCCGACCCATCGAGGATGAGCAGCACGTTCTCGTCGTGCAGGTCGCGGGCCACGAGGGTCTCCACGTCCCGGTCGCTGAGTCCGCCCCGGCCGGCGAGCTCCCCCTTCCCGAGGGCCCCGAGGAAGCCCGCGAGGGCGGCCAGCAGGTCCTGGCGCACGTCGTACTCCCGGAAGGTGTACCAGAACGAGTGCGGCGGATTCTCCCAGTTCCGCAGCGCCTCGGAGGCCAGCGCCGTCTTGCCGACGCCCGCCTCTCCGGTCACGGCGAGGATCGAGGTCCCAGAGGAGATCCAACGTGCCGCGTCGGCGAGCTCGACGATCCGCCCGACGAACAGCCACGCGGGCGGACGCCCCTGCCAGAACATCACCGGGCCCGTGCGCTCCGGGCCGAGGTCCAGGTCGTCGAGGTCCAAGGAGCCGTCCGCCTTGATCAGCGTGAGCAGGCGGGCCAGGCTGTGCGGGCCGCCGGGGAGCCGCTGCGCCTCGAGGAGCGTCATCTCCGTGCTCCCGCGCTCCGAGTTGACGACGACGACCCGTTCGCTGACCTGGCCGGCGATGCTCTGGGAGAGCGCGGACCCGCTGGGGGTCAGGGAATAGACCTTGCGACGGCGGGCCTCCCCGGGGACGCGACCGAGGACCTCGGACACGAGGCCGTCGCCGATCAGCGCCTTCAATGCGCGCGAGGTGTGCGACAGCCGGAGCCCGAGGGTCTTCGCGATGCCCTGCTGCGAGGCCTCCGCGGGGGCGAGCGTCCCGCCCTGGTACCCGGAGTCCCGGAGATGGAGCAGGATGCGCTCGTTCACCGTGAGGGGACGGTGGAGCTCGAGCACGGAGCCTCTGTTGCCCTCCCTCGGTTAAACCCTATCGGCCCCTCTCCGCCTCGTGATTTCAACCGTCGATTCCGCCCCGGAACGCGCCGGTCTTACCCGATGGTGAAGGCGAACGCCGCGTTGAGCGACGCGCCGTCGTCGTCGGACAGGGTCACCAAAATTGTGTACGTACCGGCCGTCCAATACCCGTGTCCGAGGCCCACCGCCACGGTGAACGGGAAGGTGCCTCCCGGGCTCTTGGCCGGGTCCGGGCCGACCCCGTCGTTGAAGTACGTGATCGAGGAGGCGGTCGCGTCGCCGAAGTCCGCGAAGACCGTCAGGTCATCGCTGCCCGGGTCCGAGACCGTCCCGCCGATGGAGACGGCGGCGAGGGAGATCCCCTGGCCGTTGTTCAGGGCGTCCGCGATGTCCTTCACCCGCTCCATCTCGTCCGCCGGTCCGCCCGCGAGGATCACCGACTCGATCTCGCGAATGGCCTCGCCGACGGTCGATGCGTCCGTCAGGGTGAGGTTGATCGGGCTGTGCTCGGAGAGGAATCCCGAGACGACGTTGAGCCAGAGCGCCATGAGCTGGAGTTTCGCCTTCCAGAGCATGTCGGACATGTCCGTCTTCTCCAGCTGGGCGCAGACCTCCTCCTTCGAGCTCACCGAGGAGAACACGTCCGAGTCGGCGGCGATGGCGGTGATGAAGCCCGGCTGGATCCCCACGTGCTCCGGGGACGGGGGCGTTTCGAAGCGGCACTGGTGGCTCCAGTACCCTTGCGTGCGCGGGCGGTTGACGGTCATCGTGACGTCGAGGCCGTCGATGCTCGGATCGAGATTCCCCACGACGAGGTTCCGCTTGTGGGTCGTCAGGCCCGCGTCGTCGTCCTCGACCTGGATGGTGCCGATGAAGATCCCGTTGTCCCCGTAGACGTGGACGGCTGTGGCGGTTCCGAACACGACCGGCGGCGTCACGGTCGTCCGTACCGTGGGCATCGTCGGCGGACCGTGCTCCCAGTCGATGCGGACGACGTGCGTGTCCAGCCATCCCGGGTCATGGAAGTTCACGGTGACCTCGACCGGGGCGCCCTCGTCGCCGGGGACGACCTCCAGCGAGTCGAAGATCGGCGCGACGTTCGCGACGTTCAACAGCGCCGCGGCGGTGGTGTTCAGCTCCCCGTCCGTCACCTCG
>JALGZR010000013.1 GCA_025774805.1 bacterium
AGCACGAGCTTCTCGTCGGTGATCTCGAACAGGCGGGTGCTCATCTGATCCGAACGGCGGTAGTACTGCTCGAAGATGAGCACGATGTCGAGTCCCTCCACGTCGACGGCGCTCTGGACGGGCGCTCCTCCCGCCCGACTCGTTTGGACGTACATTCGGCTGCTCTCGCCCGTCTTCACGTTTTCGGTGAAGATGCGGCCGGTCACGCTGTTGTCCGACGAGTCTCCGGTCAGGAAGAGATTGATGGGCGGCTTTCGCAGGTGAATCGTCCAGCCGACGCTCTCGTCCCGGGGCAGACAGGAGAGATGGAGCACGGCCGCGCTGAGCCCCTGGCGCATGAGGACCTGCCCCAACCCGTTCGGCTCTCGGTCCCAACGGCGGATGTGGTCCAGGTAGGCGGCGAACATCGGGCCGATGTCGCACTTCGCCACGAGAATGTCGTTCTCCGGGTCGAGCTGCCGGTGAACGATCGCCTCGCCGAGAGACGACCTGTCGTCGGGTGACGAATCGGGCAAGAGGTCACTCGCTCCTGGAGACGAGGGGCAGACGCATCACGTATTCCGGCGCGTCGGCGCGCGGAAGTCCAGGAGCGTAGCGCATCACGGCTTCCTCGGCATCCATGGTGATCCGGGTGAAGCTGCGGGTGGCGGCTTCGGCTCGGCGCATCGCGACGGTGTAGGCGTTCGGTCCCCCTCGCCGAGACCGGTGAAAGGCGAGCAGCCGCTCGAGAGTGGGAAGGCGAATGTCCGTCTGGCCGCTGCGGGGCGCCCCGGGCGGCGGGGTCGCGCGGGACGGCCCGGTCCCCTCGAGATCCCGGTATTCCGGAGCCCCGGGGGCGAGGCCGGTGATGCGCTCGTACTCGCGACGCCTCGCCTCGCCGACCTCGGTCTCCTCGAACGAGGAGGATACGATCGGCAGCCTCCGATCCGCCTCCTGATCCGCGGTCAATCGAGAGCCGTCCCACTCGAGCAGGCGTGCGGACCGCCCCGAAACGACCGCCACGAGCCGGAACGAGCGGTAGACGGAGAGATCCTGGGCGTGGAGCCGCCGCCCCGCCTCCTCGAGATCGGCGGCCGGAGCGAGATCGGCCAGGAGCAGCCCTCGGCTTCGAAACCCCTCCGGATCCGACTCCTCGGGATCGGGGCGGCCGTTCAGCAACGCCAGGGTGACTCCCGACTCGTTCGCCGTCACCCAGCTCCCGCCGTGATCCCCGTCGACGGGAGCGATCCAGCGGACTCCCTCCCCGGTGTGAATCCGGGGCGGAGCCGCCTCCTTTCGGGTCAGAAGCTCGTCCCGATTGAACAGGAGATCGTAGCCGCCGGAGCGGCGCGTCCAGGTCACGGTGCAAATTTTGCCGATCCCCCTGCCTCGTTCTCGGGGCTCTCACGCCGGTCCGCCTCCGGGCGCCGCTCTCCCGCCGGTAGGATGCCCGCGGCCGGCGGAGGATTCAGGTGCGGTCGCCCCTGGCGGTCGACGCTGACCGCCCCCCGCGGGCCACACCCCGGCGGCGCCGCGCGGGGGACCGTGCACGATGTGACCGGCCGCCTCGTGCGCACGCTTCACGCCGGACCCGCGCGGTCGGGAAATCACGAGAGGTCCTGGGACGGTCGGGACGCATCGGGACGGGACGCGGCGGCCGGGTTCTGCTTCGCGCGCCTGACGGCCGACGGAGCGACCCGATCGGTCCGGATCAACCGACTGCCCGAACCTGCGTTTCTCGCCAGGCTATGCAAAGAGATCGAGGAGCCGCGGCTCGTCCGGGACGATCTCCGGGGCCACTCCGTAGCTCTCGACGCGGCGATCGCGGGGCTCACCGCCGGCGGCGTACCGCCTTCCGTCGGGACCGGTCACGTAGTCGTAGTGGGGAACGCCGGCCAGAGCCCCGCCTGCCGCCGCATGGGCCGCCTCGTGGGCACGCACCTCCCTGTCGCGCGCGCCCAGCTCGTGCACCAGGGCCCGGTCGGGCGCGCCCGCGGCCGACGCGGCCCTCCGGTTCGCCTCGGGGAGGTCCTCGGCGGCCGCCCGCGCGCGCTCGAGGGCCCGGCCCGCGGACACCCGTCGCATCTCGAGAGCTCTCGTCAGCGTCGAGGCGCCGACGGACGACGAGATCGGCATCACCCGGTCACTCTCCCGCGGTGGGGGGCGGACGGACTCCGACGCCTCTGGAATCGGCAGGAGGGGGCCGCGGGATGAGGCCGGCCCCCGCCCGCACATCTCACGCGTCTCTGCTGCCGCAGAGGCGAAGCCACGCGACGAGCCTGGAGAGAACTTCGGGCTGGGCTTGCCGTCGGAAGCGAGGAGTGGTCCACTCGGGGGTCCGGCGCCGGCCGCGCGACCCGTTTCGAGCGTGGGATCCGACGCCGGCCGCGCGTACGCCGCGGCGCGGTCCGCCTCCGCAACCCGGCTCCGCGGCGCTTCGCGAGGAGGGCACTTGAAGGTCTACCTCACGTTTCAGGGAGCGGCGGGTACGGTCACCGGCTCCCGCTACCACCTCTCTCGGGGCAAGGCGCAGTACCTCCTCGACGCGGGCCTCTTCCAGGGCCTGAAGCGACTCCGTGAACGGAACTGGGCGCCGCCCGCGTTCCCGCCCCGTTCCGTCAAGGGAGTCCTGTTGACCCACTGCCACCTCGATCACGCGGGTTGGCTGCCCCGTCTCGTGTCGCTCGGATTCCAGGGCACGATCTGGGCGACTCCCGCCACCGTCGAGCTGGCTGAGATCATTCTGAAGGACGCCGCGAAGCTCCAGGAGGAAGACGCCGCCTACGCGAACCGGAAGGGCTTTTCGCGCCACCGTCCGGCCCTGCCCCTCTTCACTTCGGAGGACGCCCGGAAGACGTTGCGTCTCATGCGCTCGATCGAGTTCGAGACATGGACGGATCTGGGCCACGGCTTTCGGGCCCGCTGGATCAACTCGGGGCACATCCTGGGCGCGGCGATGATCGAGCTGCGCGTCGAGTCGGGAAGGCGGGAGATCTCCGTCCTCTTCAGCGGGGACGTCGGTCGCTACGACATGCCGCTCCACGTCGATCCCTCCCCTCGTTCCCCGACCGACGTCCTGATCATCGAGTCGACGTACGGCGATCGCATCCACCCTGACGTGTCGGTGGACGACCAGTTCGTCAAGCCCTTCGGCAAGACCCTGAGGAACGGGGGAGTCGTCCTCATCCCCGCGTTCTCGGTGGGACGCTCGCAGCTCGTCACGCTGATCCTCCGGCGCCTCATGGAGGGGGGGAAGATCCCGGAGGTTCCCATCCACATCGACAGTCCGATGGCCGTCCGGGCGACCGAGGTCTACTCGCGCTTTCTCGACGAGGAGAACGTGGACGCCGACGTCTTCGAGGACGGCCGGCGGCGGCTCTTCCCGGAGAGAGTCCGCCTCCACGTCTCCACGAAGGAGTCGAAGCGGCTCAACGAGCGCCGCGGCCCCTTCATCCTGATCGCCGGCAGCGGCATGATGACGGGAGGTCGCATTCTCCATCACCTGCGGGCTCGCGCGGACGATCCGCGGAACCTGATCTGTGTCTCGGGATACCAGGCCGAGGGCACGCGGGGCCGCGATCTCGTGAACGGCGCCGAGCACCTTCGAATCCACGGTCGCGACATCCGGATCCGGGCTCGCGTGGCCCGGCTCGGCGGTTTCTCCGCCCACGCCGACGCCGAGGAGCTGATCCGCTGGCTGGAAACCGACCCCACGCCCCCGGCGGCCACGTTCGTGACCCATGGGGAGCCTCGGGCGGCCCGATCGCTCGCGGAGAGCATCGGAAAGAAGACCGGATCCTGGGTGCGCGCGGTCGACCTGAACGACCGCTTCGAGCTCGGATCCCTGGTCCCGACACCGGAGTGAGCCCCATGCCGAAGCCCGATCCGAAACGCGGTCCGCTCCAGGGACCGGACGCACCGGGAGCCGCGGCCTCGTCGAGCCGGCGAGTCCCACTTCCCTTCTCGTCGATGAAGGAGTCACAGGACGACCCCGAGGCGCCGGAGCGTGTTCGGCGGATCCTGGAGAACCCGTCCTACGTTCGAGCGGACCAGGACATCCACTTCCTGGAGCGCAGCGAGCTTCGACCGTCACGCCTCGCGTTCGACTATCTCAAGGCCGAGCTGATCCTCCGTGAGCACGGGATTCAATCCACGATCGTGCTCTTCGGAGGCACCCGGATCGTCGAGCCGGCGGCGGCGCGCCGGCGCCTCGAGCGCTCGAGGGAGGCGGTCGAGCGGCAACCCGACTCGGCCGTGGCCCGCCGAGAGGCTCGCGTCGCGGAACGCGTCGTGGCGAAGAGCCGCTACTACGACATCGCCCGTGAGTTCGGTCGACTCGTGAGCCGCGAGTGCCCGGTCGAGAACGGACGGAGATGTGCGGTGGTGACCGGCGGCGGCCCCGGGATCATGGAGGCGGGAAACCGGGGCGCCGACGACGTCGGGGCGAAGTCGGTCGGACTCAACATCACACTGCCGCTCGAGCAGTATCCGAATCCCTATATCACCCCCGAGCTCTGCTTCCAGTTTCGCTACTTCGCGATGCGGAAGCTCCACTTCATGAAGCGCGCCCGGGCGATGATCGCGTTCCCCGGCGGCTACGGCACGCTCGACGAGCTGTTCGACACGCTCACCCTCGTGCAGACGAGAAAGATCCGACCGGTGCCCGTGGTGCTTGTGGGAAGGGAGTTCTGGACGAGGGCCTTCGACGCCGAGTTCCTCGCCGAGGAGGGCGTGATCGATCCGGAGGACACCGGGCTCTTCGCGTTCGCGGAGACGGCCGAGGAGATCTGGAGTCACATTCTCGCGTGGTACCGGGAACGCGGGCTCGACCCGTTCGCGCGGATTCCCGAGTGAGGCCAAGCCTGCATTCCTCACCAGCCTCTGCTGCGGCAGCGGCAAAGCCGCGCCTGGCTTCGTCGCCGGGGCGCTTCCGCCCTGCGACGGGGCTACGGTCCCGCCTCGGGCGAAAACACCCCATCTCCTCGCCAGACACGACTATCCGCTGCCTCGCGACGAGCCGGGTGAGAAATGCGGGCTACTTCACGAGGAGCGCCACCGTCTCCACGTGAGCGGTCGCCGGAAAGAGATCGATCGCCGTCAGACGCGTAAGCCGCCAGCCCGCCCCGGTGAGATCTTTCAGGTCGCGGGCCGCGGTGGCCGGGTCACAGGAGACCGAGAGGATCCGCCGGGGCGCGCGGGCGATCAGCTCGTGGCGGACTTCGGGGGCGAGGCCGGCCCGCGGCGGATCGACGATCACCGTCTCGACCGGCGCCCGCGGAAGCGTCCGCAGCGTGGTCTCGGTCCTCTCCTTTCGTACCTCCGCGCGAACGCCGTTGCGCCGGAGATTCCTCTTCAGATGCCGGATGGCGCGTCCGTCCGCCTCACCGGCGACCACGCGCTCGAACCCGTGCCCGAGGCAGGCGGCGAAAAGCCCCACCCCCGCGTAGAGATCGAAGAGGGCTCCCTCTCGATCGTCTTCCAGGAGGGACTCGACAGTGTCGACGAGCGTTTCGACTCCGGGTACCGAGACCTGGAAGAAGGACGTCGCATCGGCCCGGAGGGCGCGGCCGCGCACGCGGAACCGCAGATCCCGCTGCCCGACCAGCGGGATGCGGTCGGCGAGGAGCCCGACGATCTCCGGTGGACGCTCCATGGTCTTCGAGATCTTCCCGAGACGCCGCCGATCCCGCTCGCTCGGAGGAACGCCCGTCTCGAGAAGAGCGACCATTCTCTCCTCGGAGTCGATGCGCAACGTCACGTGTCGCCAGGGAGGAAGGAGGCGCGCCCAGGGGAGGAACACCTTTCCGAAGAGCGGCGACATCAACAGGCAGTCGTCGACGGGAACGACCTCGTGGGACCCGCGCCGCAGGAGACCCGGACGGCCGGCCGCGTCGAACGAGAGCCGAATTCGATTCCGCGTGCCGAACTCGTCCCCGACCGCCTCGGGGCCGCGAAGCAGCTCGCTGCCGTCCCGGCCGCCGATCCGGCGCAGAGCGTCGAGGACGATCGTCCGTTTCATCTCGAGTTGAACGTCGCGCCCCGCGTGCTGGAAGTCGCAACCGCCGCACACGGCGGCGTGCGGGCAGGGGGGCGACCGACGGCCGGGATGCGCCCGGACGATCTCCACGGCCTCCGCCTCGGCCCAGCGCTTCGAGTCCCGCGTGATGCGGGCCCGAACGGTCTCCCCGGGGAGGGCGCCCGTCACCAGGACCACCTTGCCCTCGATTCGGGCCAGGCAGCGTCCCCCCGGGACGGCGTGCTCGGTCTCGACCTCGATCGGGGACTCGATCGACAAGGGAACGTTCATGATCTCAGGATCTCACACGTACGCCGCACTCGGAAGGAGATCCTCGATCACTTTCGAGCCGCTTCGCGCCCGGCCTCCGAGCGTCCCCGCCGAGGGGGGCGGTTGACGCCCCCCGCGGTGGCCGCATAGCCTGCGTTTCTCACCAGGCTCGGCGCCCGTTCCGCGTGCCGCTCTTCCGTTCCGCGTGTCGTTCCCCCATCCCGGCGGCCTTCCCCGGTCGCCGGCCGCCGATGAGGAGCCCGATGGCCGCCCCGAGAAGCCGCCGCAAGTCCGCCGGCCATTCCCCGACCTCTCTCTACGAGAACGTCAATCTGCAGTTCGATCGCGCCGCGTCGGCGGTGCGGATCCACTCCGGCCTGCTCCGCCAGATCAAGGTCTGCAACAACGTGTACTCGGTGCGCTTCCCGATCCGTCGGGGAAAGGACTACGTGCTCATCGAGGGCTACCGGGCCGAGCACAGCCACCATCTGAAGCCCGTCAAGGGGGGCATCCGCTACAGCGAGGCGGTGTCGCAGGACGAGGTCATGGCGCTCGCCGCCCTGATGACCTACAAGTGAGCGCTCGTCGACGTGCCGTTCGGAGGCTCGAAGGGCGGAGTCAAGATCAACCCGCGCGACTACTCGACGTCCGAGCTCGAGCGGATCACGCGGCGCTTCGCGGCCGAGCTCATCAAGAAGGACTTCCTCGGGCCGCACGTCGACGTGCCCGCGCCGGACATGGGCACGGGGCAGCGGGAGATGGCCTGGATCGTCGACAGGTACGACGCGTTCCATCCCGGCGAGCCCGACACGCAGGCCGCCGTCACCGGCAAGCCCTACCAGCAGGGCGGCATCCTGGGACGGGTCGAGGCGACAGGCCGCGGCGTGCAGTACGGCATTCGCGAGGCGATGGGCATCGCGGGGGATCTCAAGCCGCTGGGCCTCACCCCGGGCCTGGGGGGGGGAAAACCGTCGTGGTCCAGGGTTTCGGAAACGTCGGCTACCACGCCTCGAAGTTCCTGCAGGAGGAGGACTCCGCGAAGATCATCGCCGTCGGCGAGTGGGACGGCGCCATTCACGATCCGAAGGGCATCGACGTCGAGAAGCTCCAAGCGCACCGCCGCCGAACCGGATCGATCCTCGGGTTCCCCGGCGCGAAGACGCTGCGGCGCTCGGTCGACTGCCTCTGTCTCGCGTGCGACATTCTCATTCCGGCCGCTCTGGAGAATCAGATCCACCGGGACAACGCGCACCGGGTCCGGGCGAAGGTGATCGCCGAGGCGGCGAACGGGCCGATCACCGCGGCCGCCGACGGGATCCTCCGCCGGAAGGGGGTCCTCGTGATCCCCGACGTCTTCCTGAACGCGGGCGGAGTGACGGTCTCCTACTTCGAGTGGAGCAAGAACCTCACGCACATGCACTACGGCCGGATGTCCCGGCACCTCGAGAACCTCGAGGCGGAGCTCTTCATCAAGGAGACGGAGGCGCTGACCGGCAAGAAGTTCGGTCCCAGGGCGCGAAAGGTGCTGCTCCGCTCGCACGACGAGCTCGCGCTGGTGAACTCGGGGCTCGAGGACACGATGCGCTCGGCCTACCGGGAGATCCGCTCCGTGCTCAAGCGGCGGAAGAAGATCGAGGATCTCCGGATGGCGTCGTATACTCTGGCCATCGAGAGGATCTCGCAGGCCTACCTCGACCTCGGGATCTTTCCGTGAGGGTGCGCTTCGGGGATTGGCGAGGGGCCCTTCCGGAGCCAATGACGGTCAGCGTGAGCGTCATCGGCTCGGTCGGCGGGCTGGCAAGCGTGATCACGGCGGTTTCGAAGCGAACGTGCGGCTGTGACCGCCGAAACGGTACACTTCGCGGCCAACTACTGGACCGCCGACTGGAGGATGCCGTGCCGGAAGAGATCATTCCCGTCAAGTCGCGGATTCGCGACCGCGCCCACATCGGGAGCATGGAGGAGTACGAGCGCCTCTACCGCCTGTCCCTGGACAATCCGGAGTGGTTCTGGGGCGAAGAGGCGAAGCATCTCACCTGGTATCACCCGTGGCACAAGGTCTTCGACGCGGACTACGACGAGATCGATTTCGCGTGGTTCTCGGGCGGTCGCATCAACGCCTGCTTCAACTGCGTCGATCGGCATCTCGAGACGCACGCGGACCGCACCGCCCTCATCTGGGCCGCCGACGAACCCGGCGTGTACAAGTACATCAGCTACCGAGAGCTGAAACACCAGGTCTGCCGACTGGCCAACGTCCTGCTCGCCCACGGAATCAAGAACGGCGATCGGGTTTGTATCTACATGCCCATGATTCCGGAGACGGTGTACGCCATGTTGGCGTGCGCGCGCATCGGGGCGGTGCACTCCGTGGTCTTCGGCGGCTTCTCCAGCGAGGCCCTGCGGGATCGCATCGTCGATGCCCGCTGCAGGATGGTGATCACCGCCAACGAGGGCGTGCGCGGCGGCAAGCACATTCCCCTCAAGGCCATCACGGACCGCGCCATCGAGGGCATGTCCACGGTGGAGACGGTTCTCGTGGCGCGCCGCACGGAAGTCCAGGTCCCCATGCGGAGCGGCCGTGATCTCTGGCTCGACGAGGAGTGCCACCGGCAACGCTCCACCTGCACCGTCGAATGGATGGGCGCCGAGGATCCACTGTTCATCCTGTACACCTCGGGGAGCACGGGCAAGCCGAAGGGGTTGCTGCACACCACGGGGGGATACCTGGTGTACGCGTCGACGACGCATCGGCACGTGTTCGACTATCACGAGGGGGACGTCTATTGCTGTGCGGCTGACGTGGGCTGGATCACTGGCCACTCCTACATCGTGTACGGTCCGCTGGCGAACGGCGCCACGACGGTGATGTTCGAGTCCGTGCCCACCTATCCCGATGCCGGGCGTTACTGGCGCATGGTGGATGATCTGGGCATCAACATCTTGTACACCGCACCCACCGCGCTGCGCGCCATCGCCCAGGCGGGGGACGAGTTCGTGAAGCGCCACGAGCGCTCGAGCCTCCGCATTCTCGGAACCGTGGGCGAGCCCATCAACCCGGAGATCTGGCGTTGGTATCACGACGTGGTGGGGGGGAGTCGGTGCGCCGTCGTCGACACCTGGTGGCAGACCGAGACTGGAGGCATCCTCATCGCGCCACTTCCCGGCGTGACGCCGATGAAGCCCGGCTCGGCGACGCTGCCGTTCTTCGGTGTCAAGCCCGTGGTGGTGGATCCCGCCGAGGGTACCGTGCTCGAGGGAAACGGGGTCTCCGGTGCCCTGTGCCTGGCCACGCCGTGGCCGGGCCAGGCGCGCACCGTCTGGGGCGACCATCAACGCTTCCGTGAGACCTACTTCACGCAGTTTCCGGGCTACTACTTCACGGGCGACGGCTGCCGGCGCGATGAGGACGGCTACTACTGGATCACCGGTCGCATCGACGACGTCCTCAACGTCTCGGGACACCGCCTGGGCACGGCCGAGGTGGAGAGCGCCCTGGTGGCCCACGAGGCGGTGGCCGAGGCGGCGGTGGTGGGCTATTCGCACCCCGTGAAGGGCCAGGGCATCTACTGCTACGTGGTCCTCACGTCCGCATATGCCGGCCAGGACTCGGGACAGCTGCAGGGGGCGCTGAAGGAGCAGGTGCGGCACGCCATCGGTTCCTTCGCCACACCCGATGTCGTCCACATCGCCAGCGGGCTACCGAAGACGCGCAGCGGCAAGATTATGCGCCGCATCCTGCGCCAGATCGCCGCCAGCGAATACACGGGGCTCGGTGACGTGTCGACCCTGGCCGACCCGGACGTCGTGGACCGTCTGGTCGAGGAGCACAAGAGGAGCTTGAGCTGACAAATCGCGACGTTGCGTCACCGGCGTCGCGCCGGTTCCAGGCGTAGGGTGACCAGCCGGTCGTCCGCGTCGATGCGCACCTGTTCCGAGGCCAGGTCCTGCTCGTTCGATGCCGTCACGAACACGCGGCCTTCCTAGCCCGCAATTCTCACCGGGCTCGTCGCGAGGCTGCGGACAGTCGTGGCTGGCGAGGAGATGGAGGGCTTTCGCCCGAGGCGGGGCCGTAGCCCCGTCGCAGGGCGGAAGCGCCCCAACGACGAAGCCAGGCGCGGCTTTGCCGGTGCCGCAGCAGAGGCCGGTGAGTTATGCAGGCTAGTCTACGGAACGAAACGGAAGCCGAGGGAAAGCCACCATGGGCGAGACGACGATGACCTATCGCCGGGTCGGAGCCTCCGGTCTCGTGACGAGCGAGATCGGTCTGGGGAGCTGGTTGACTTACGGCGGCCCGGTGGACGAGAAGACGGCCACGTCGTGCATCCGGCGGGCCCGCGAGGCGGGCGTGACCCTGTTCGACACGGCGGACGTGTACAGCCGCGGAGAGGCGGAGCGGGTCCTCGGGCGGGTGTTGGGCGGAGAGCGTCGGTCGGAACTCGTGATCACGACGAAGGCGTACTTCGCGATGTCGGAGAATCCGAACGACCGGGGTCTCTCGCGCAAGCACCTCTTCGAGTCGATCCACGGCAGCCTCGAGCGTCTCCGCACCGACTACGTCGACATCTTCCAGTGCCACCGCTTCGATCCGTCGACCCCGATCGGGGAGACCGTCCGCGCGATGGACGACATAGTGCGGGCGGGAAATGCGCTCTACTGGGGGGTCTCGTGCTGGACTCGGGACCAGATCGAGGAGGCCCTCCGCGTGGCCGACGCGCTGAACGCCGTCCGGCCCATCTCCAATCAGCCCCCGTACAACATGTTCGACCGGGAGATCGAGGACGAAGTCCTTCCCTTCTGCGTCGAGCAGGGGATCGGGCAGCTCGCCTTCAGCCCGTTGGCGGAGGGAATCCTGACCGGCAAGTACGCCGACGGTCGGATCCCGCCCGACTCCCGAGCCGCCGACGAGACCGACGGGCAGTTCCTGCGCCCCCGGATCAACGAGGAGAACCTCGCCCGCGTCGAGCGTCTCCGAAAGCTCGCGGACGAGGCGGGCCTCTCCCTGCCCCGAATGGCACTCGCTTGGGCGCTCCGGCAGCCCGGCGTCTCCAGCGTCATCGTCGGAGCGACGCGCCCCGATCAGGTCCGCGAGAACGTGCGGGCGGCCGGGGTGACGCTGGACGACTCCCTGCTGCGGGAGATCGAGATGGTGCTGTCGGGATCCTAGCCCGCATCTCTCACCTGCCTCCGCTGCGGCAGCGGCGAAGCCGCGCGACGGGCCCGGAGAGACATGCGGGCTGGCCGGCACGACTTCTGCATCCTACCGGCACCGCGAACCACGACGCGGGCGATCGCCCCTCCTCCCCCGGGCAGGCCCCGTCGGAGTCGTCCCGTTGACGCCAACCCGGCCCCGAGGAGGCGTCAATCGGAGAGACGCCCCCTCTCCCCGCAGCGAGTCGTTTCGTGATCCGTCCGCCGGCAGACGACGTCTCGAGGCGGGAGCTCGCCCGACTGGAAGTCGAGATCGCTCTCTGTGAGCGCTGCTTCGGAGCGGAGCCCCGACTCCCCGTGCGCTTCGCGCGGAAGTTCGGTTCGGGAAGCGTGCTCGTCTGGGGTGAGTGCCCGTCGCGGCGAATTCTGGAGTCGGGCGAGCGCCTCGGACCCGACAACGACGATGCGGGAACGCGGTTCCTCCGCGAGATGCTCGAGGTCGCCGAAATCCCCGAGGAAGAGGTGATCCTCGGGGCCTCGACCCTCTGTCGCCCGCGGTCGCGAGACTTGGAGCGCGCGGTGCCGGGCGGAGTCCGGCTGAGGGAGTGCGCGGCCCACGTCCGGGAGCTCGTTTGCATCGTCCAGCCCCGGCTGATCCTCCCTCTCGGGGCGACCGCCCTCCGGTCGCTGCGGATCACGTTTCCCGCCGCCCGTACGGTCCAGACGCTCCGATTCCCGGGATCCGTGGGCGTCACCGTGGGGGCCGGACGGACGTGGATCCATCCTCTCTACCACACGACGGTCCGGGCCCGCGTCACGCGACCGAAGGAGCGACAGCGGAAGGACTGGAAGGCTTTGGCCCCACTCTGGGAGTGGATCGCGGCGGGTGAGCGGGGGGCCCCCGCAGTGGCGGACCCCGATTCCCTCCTTCGCGGCTGAGAGCGCGGTCCAGCCGATCCCCGATCGGGGGCGGGTCGAACGGCGTGGCGAGGGGGCCGGTGGGAACGGCACGCGGTCGTCAGCATGCGCCAAGATGAGCGAATGCCCGTGGTTTCCGCTGCGTCACCGGAGACCCTTCTCAAGCTCGCATGTTCCCGCTCCGTATTGATGAGGGAAGGCGCCCCTGCGTCGAGGCACCGTGTCCGTCGAGGATTTCCGTATCAACGCATTCGTGCGTCAGGTTCTATCCCGGTCGTGGATCGATCTCAACTCGATCCGGTTCGGATCGGTGGGTCGCATCGTGTACTTCCACGGGCGATTCGAGAAGGTCCGGTCCGCGGACACGAAGAGCCGTGAAATGTGGGAGAGAACGAAGCCCGAGGAGCTCGCCGGGGATCTGACCCTTCTCGAAACGGTGGAGCGCGAGATCCGTCGAGAGCCGACGGTGGCCGATGTCGTCTTCCGGTTCGACAACTTCCGGAAGATCAAAGGCCAGTGGGTCCCCACGGAGACATGAGCATGGCCGCCGAATCCTCCCGAGGATCGCCCCTCAGCGCCAAGCAGATCGCCGCGGCGCGGGAGTATCTGCGCGGCGAGCTGCGCCGTCACTCTCACTGGCCCGATCTCTGGAACCTGCGCGGTCTCCTGGAGGCCTGGGAGGGACATCTCGACCGGGCGCGATCGTCGTTCGCGAGAGCGACCGCCCTGAACCCGAGCTACGGGACGGCCCGATGGAACCTGCAGTGGATCGGGCTTCTCGAGGGGCGGGCGCCCACCTCCGGAGAGAGCGTGGAGCTCGACGCGGGGGAGAACACGCCGGTCCAATCGAGGGAGCTTCTCGGCATCATCCGGAACCGATCGGCCGGCGTCCCCGTCGGCGGCGACTGGCGTCCTCCGAACCCGTCTCTCGCCTTCGCGGGCATGGCCATGGCGGCGACGGGCCGGGAACGCGACGCCCTGAGCCGGGCCTTCGAGTGGCTGCGCGCGATCCTGCCGGAGGGCGAGGAATTGGTGCGGGACGCGGGTCTGACCCGCCGGGACGGCTCCCTGCACCGGAAAGGCCTCGCCGAGCTAGGAATCCCGGAGCGCCTGAATCCGGATCACTCCGCGCTCCTGCGGCTTTCGGGACGGCTGGAGGAACGAAGAGGGCGGGACCGGGAGGCGCGTCGCCTCTTGGCGCTGGCGGCGCTACTTCTGGGGGACCCGGCCCTGTTCCAGGTGGAGTGGGCGGTGACCGAGAGCCGGCGGGGCCGGGGAGAGGAGGCCGAGCGGCTGCTGCGGCGAGCCGCGGATCTGCGTCCCGACTGGTACCGGCCGCACCTGCTCCTGGGGTATGAGCTCTCGGCCCAGGGTCTTCCGGCGAAGGCCCTCCCCTGCCTGGAGCGGGCGGCGGCCCTCTGTCCTCGCTATCCCGACGTTCTCTACCAGCTCGGCCTCGTCCAGCACGCGGTCGACCGGAACGCGGACGCCATGCGCTCGTTCGAGAGCGCTCTCGAGTGCAATCCCGCATTCCTCGTCGCCCGGATCGCCCTCGCCAACCTGCTCTTCGACGCGGGACGGGCGGACGAGGCGGCTCCTCACTACGAGCAGATCTTCGACGAGGGCATGACGACCCCCCATCTGGCCGGCTGCTTCGGGTACTCGATGCACGCCGCGGGCTCGCGAAACCGGGCGGAGGAGATCTTCCTCGAGGCGCTCTCCGGCGACCCGGATCGCGCCGAGGTTCTCACGCTCTACGGGCAGTTCCTGGCGGAGACGGACCGGAGCACGGAGGCCCGGGCGGTGTGGACGCGAGCGCTGGACACCGGCCCTTCCGAGGAGCTCGGACGCCGAATCCGAAGATGGCTGGGACAGGTCTCCGTGAAGGAGTGAGGAGAGTCCCCGTGAGCACGATGAATCGCATCCGGAATCTGATGGGGGAGATCGGCAACTGCTCGCTCTGTCATTCCGTCTGCGGCATCGACGTCCCCGCTCTCGAGGGGAGCGCGTTGGAGACGGGCGACGTGAGGTATTTGATCGTCGGAGAGCAGCCCGATCACGAGACGTTCACCCACACCGGCAGGAACGGGATCGAGAACCCGACTCCGGAGATGGAACGTCTCCGGGGCTACCTGGCCAAGGCGGGGATCGACCGCACGCGGGTTCTCTACACGACGTCGGTGATGTGCCTGCCGCGGGATCCGAACCGTCGCCCCGGACGGCCCACCGCGCAGGAGTCGAAGAACTGTACCCGGCACCTGACAAAGCTGATAGAACTGGTGCGACCCCGGGTGATCATTCCCCTGGGGCACACGGCGATCCAATCGATCCAGAGCGTGTATCGGGATTGGACGGAGCTCAGGCAGTTCATCCTCAACTACGACGTCGGCAAGGTGATCGAACGGAACGGTGTCGCCGTGTATCCGCTGTATCACCCGTCGCGCAGCGCGGTGAACGCCCGCTCGGAACTCCGCCAGACCCGGGACTGGCAACGGCTCCCCACCATCCTCAACTCGCCGGACAAGAAGGGAGCCCCTACCGGCTGAGCGACGACGAACCGGAGGAGTTCCGATGTCCACCCGCCCGCTTCGCATCGTCGTGCTGGGTCTCGGCCCGATCGGCCGCTCGGTCGCGAAGGAGATCGCCCGAGCCCCCGACCTCCGCCTCGTGGGAGCGGTGGATCCCGCTCCCGCCATCGCGGGCCGGGATCTCGGATCCTTCCTCTCCGAGGGCTCCCTCGAAGGGATGAAGGTCGTTCCCGATCTCGATGCCCTTCCCCGCCGGCGGGCCGACGTGGCCGTCCACATGGCGGCGTCCCGCTTTCTCCAGGCGGTTCCTCACCTCGACGCTCTCATCGGGCGAGGCCTTCACGTGGTGAGCACGTGCGAGGAGATGATCGCCGCGTCGGCGCGGTGGCCGCGCGAGTGTCGCGCCCTCGACCGGAGGGCCCGAAAGGCGGGGGTCGCGGTTCTCGCCGCCGGAGTGAATCCCGGCTTCGTGATGGATCTCCTGCCCGCCGCGATGTCCAACATCTGCCTCGAGGTCCGCTCCGTCCGCGTGACGCGTCACGTCGATACGTCGAAGCGCCGCCCCGCACTCCAGGCCAAGACGGGAGCCGGCATCACGACCGCCGAGTTCCGCCGGCGCGCGAAGCGGAACGAGGTGGGCCACGTGGGGCTGCGCGACTCCCTCCTCTTCCTGATGGGGCACCTCCCACTCGAGGGAGACGTCGGGGAGGAGCGCCTGCGGCCGATCGTCGCGAAGCGCCCGGTCGGAAAGGGAAAGCGCCGCATCGAGGCGGGCCGCGTCCTCGGCGTTCACCACTCGGTGAAGGCCGAGAGCCCGTCCACCGGAAAGGTCGTGGCGACCCTCGAGCTCAAGATGGCATACGGGCTCGCGGAGCCCTTCGACGAGATTCGAATCGCCGGCGACCCTCCGCTTCACCTGCGCTTCGAGGGGGGGGTATCGGGAGACCGGGCGACGGTCGGGTCGGTGCTCTCGACGATTCGCTTCACCGACGGGGCGGCGCCGGGCCTCGGGGGATGACCCCCCGAGCCCCCGTCTCTCACCAGGCTCGTGGCGAGGCCGTCACCTCGCCTTGAGAACTCGCAGCGTCGAGACCGTGTCTCCGTCTTCGATCCGGATGAAGTAGACGCCCGCGGACACCGGAGTGCCGTTCCCGTCCCGCCCGTCCCAGGTGAGTCCCGACTCCCCCGGCCCCAGGGCTCGGATCCGTCGGCCCCGCACGTCGTACACCGAGCCGACCGCCCGGTCGTTCCCGCTCCGCACGCCGGATCCGCCGCTCCAGACGAATCGCGTCTCCTCCCGGAACGGGTTCGGCCGGGCGACGGGGCCTTCGGTCCGCCCTCCGGGCATCCGGTCGAGCCACGCCGTCGCGACGCGGTCGTCCCCGACGGTCCCGGGCGCCCCGCCCACGCGCGCCACGGTCCGAATCAGGGGATGGGTCCGTGCGATCAGAATCTGGTGGGGGCTCCAGAGGATGTTCCGGGAGTGAATGAACGGGAACATCACGTTGCGGTAGTCGGGACACGAACGGTAACTGATCGTCTCGCAGCGAGGAGTGTCCGAGAGGGGATCCTCGTAGATGGGGTCCTCCTCGTCCCCCCGGATCTCGGTCGTGTGGTAGAGGCCCAGGATGTGACCGATCTCGTGCACGAGCAGCGAAGTGAAGACGTTGAGGCAGTTGCGCTCCCCCGGGAGAACCGTGCAATCGAGGAACGGCGATATCCGAATCGCCACCCCGGAATCGCGGGTGCCGTTGAGGGCGGCCCCCGGAATCCCTCCCGCCAGTCCCGCCGCGTATCGCAGGTCGCCCTCGAACGCCTCGATGCAGTACACGTTCAGCGCCCGGGGAAGGCCGACCTCGTCGGACGTCTTGAACATCCGGGCCGCCTCCTCCCAACTGCCGATACGGGTGAACTCCGGGCGATCGAAGTCCACGTGCGTGACGCGCCCCAGTCGGATCCCGGCCGGCTCCAGCCACTTGTCGACGCCGTCAAGAAACTGGTCGAACTCCGGCACGGTCCGCGCGAGGTCCGCGGTCATTCCCGAGTCGGTCAGGTAGATGAAGCGCAGGTCGAGGACCCAATCCACCTGGACCGCGGCCTCGGTCCGCAGACCGGCGGTCACGGTGAGGGTCGCGGAGTCGGCGGCCGTCGCGCCTTCCACGGGAGCGACCCGGACGCGAAAGGCGTAGTCCCCGGGGTCGAGCTCCCACCCGGGTCGGTCGGTGCTGGGCATCTGCGTCGTCCCCCGCCCGGGGCGGATCTCCCCGACCGCGGGGGCGTCGACGCACGTCTCGCAGGCGAGGAGCTCCCCCCCCGGACCCAGGAGCTCGACCGAGACGAGACGCTCGGCGCCCGGCTCCTCGGCCCGGATGGTGAGCCCGACGGTACCCTCCCGAATCCGCACGGGGATCTCCTCGGAGAGCGGATCCGCGACGACGCCGGTCCACCGGATGAAGGCGAGATCGCGGGCTTGGTCCCCCCACCAGACCCTCGCGGGAGGCGGCACAGGGGTGGACGGGCCGGCCACCGGCTCGCCGCGGAGAGCGGGCGGAAGATCCGATCCCCGGTGCGGGCATGCCGCCGGCCCATCGGGGAAGAGAAGTCGCCCTTCCTCTCTCTGCGCGCCTCCCACTCCCGACGGCAGAACGGTTCCCCCGATGACGATCCCGAGGAGGACACTCTCGATGAGGACGCGACGTTTCACGATTCTCTCTTCTCCCTCCCCGTGTCCGGGGCGGAATCCTCCGATCCGGCCGCGGGCACTTCGTCCGTCTCGGGCAGCCAGCTGACGCGGGCGTGCGGATCCCGCGGAAAGTGCTCCCCGAAGACACGATGGATCGAGGGCCCGTCGAGCTCGTCGATGCGTGGTTGCCGGTTCTCCATCTCCTCGAACGGGCGACCGCGCACCCAGAGGCTGGCGAGACTGCCGAGCCAGAACCCGTTCTGCTGCTTCATCGATTCCAGCTCGCGGGTCTGGATCTCCTTCTCCTTCGCGATCTCCTCGTCGCGGGGACCATCCCGCGTCAGATCCTCGATCTCCCGGAAGATGGTGGCGACCAGGTCGTCCACCCGGTCCGGATCGCAGCCGAAACGGATCTCGATCCGACCCCGATCGGGTCCCAGCATCTGTCGAGCATACCGGACCGAGACACCGTAGGTCGCCCCCAGGTCCTCTCGCAGGGTCTCCCGCAGCCGGCGCGCCAGGATGGACGCGGCGGTCCGGATCCGATGCCACTCCCGCGGATCGGAGCCCCCGTAGGAGGGGAGGGCGAGCGTCGTGTGACTCCTCGGCTCCCGACCGGCCCGAACGACCTCCTCCACCGCATCAGCGGGAAAGCGAACGCCCCGGTCGACCCAGCTCGAGACGGCCTCGCCGGTCGAGGGAAGGGAGCCGATCGTCCGCTCGAGCTCCGGGATGATCGCTTCGAGATCGAGATTCCCCACGAGGAAGAACGCGAAGTCGGCCGCGTTCCGGTAGCTCGTCTCGAGATAGCGCAGCGCCGTGTCGAGCTCGATCTCGTCGAGCCGCTCGAGCGTCATCGGACGGGCGCGCGGATGGTCGCCGGCGTGAACCGCCGCGACCCGATCCGCGTACCGCGCCGATGGATCGGCCGCGCGGTTCGCCAGACGGGAGCGGAGACGCTCACGAAACCGCTCGAAGGCGGTGGCGTCCCGATTGGCTCCGGTCATCGAGAGGACCACCAGATCGAGCGCGGTGGGAAGATCGGCGACGGTCGAGGACCCGTCCACCCCGTGGTGTCGGGTTCCGAAGAAGGGGTGGGCGGAGGCGACCCTTCCCGCGAGGATCTTGCGTAGCTCGACGGCGGAGTGCCCGCCGTACCCCGACTCGGAAGCGATGTCGGGTGCGAACGTCATCGACGGCAGGTCTTCGTCCGGAGCCAGCGACGTGCCGCCCCGGGCGATTCCCCGAAACAGGATCTCGTCGTCCCGGAAGTCGGTCGGCTTCAGGAACACGGTGACGCCGTTTTCCATTCGGAGCTCGGTCATGCCGACGGCGGGAACCTCCCGGCGCCGGACGACCTCTCCGCTCGGGCGCTCGGAGTCGAGCAGCGCCGCGCCGGCGAACTCGTCCCGGTAGGGTGGGATCTCTCGCGTGGCGGCGGCGCGCAGAGCGTCCCGTAGGCTCTCCTCGTCCACCGGGTCGGGGCGGGTCGGACCGGCGGCCTCGACCACGACTCCGTCCCCGTCGAGGAGCGCGTGCAGCTCCCGATGGCAATCCTCGGACGTGATCCGGGGAAGCTCTTTCCTCCAGATCTCGACCTCGTACGCGATCCCCGGGACCGGCTCGTCGTGCAGAACGTGGCGAACGAGCTCGGCCGCGAGGGTCGAGCTGGGGGTCTTCTCCCGCTCCGCGTAACTCGCCTCGATTCGCGCGAGCATGTCGGCGCGCACCCGCACGATCTCGCTCTCGCGGAATCCGTGCTCGGTCGCCCGGCGGGCCTCCACCGTGAGCGCCTCGAGGCCGGCCGCCTCCTCCCCGTCCGCCACCCGGGCGGACAGTACCGTGAGCTCCGCGGTCCGGCCGACGCGCTGCGTCCGCACCCCGGCCCCGAGGAACGGCGGACTCTCCGATCGAGCCAGCTCGTTCAGGCGCTCGTTGAGAAGGCGGAGCGTCATGCGCCGCACCAGCTCCCGGTAATACCCGCGGTAGGTCGCCCCGTCGGTTCGGGGGGGGCGCTTGCAGCTGAGACCGACCGACGTATGGCGAAGCTCCGGATCGTCGGCCAGAGCGAAGAGCGTGTCGGGGTGGGCGGGCACGGGCCAGTCGATGCGCTCACGGAGCTCGGAGGACGCGGGCAACGCCCCGAACCACTCCCCGATCCGCGCTTCCACCTCGTCCGCGTCGAACGCGCCGACCGCGACGACGGCCATCCTCTCGGGGCGGTACCAGTCGCGGTAGAAGCGACGGACCCGGGTCGGGTCCGCGCTCTCGATGACTTCCGGCCGGCCGATCGGAAGGCGTTCCGCGTATCGGGAACCCTTGAACACGATCGGAAGCTGTCGGTCCCGGACCCGCCGCCCGGCCCCGAGGCCGCCGCGCCATTCGTCCAGCACCACGCCCCGCTCCCTCTCGATCTCCTCGGGAGAGAGCACGGCCCGGCCGGCGAACTCCGAGAGAACTTGGATTCCCCGGGGCAGGAGCTCCTCCCGATCGGTGGGGATCTGGAGCATGTACACCGTCTCGTCGAACGACGTGTACGCGTTGAGGTCCGCTCCGAACCGTGCCCCGATCGACTCGAGATAGGCCACGATGTCGTTTCCCGCCCAGCTCTCCGTCCCGTTGAAGACCATGTGCTCGACAAAGTGAGCGATTCCCCGCTGGTCGTCGTCCTCGTCGACGGATCCCGCCTTCACCACCAGGCGCAGCTCCGCACGGGCTTCGGGACGGGAGTTCTCTCGGATCAGGTAGAGGAGCCCGTTATCGAGCCGACCCCGGACGATCTTCGGATCGAGAGGGAGAGGGTCGCTCGGATCGACCTCGGGGGCGGCGGCCGAGCGAACCGGAGACAGGAGCAGGGAGAGGGCGGAGGCGAGGAGGACGGCCGCGTTCATAAGTAGCCCAGGCCCCGGAGCTTTTCCTCGAGATCCTCTTCCTCTTCCCGGCTGATGCCGTAGCGACGCTCGGAACGGCCCTCGTACCGCTCGAAGACGGCTCCCCCGCCCGCCGCTTCGGTGAACAGGTCCGCCCGGAAGCGCCCGTCCATGTGCTCGGGGATGGAGAGGCCCAGCAGGTGGAGGACATTGGGAGCGATGTCGAAGATCTCCAGATCCTCGACTTCGTCTCCGGCGCGCAGGACGGGGCCCGCCCCGATGTAGAGACCGTTCCGCCGGTGCGTACCGTCACCCCACTCGTGTGACATGAAGGTCTCGGGGACCTCGTAGTCCTGCACGAAGGCGTCGTAAGGCCGGTCGAGGAACTCGATGAACACGTCCGGAAGCCGTTCCAGGTTTCTCCCGGCGAAAAGGTCCTCGCGCCGCTCGACGACGGGAATCAGCCGCTCGCCGTTGCGGGGGTCGCGCATGGCCTCGAGCCGCTCGATCAGATCGGAACGAACCGCCTCGTACTCCTCGCCCGGACGCACCACGCCGAACATCTCCCGTCCGGCGAGATTCACGAAGAAACCGTTGGTCGGGTAGTAGTAGACCTTGGTTCTCGACCAATCGATTCCTCCCACGAAGGGATTCAGCTTCTGGACACGGCGTTCCACCATCCCGGAGAGGCCGATCCGTCTCCCGAGCGCCGTGAGCGTGGCGCGCCGAATCCCGATCGCGTTCATGACCTTCTTCCAGACGCGCAGGCTGCTGCCGGAGGACGGCGGATTCAGTACGACAAGACCTTCGTCTACGAGCCACTTGTTGAAGTAGATCGACTTCTCGAGAGGTCCGAAGCCGTGATCCGAGACCACGAGGAAGTGGGCGTCCTCGCCGGCGGCTCTCACGATGTCGCCGATGTGAACGTCGAGGCCCACGAAGTAGTCACGCACCGCGGCGGTCAGGTCGTCGGAGCGAACCATCCCGTCGTCGTCGAGCTTCGCCACGTGGCGGTGGAGGCAGTGTTGAAGACGATCGGTTCCGGTGAAGACCACCATGAAGAAGTCCCAAGGTTTCGATTGGAGCATCTTGACGCAGAGCTCGGCTCGCGCCTTCGTCACCGCCTTCTGGTCACTGACGAGGTCGTGACCGCGGAACCGGTAGTCCTGCCACGCGAGATCGATCCGGTAGTCGGGTTGCAGGAGACGCAGCTCCGGCTGGTACTCGGGGGGATACGTGAAGTCCACCCCCTCGGGTGTGAGCATGCCGGAGACCAGAATCCCCTGGAGCGGTCGGACCGGATACGTGAGGGGAACGTTGACGACGAGGCAGTCCGCTCCCTGCTCACCGGCAATCTCCCAGAGGAGAGGGGATTCGATGCTGCTGCTGTTGACGACCTTTCGCGCGTACTCGCTTCCCGACGGTGCGGCGAAGCCCACGACCCCGTGGGTTCCCGGCTGCTCTCCCGTCATCAGGGAGATCCAGGCGGGAGCCGTGACGGGGGGGTAGGTCGACTGGAGGACACCCATCCGTCCCCGCTGCGCGAGCCGGGCGAGATTCGGCATCAGGCCCCGGGCGATCCAACGCCGGTAATAGGCGAAATCGCCGCCGTCGATGCCGAGAATGACGACCTTGCGGCTCACGGCCATCTTTCGGAATCTCCCGGGAGAACGGAGTGGACCTGCGAGAATACCATGGATGTGCCGCGAGGCGCACCGCGCGGACGCGGAACGCGTTCGCGGCGCGTCGGGCGGGGGTGCGCCGCTCCCCCGCGCCGATCACATCCCGGGCCCGAGGGCGTCGAGGGCCTCCTCGTCGATACGGACCTGCAGTTCCTCGCGACGCGCCCGGACCCATTCGAGAACGAGACCGATGTCCCGCCGCGAGCTGACCATGCGGCGAACCTGCTCCCGCAGGTTCTCGTCGGTCAGATCGGCGGGAGGGATCCGTTCGAGGCACTCCATGATGATCCAGGTGTCGGAGAGTCGGTGGGGTCCGGTGCGCGTCCCGGGCTCTTGCTCGAAGATCGCCGCTTCCATCTCCGCGGGACCCAAGCTCCCGGCCGTGACGATGCTGATGTGATAGGACCCCTCGAACGTCGGATCTCCGGTCAAGATCTCGTCCAGTCGGGCGATGCCTCCCCCCGCCTCCTCGATCCGATCGCGCTCGCGAAGGGCCGCCTCCCGGGTCGGAAGGTCGAAGCGCAGCACGCGCGCGGACATCCGCCGCTGAAAGTAGTCGGGCTGGGATTCCCGGATGACGGTGATCAGGGAGTCGATCTGCGCATCATCCGCCGGCTTCGGACTCTCGATTCGCCGGAGAGCGAGTTGGATCAGACGGTCTTCGTGAAAGCGGGCATAGGAGCGCTGAAACCACCAATCCTCCTCGAGCCCCCGTCGGCGCGCGGTTTCGAGCCGCAGACGATGGGTCGCTTCCCCTTCGGCGACTCTCCGGATCTGGAGATCCAGGGGTCCCATGCGGGGCCGTTTGCCGGGCCCCATGCCTCGGAGCTTGTCCCGGTAGTCCCCCGCGGTCCACGGAGGCGCCCCCTCCCAGTCCGCGACGACCCGGGACTCCTCGTCCGCGGAGATTCGGGGGATCCCCCACGCCGGATCCTGCTCGCTGACACCGGGGGAGAAGATCGCTTCGCGCGTGCGTCGATCGAGCCACTTGATGACGTCCGGGTGAACGCGGAAACCCGCGGCCTCAAGGAGGCGCCGCCCGACCTCCCGATCCGACTCGATCTGGCGACGAAAGCGCAACCCCTGTCCGATGAGGGCTTCGGAATCGGACAGAGGCGGGACGTTTTGAGGTCTCCGCTCCGTGACGCGAACCAGGTAGTGGAGGCCATCCTTCGAGATCGGAGAGGAGATCTCTCCGATCTCGAGGTAGGCCGCCGCGTCGACCAGGGGATCGGGGAACGGAGCCCACGACATCCAACGTCCCGGAACGATCCTCCCGCCGATTCCCGATCGCGCGACGGTTTCGAAGGAATCTCCCGCCTCGATTCGCCGGCGGGCGGCGCGGGCTTCCTCCGCACCACGGAACGAGACGATTTCGACGCGATGAGACCATCCCATGCGGCGGTGCGCTTCGCGCACCTCTTCCGGGGAGACGCTCCGGAAGCCCTCCTGAATCACCCGGAGCCTCTGGACGAGCAGGTCTTCCCGGCCCCGGATCAGCCGGTCCCGGGTCTGTTCCTCGCCGGCCGCGAGAAGCCGCTCTCCCTCGGCAAGAAGGAGGCGACGCCGGATCAGCTCGTCGACGAACGCGGACCTCTGCTCCCGGGTGGCCAGGGAACCTCGCGCCACGGGATCGAGGCCGGCATAGGCGCGCCGCAGGTCCGAGAGCGACAGATTGTCCCCGGTCATCACGACGACGGCCGGATCGCCGAGGTCCACGCAGGCGTGTAGAAGGAGAGGGATGGCCAGAAGGAGGGCGCGGAGGAGTCCCGATCGTCCGGCCTGCATATCTCACCATCCTCTGCCGCGGAAGCGGCTCGCCGCGCCGGGTGAGGGACGCAGGCCAGGGGAACGGCGGCGGGGGACGATCATGGCCTGACTCCGGCTCAGTCGGGCGCGACCGCCCTCTCCGCGGAGAGATCTTCGAGGAGACGGCGCAGGTACACCGCGACCATCCTCTTGCGGTATCCCACCGGCATCGCCGAGTTCTTTCTGGGTCGTGCGCGTTTCGACAGGTCGGCGGCGACGCCGCCGATCGCCTCGGAAGGCGGTCGGCCCGCGAGCGCCTCGGAGTGATCCACGAACTGTGGCACGGTGTCGACCGCGGTGTCGGCCACGCAGAGCGATTCGACGCGCCCGGCGGAGTCGAGTCGCAGCGCGGCCGCCACGCCCATCTCCGGGAAGTCGAGCGTGTCGCGATGACGGAGCTTGCGGTACCCGACCCTGAGCCTCGCGGCGGCCTCCGGCCGGCGTATCGACACGATGATCTCGTCGGGCTCCTTCACGTTCCGACCGATTCCGTCCCCCCGATAGAACTCGCGCAGGGCGACGGTGCGGAAGCCCCGCGGCGAGGCGAGCTCCACCGAAGCGTCCAGGACCATCAAGACGGGCGCCAGGTCGCCGGGGTAGAGCGCGTAACAGGTCTCCTGTTGCGGAATGACGCGGCACGTATCGCTCTCGGCCTTCAGACACGATCCGATGCTCGCCCTCCAGGGGGCGGTCTGATTGAACCAGTAGCATCGATTCTCGACCAGGAGATTCCCGCCGAGAGTCGCCGAGTTCCGAACGAGCGGCGAGGCCACGACGCCGATCGCTTCCCCGAGGCCCGGCCAGGACCGGAGCATCTCGGGGGCCTCCGCGACGTGCGACAACCGTTCCATCGCTCCGAGGCGGTCGGTCTCGATCCCCCGGAGCTCTCCGACCCGATCGAGAGAGACGAGATGGCCCCTCGGTCGCAGGCGGTTCTTGTAGTTCGGAAGGAGGTCCGTGCCGCCGGCGAGGAAGTCGAAATCCCCGCAGTGCTCGACGGCGAGCGAGAGCGCCTCTTCCAGCGTCTCCGGTCGGTGGACTCGGAACGGAGGCAGGATCACGACACGGTCTCCCTCGAGGGTTCGAACTCCTCTCTCGCCGTCGGGGCCGACGCGCGCCGGCTTCGCTCGATCGCGTTCAGGATGCGATCGGGGGTCATGGGCAGCTCCCGCACCCTCACCCCGACGGCGTCCGTCACCGCGTTCGCCAGGCTGGGTAGGATCGGCAGGAGGGGGCCCTCCCCCGCCTCCTTGGCGCCGAACGGCCCTTCCGGGTCGGCCGATTCCACGATGATCACCTCGACCTCCGGCATCTCCAACGCGCTGGGGATCTTGTAGTCGAGGAGGTTCGCATTGCCGACGTTGGAACGGTTGTAGTCGAAGGACTCCATGAGAGCCTGACCCATGCCCATGTGGAGGCACCCCTCGATCTGCATCTCGACCGCGAGGGGGTTGAGCGCCCGACCGCAGTCGTGCGCGGCCCAGACCTTCACCGGGCGAACGAAACCGGTCTCGGGATCTACTCTCACCTGCGTCACGTAGGCCTGGAAGCTGTACGAAGGAGAGAGGCCGGCGGAGGCGCCCTTGTACTTGCCGCCCATCGGGGGAGCATCGTGATAGCAGCCCCGCGCCCGGAGCGCGCCGCGTCCCGCGATCGCCTCGATCACGGCGTCGAGGTAGGGAACCCGGACGCCGGGCTTCGGAAGATGGACGACGTCACCGCGAACCGTATCGAACCCCTCCTCGGGGTAACCGGTGAGTCGACTCGCCGCCCGGCAGAGCTCGGTGCGGACCTGCTCCGCGGCCCGCCGGGCGGCCGTCCCCGCCATGAACGTGACGCGAGAGCTGTAGCTGCCGAGGTCGATCGGGTCGGTGTCCGTGTCCCGGGAGAACACCCGAATCCAGTCCAGGGGGATCCCGAGAACCTCCGCCACGCACTGGGCGAGCATGGTGTCGGAACCCTGACCGATCTCCGCCGCCAGGCAGTGGACGCTCACGCCTCCGTCCATGTCGATCTTCAGGTGAACGGTGGATTGAGGGACCCGGTTCCAGTTGATGCGTAGCGCCGACCCGGAGATGTAGAAGCCGCAGGCGATGCCGATTCCCTCACCGTAGGGCAGCTCGCCCCGCTTGCGCGACCAGTCGGACGCCTCGGCGGCTCGACGGATGCACTCCTCGGTGCCGTTCGACGTGATGCGGAACCCGTTCAGGGTCGTCGTGTCGGCGGGGAGCAGGTTCCGCAGCCGGAACTCGACCGGATCCAGGCCGCACCGGGCGGCCAGCTCGTCGATCAGCACCTCGTAGGCGAAGCGGGAGTTCACCGCCCCGTGGCCGCGCATGGCCCCGCAGGGCGGCTTGTTCGTGTAGACCCGGCGCCCCCGGTAGCGGAGATTCGGCAGCTCGTATGGCCCCACCGAGAGGACACCGTTGTAGTAGGTGGTCACGACGCCGAAGCTGCCCCAGGCTCCCCCATCGATCAGCACGTCGAGGTCGAGAGCGGTGAGCTTCCCCCGGTCCGAGCAAGCGACGGTCATCTTGGTCCTCGTCGGGTGCCGCCCGTGATTCGTGAGGAACACCTCCTCCCGATCGAACCGGATCTTCACCGGCCGCCCGGACTCGCGCGACAGGAGCGCGGCGATCATCTCGTGGGGAAACGGATCGGACTTGCCTCCGAACCCCCCTCCGACCATCGGACGGATGACGCGGACGCGATGCATCGGCATATCCATCACGCGGGCCAGATCGCGGTGGAGATAGTGCGGAACCTGGGTCGCCGACCAGACCGTCAGACGGCCGGACGGATCGTAGTGGGCGAGGGTGCAGTGCGGCTCGGTGAACGCGTGGGTCACCCCGATGAACCGGAAGTCGCCGGACACGGCATGATCCGATGCGGCGAGCGCCTCCTCGACGTCGCCGAAGTGCTGATACACTTCCTTGTGGAGGTTCGACGGGTGAGGAGTCTCGGGGTGGAGCTTCAGCTCGTCGGGGATCTCGGTGAGCGAGTCGGTGGGCCGGCGAAAGGCCTTCAGCTCCTCGTAGGTCACGTCGATCGCGGCGAGCGCGGCGAGCGCGATCTCCTCGTCGTCGGCGGCTACGGCCGCGACCGCGTCTCCGACGTAGTTCACCTTTCCGACCGCAAGCGCCACCTCGTCCCGGGAGATGGGCAGGACTCCGAACTTCGCTCGATCGGCGTCGCCCCGGATCACGGCCCGGACGCCCGGCAGGGACTCCGCTCTCGACGTGTCGATGGAGACGATTCGGGCGTGCGGGAGAGGCGATCGGAGGATCTTGCCCACGAGCTCCCCGGGGAGCCGGATGTCGTCGGTGTATACGGCACTCCCGGTGACCTTGGCGACCCCGTCGATCAGCGGGACCCGCCGGCCGACCCCGTGCGGAGACCGCGAGGATTCGGAGGAGGCCATCAGTCGACTCCCGGCTCCGAATTCGCGGAGCCGGAGCCCGCTCCGCCCGGCTTCGAAGGATCGGAGAGCTCCGCTGCGGCCTCGTGCACCGCTTCGAGGATCTTCACGTAGCCGGTGCAACGGCAGAGGTTCCCGGAGACCGCCCGCCGCACCTCCCGGTCGGTCGGGTTCGGGACCTTTCCCAGCAGGGCGGACGTCGTCATCACGAAGCCGGGCGTGCAGTACCCGCACTGAGAGCCACCCCTCTCGTGATACGCCCGCTGGACCGGGTGGAGGCCGGGCCCCCTCGGAGTGAGGCCCTCGATCGTGCGGATCTCCTTCCCCTCCGCGAGAACGGTCAGTGTGAGGCAGGAGAGCGTCGCGACACCGTCGAGGTGAACGGTGCAACACCCGCAGGTCCCCATGTCGCAGCCCCGGGTCGTGCCGGTGAGCCGGAGACCTTCGCGCAGCGTGTCGAGCAGCACGTCGGAGGGCCGCACCGCCACCTCGTAGCGGGTGCCGTTCACGCTCAGCCGGACGACCACGCGGTCGGGGGAGCGCCGATCCGCGGCGGCCGGACGCGAATCGGAGGAAGGAACGGGGTCGGACATGGAGGGGGTGGCTCCTCTTCGGGGTCATCGACGCCGGGGACATGAATGAATGACCGGCCTCGGCAGCATACACGATACCCCAAGTGCGCTCGGGACGCGAGCGACGGAAAGACGGACAGAGGGAGAGGGAGGAGGGATCCGACCGCGGCGACGCGGAGGGCCCCTCGCCGGGAATCGGGGAATCGTGGTGCATCGTCATGAGAGTTCCGGGCCGTGCATTCGTCTTTGGAGGGCACGCGCGGTTTTCCCACATGCCGCACTTTCCTCTCGATCCGAGTTGGAACCGGTCCGAAGGCTCGGGTAGACTTGCGGTCCGCGGGAACCCCGCCCCGTCGCTCGGGTTCTCCGAGATAACCGTGATCGGCGGGCGGGTCACGCCCGGACGCCGCCGACGTAGTACATTCCGACGACATCTGCACACCCGAACCTCTCACCCAAGTCCACGCCCACAGGAGCCACCGCAATGCGACTCAATCGCTCGATCTCGCTCTTTACCCTGGCCGCCGCCGTCACGGTCCTGACGACCGGCCTCGCGTCGGCCTGCAAGATCTCTTCCGCGATGATGACGGGCAAGTTCGGCGCGAACGGAGAGTTCGAGGTGATTGCCGCCACGACGTCGGACGGCAAGCCCCTCGACAAGCTCGCCGGCAAGTCCCTCACCAAGGTCACCCAGGCGGACGGCGTCACGCTCGTTCCCGCCAACTACACCGACCGGCAGATCTGGCTCGTCGGGGACGTGGACTGCGGGGCGAGCAAGCTCCACATCGGAAGCTGGACGGCGGACAAGGAAGAGGCCATGGCCCATGTGGCCAAGGTCACCTCGGGCGTGACGAAGGGCGCGTCCGCCCAGACCGCCGGCGCCTCCGGCTGCGGCTCGAAGGGCGCGTCCGCCAAGACCGCCGGCGCCTCCGGCTGCGGCTCGAAGGGTGCATCCGCCAAGACCGCCGGCGCCTCCGGCTGCTCCGGCAAGTGGGCGGCGGCCGCGAGCTCCTGCGGATCCAAGGCCGCGAGCGCGGCCGGGGCCACCCCCAAGACCGCGAGCAGCAAGTGCGGCCCCGACTGCCAAAAGGAGTGCTGCGCCGGAGCCGCCCCCACCACGACGGCGGTCGCGGGGGAAGGCGCCGACGCGATCCTCATCATCTACAACGTCTCCGGAATGACCTGCGGCGGCTGTGTCGGCCAGGTCAAGGCCGCGGTGGCCTCCCTCGGGTTCGGGAACATCCAGAGCTGCGAGGTGAGCCTGGAGGACGGCCGGGCGGTCATCCACGCCTCGGGTGACGTCTGCCGGAAGTCGATCCAGAAGGCCATCTCCGAAGCCGGCTTCCCCGCGGAGCTGGTGGCCCAGGCCGACGAAGAGAAGGTCGAGACGACGGCCGAGAAGTCGTAGCCACCGAACGCGCCGAGTGTCGACCGGGGGGAGGAGCGGTTCGCTCCTCCCCTTTTTCGTTGTCCGGGTCTTCGTTCCCGGAGGTCCTGCCCGCTCGCGACGCGTTCACTCCCGGCGAGCCTGCATTTCTCCCCGATCCGAACCGGTACCTTCTTGTGCGCCGCCGGTACTCGCGGCTAGACTGTTCGATCGGTCCCATCGCTCTCCCATCCGAACCCCGGAATCCGCCTTCCGCACGCAGGGCGGGAGAGTCGCTCCGGCCGCGACCCGGTGGGCCGGCAAAAGCCGGCAATAGGGGAAGACGCATGGAATACCGTCTCGTCGGGGAGCACCACGGGACCCGCTTCGATCGCGACGTGCCCTCCGGCACCACCACCGTGGGACGCAGCGGTCAGAACAACCTCGTGATTCCGAGCCAGACCGTGTCGAGGTGCCATGCGGAGATCCGGTTCGACGGGGACGAGCTCTGGGTCCGGGATCTCGGCAGCCTCAACGGGACCCGGGTCAACGGGGCGGAGATCGCGGCGCCGACCCCGATCCGGTCCGGAGACATCATCGAATTCGGAAGCGTACAGCTCCGTCTCGAGAAAAAGGGCGGTACCCACTCCACCTCTCCGGTCTGGACGAGCGAGGAAGACGTGTCGGGCAGCATCCAGATTTCTCGCGAGGACATCGAGACGGACACCGGGGTCCGCTCCGGGCACGAGTTGGCGATCCTGCGAATGCTCACGGAGGCCGGACAGCTCCTCGTTCTCCCCGAGTCACCCGAGGAGACGTTCGACCGGATCCTGCAGCTCGTCGAGAACACCATTCCCGCCGGCCGCATCATCATCCTGTTGAACGAGGACGGCGGGGAGCCGGTCCAGCGGGCCGCCCGGGTCCGGGGGGATCGCGCGATCTCCCCGCTGCTCCTGAGTCGAACCATGATGCGAATGGTCCTCGAGAAGAAGAAGTCGATTCTGACCGGCGACGCCCAGTCCGACGAGCGGTTCCGGAATCAGCACTCCATCGTCGCCCAGGATCTCCGCTCGGCCATGGCCGTGCCCCTGATCCATCACGACGAAGTCCTCGGCATGTTGTACGTCGACACGTCGGACCCGCTGGCCTCGTACAGCGAAGAGGATCTGGAGGTGCTCACGCTCCTGGGGCAGATGCTCGGGGCCAAGATCGCGAACGCCCACCTGCTGAAGGCGGCTCGGGAGCGGGATCGCTTCGAGGAAGAGCTGCGGACGGCGACGAGAATTCAGAGACGCCTTCTGCCGCAGGAGCTGCCGAAGGTCGCCGGGTACGAGATCCAGTGCTGCCAGGAGACCTGCGAGGCGGTGGGCGGGGATCTCTACGACGCGGGGGTTCTTCCCGACGGGAGGATCCAGATCGTTCTGGGAGACGTCAGCGGAAAGGGAATCGGCGCGGCTCTCCTGATGTCCGACGTGCTCGCGACGATCCGGGCCCTTCGCACCATCGGACTGCCCCTCGACGACCTGGTCTCTCGATTGAACCAGCACATCCTGCAGTCCACCGAGCCCGAGCGCTATCTCACCCTGTTTGTCGCCGAGCTCGACCCGATCTCCCACCGCCTCCAATGGGTCAACGCGGGGCACCCGGACGCCCATCTGATCCACGCGGACGGTCGCATCGATTCGCTGGAGCCGACCGGGGCCTGGGTGGGCCTCCTCGATCTCCCCGACGTCGAGTACGGAACGGAGTTCCTGGAGTTCCCTCCGGGGGCGGTCCTCGTCTCCACCTCCGACGGAATCAACGAGGCGGGGCGCGGTGAGAACGAGTTCTTCGGGGACAAGCGTTTACTGGCCACGCTCCGCGAGTGCGCGGGCCTGAGTGCGAAGGAGGTCAGGGGCCGGATCCTCGAGGATGTCGATTCCTTCACGGGCGACGATCCGCCCGGCGACGACGTGACGTTGGTCGTTCTCCGACGGGAGCCCGCCTAGCCCGGACTATTCATGAAGGGCCGTCGCGAGATCGTGGAGACGCCTACCGGACGGGCACCCGCAGGGGCTCGAACCCGAGTCGTATCTGAACGATACGTCGCAGGGTGCGAGACGCGAGGACGCCGGTCCGGTGGTGCGGATCCGCGATCGCAGCAGGTCGTTCATGAATAGTCCGGGCCAGCCCGCTTTTCTCACGAGGCTCGTCGCTCGTCGAAAGGCGTCGACTCGACCCGCCGGCGCGATCAGTGACCGGGGAGCCGATCTCCGCGGTGGGCGCCCTTCGCCCCCGCGATCCGGAGCCCGTAGAGCAAGAGCGCCACGATCACCCCCATCCCGAAGATCGACGCTCCGGAGTACCAGACGGACGAGTCGAAAGTGAGCGGATAGCCCCCCGCGATCTGATTGCAGAAGAACATCACGAGAAACGGCAAGAGGCCGAAGCGGATCAGAACGACCAGCCAGAGCACCCCGACGAGCAGTCCCGCCGTGGCCCCGACCCACTTCGCCTCGTCGGGCGCGAGCACCCACATCAGCGCGCCCACGATCACCACGAAGAGGATGTTCGCCACCCTCTGGCTCCGCCCGATGAGACGGAGGAAGAGCAGGAACAGGACGAAGAACATCGAGTTGAAGATCGAAGTGCTGAAGCTGCCGAGCAGATCGGCGATTCCCTGGGTGGGTCCGAGAAGGACGTTCCAATGCATGGACTCCGGACGGTGGGGGGGCGCCTCCAGAATGCCGCAGAGAATCGGGGCCACGTTCTGGAGCAGGACGAATCCGAGGAAGGCCACGCCGCCGAACAGGATGTCGCGTCCGACCAGGGGATCGCGGAACCTTCCCATGAGCAGGCGTGTCCAGGAGACGATCCGGTCGGGCCAGGTCTTCCGCACGTACGGTTCCAGAGCGAGATAGAAGGACCCCAGGAGTGCCCCGGCGAGCAGGCCACCCGCGGCGACGTGGAAGATCATGTTGATCTCGGTCTGGGTGTTCGCGGCGTGATTCGCCGAGAGAGCCCAGGTGATCATGTACAGAAGGAAGATGAACACCGAGAGCCGCCTCGCCCCGTGGCGGTCTCCACGCCCGAGGCGAACGTTGCGGATGGCCATGTAGACGGCCCCCACGAGCATGGAGACGATGAAGATCACGAGGATCGCCTCGATCACCTCGTCCCGGATCTCATCGTCCTCGGAGGCCATCCGCTCGGCCCGGGTCCAGGGCCCCTGGACCTCGTAGTGGACGGGCCGCCCTCGGTACGCGGCCGCCTCGACGCGGATCTCCCGATCCGGGTACTCCGGGTCGGGACCCGTCCAGGCGACTCGCTGATCCGCGAAGTGCGGCGGGAGCCACTCCGGCTCCACCGGCGTGAACCGGGCGACGTCCAGTCCGGCCGCGGCGAAGAGGGCGTCCCAAGTCGGCTCCGCTGCGGGCGCCGCCGTGGAGTCGTGCTGAGGGGGAACGACGCTCAAGTAAAGAAGACGGCCCGTGGTGTCGAGGAGCACCGAGGCCATGCCGGAGATCGTCGAGGGCGGATCCTCGAGGGAGACGGTCTCGTCCATGGCCGCGGGATCGAACTGGGTGGGACTCTGTCGGTACCAATACCTCACGCCCGCGGGCCACGCGTCGCGGAGGGTCTCCCACCGTTCGGGGTCGTCGTTCTCCTCGCTGATGTAGGCCAGCAGACGACGATCGGTCAGGAACCCGTGGGCGGTGTCCTCCGGCGGCTCCTGGAGACCGACCGACTCCAGGATTCCGCGGGCCCGATCCCGGAGCACCGTGGGAGGCTTCGTGAGCGGATCGAAGTGGTGCAGCGAGCTGCGGACATTGACGGACGCCGCCACGACAATCCCGAGGACTCCCGCGAGCACGCAGGCCCAGCCTACGGCGGGACGGATCCCCCCCTTTCCTCCCGTCGCGGCCACCATCTCCAGCGACGGGATCTCCCCCGCCGCCAGCGCCGCCGCGACCGGATCCCCGCCGGGCAAGGCGGCCGCGACGGCCAGAGCGGAGGGGGGACGCGAGTCCGGATCCCGCTCGAGACAGCGGGAGATGACCCGCTCCACCGCCGGATCCATGTCGGGGAGGATCGTGGAAGGGCTCTCCGGAACCTCCTCGCGCATGAGCCGGGCGAGCTCGGGAACGCTCTTCGCGTTAAAGGCCCGCTTCCCTGTGAACATCTCGTAGAGGACGAGGCCGAGTGAATAGAGATCACTCCTCGCGTCGATCCCCTCTCCCGTGAGCTGTTCCGGAGCCATGTACGCCGGCGTTCCGGCGCGGATCTCCGCCCCGTCGATCTCGGCGCCGATTCCCGCCAGGCCGAAATCGGTGATCCGCACCCGCCCGCGTCCGTCGATCATCACGTTCGTGGGCTTCAGGTCGCGGTGGAGGATTCCCTGGTCGTGGAGACCGGCGAGACCCGCGCAGAGCTGCCGCGCGATGTCGATCCCCTTCTCCACCGGCATGCGACCGATCCTGCGGAGGAGCAATCCGAGATCCTCGCCGTCGACGAACTCCATGGAGAGGAAGACCCGACCTTCCGCCTCCCCGATGTCGTAGACGCGGCAGACGTTCGGATGGGCGACCGTGCGCGCGATCCGGACCTCCTGATGGAATCGCTGGCGACGGTCCTCTTGGTCGGTGAGCTCTTCCGGCAGGAACTTGAGCGCAACCGACTGGCCGAGCGTCAGATCGTCGGCCCGGTAGACCTCGCCCATCCCTCCCCGGCCGAGAAGACCGACGGTTCGATACCGGTTGAGAATCAGGGTCCCCGGGGCGAAGAGTCCCCCATCCAGCGAAGGCGTGGAGGTCGAGAGGGAGCGATCGGACGGGCCCGAGGAGCCGGACCGGTCGCCGGGCGGCATCGGAGAGCGCGGCACGGCGACGGTCGGGGATTCGGGCTCCAGTTCCTCGGGGCCGGCCGGTTTCCGGGGGTCGTCCGGATCGGGGGGTCGAATCCTACCGGGGGTCATCGCGCGCGACCTCAGAAATCGAGAAGGTGCAGGCCGATCTCCGGGCGCAGCGTTCGCCGTACCGGGCGATCGATCGTCCAGACGCGGATCTCGGCCGTCACCGAGACCGTTCCCTCGAACAGGTGCCCGCCCCGGGCCACGAAGTCGGGACCGGAGAGCACGACGTGCGTGTGGGCGAAGGGCTCCCCCTCCCACGTCGCGACGTCGGCGAACAGGCTGAGAAGCTCCCAGGAGCCCGGGAGCTCGGTTCGTTCGTAGATCTTCTTCTCGACGTCGAAGTAACCGAGTACGACGTCGCGCAGAGCACCGAGCCCTTCGGCGGTCGCGGAGGGGATCTCGTGCTCACGGCAGAACCGGGCGAGGGCATCGGGAAGCCTGTCCCCGATGTCCAAACGAAGGAGATGCCCTCCCTCCACTTCGATGGACTGCACCGCTGCCTCCCTGCGTTCCTCTGCGAGGCTGGAACGATTCTCTCGCCCACGGTACCCTCGATGTGAAGGGACCACGACCTCTTTTCGATTTTGGATCGACGTTCGTGACGAGGAATGACGTGAAGACCCTTCTGTCAGGTGCGAGCGGGTTTCTCGGCGGGGCGGTGCTGCGCGCCCTGACCGCGCTCGAGCCGGAGGCCCCCGGTCGACTCGTCCGGCGGGAAGGTGAGGCCCAGCCGGGCGATGTCGTCTGGGATCCGGAGCGGGGGATCCGGGATCCGAACGCGTTGGAGGGCGTCGGGGGCGTCATCCATCTCGCCGGAGAGAGCGTGGCGGGCGGTCGCTGGACCGCCGCCCGGCGGCGGCGCATCCGGGAGAGCCGGGTCACGGGGACGCGGGTCCTCGCGGAAGCGCTGGCGAGCCTCACTGAGCCCCCGGCCGCGATGGTCTGCGCCTCCGCCGTGGGACTTTACGGCGACCGGGGCGACGTGCTCCTCGACGAGAAGAGCTCCTCCGGGGACGGCTTCCTCGCGGAGGTCGTCCGCGACTGGGAGGCGGCCGCCGACCCGGCCCGCAACGCGGGCATCCGCGTCGCGCACCTCCGCTTCGGCATGATTCTCGCTCCCGACGGCGGCGCCCTCGCCCGGATGCTCCCCGTCTTCCGACTCGGCCTCGGAGGTCGACTCGGCGACGGCCGGCAGTACGTCTCCTGGATCGCCCGCTCCGACGCCGTCGCCGCCTGCCTCCACGCCCTGCGCTCCCCCACCCTCGCCGGCCCGGCCAACGCCGTCGCTCCCGAGCCCGTCACGAATCTCGACTTCACCCGCGCCCTCGGACGCGCCCTCGGTCGCCCCACCCCCTTCCCCGTTCCCGCCTTCGCCCTCCGCCTCGCCTTCGGCGACATGGCGAATGAAATGCTCCTCGGCGGCCAGCGCGTGCGACCGGCCGCGCTCCTGGCGGACGGGTTCCGGTTTCGGTACGAGCGTATCGACGAGGCGCTGGGCGCGGAGGAGTAGGCTGAGGTCGTGTGAGCGCGGCGAGCCCCGGTGACGCACGCAGAGCAGTGAGTCGATTACTCTCAGGGAATACTCTCAGGGAATGGTGAATCCACCGTGATCCGGAGATGGCGATGGGTCGAAAGGCGAGGGAGCCGAAGCGGGTCGTCGCTCGACGGGCGAGGGGCTACAAGGCGGTCCACCGCCCGACCCGGTGGGGCAACCCCTACTCCGTGGACGCTTACGGGCGGGCCAGGGCGATGCAGCTCTACGAAAAATGGCTCGACCGGAAGCTGAAGGAGGATCCCGAGTTTCTCGAACCGTTGCGAGGATATGACCTGGGATGTTCCTGCGCCCCGGACCTGGTGTGCCACGCCGACATCATCCTGCGCAAGTTGTACGGAACGGGGTCTTGAAACGACGCGAGCGCGTCACGGTCCTCGTCTGACGAGAGCCGTGGAGTCGGCGTCACAATGGAAGACGGATCCAGCCGGTCCGCTGCGTCACCGGGGGTTGTCCTGGCGCGAGGCGATCCAATCCCCGGAGAAATGGATACCGGCCAGATCCGCCACCCGCATGCTAGCAGACCTCAGGACCCAATCCAATGGGGTCGGCAAATCTGTCTAACCCGTAACGTGACAGGGTCTTACGGTCTCCGGGACCCGTCTGCTTCGGACCGCCTGAAGACCCTCTATCGGACCCCCGACTCCCCCTGACCCTACCGACCGCCACTCGCGCCGTGAGGATCGGGAGTTTCCATCGCGTCGTCGAAAGTCGGTGGAGCCATGGACGGCGGAGCCGACTTTCGCGATCCGAGCGGAGCCGTGACGGCGGAGCGAGGTCAAGCGACGGGGTCACCCGCTCCTCACGGCGCTCGCACGAGCTTCATCGGTTCTGGCGGTGTGAAGTCAGCTGAGTGAGAGTTGGCGTTCGCACGGGTGTCCCCTCAGAACATGTCCGGCATCCAGGGCGCCGGCCCCGCAAAGATGTCTCCGGCCACCCGCAGATCCTCGTGATCCCCCTCGATCATACCGGCGACGCGCAGGGCGGCGGGTGTGAAGTACCCGGAGTAGAGCGAGGCGAGCCCGTTCGGCCCGGTCTTCAGCCGCCCGTCGCCGCCTTCCGTAACGCGTGCGCGCCCGCCCTCGATCTCGACGAGGTGCCGCCCCGCGTTCGCGGACAGGAGCTCGTCGTGGACCTCGAGCGAGAGCTCCGCCCTCAACCCCTCCGGAAACGGCCGCTCCTCGATGGCCCTCTTCACGTCGACGATGCGGAGCATCCAGCCGATGTCCGCCTTGAGCTCGTACGTCTGCTCCGGAAGAAGCATCAGGTTCGGGTCGGCGGGATGGCTGAACCACGTCGCGCGGGCCGCCAGGGATGCGTGATCGCCGAGGAAGCGATACAGCCGCCGCACCACCCGAGGTGTCCGACCCACCAGATCGGTGACGTCGAGGTCGTAGAAGTGCCCCTCCCCGCTCTGCTCGCGGAGGTAGAGGTACCCGTCGACGCCCTCCGGACCCTCCACCAGATATCCGCGGGTGGGCTTTTCCCGCGGTTCGCGGATGCGCGTCCACTCGACGAGCGACCGCTCGATCCGCCCGTTGCTCTCGGCGGCGTGGGACCGGTAGGTCCGTTCGATCGCGGGAAGGTCCTTCTCTTCGATCGCGCGGATCGGGAGGTCGCGCTCCCCGAAGGCGAGAGCGGGAACGGGGATCGTGAGGCGATACCGCCCTCCCGCGAGCTCGTACCCCACCCTCCGGTAGAGCGTCTGCTTGGCCGGGAAGAGGACCGAGATCGGGAGATCGGTCTCGCGCATCTCGCGGAGAGCGGCCTCCATGAGGCGCGTCGCCACTCCGTGTCCCCGACTCTCGGGGTCGACGGCCACGAGACCCACTCCCCCCATGGGGATCGCCTTTCCTCCCCAGAATTGCCCGAGGTGGTAGAGCAGAAGCCCGGCGACGGGACGTCCCTTCTCCCGAACGAGGCGAACCCGGTCGGTCCCGATGCGCTCGAGGGCGCGAATGAGCCGGTCCTCCTCGGCCCGGAACGCCCAGGCGGCGCTTCGCACGTAGAGGGCGAGCTCGTCTTCTCCGCGGAGGGGTCCGTAGTCGGCTTCGGCGTTCAAGAGAGGTCTCCCGTTTCGTGAGGGGGTCGAATCGAAACGAGAGATTGCTCCGAGGACGGGGGCGGGGCCAGTCAAAACGAGCGTCCGAGACGGGCCGGGCCCGGATGCGGGGCGGAGACGCCGCGACGACGGCGCCCGATGCGGCTCGGCCGCGTCGCAGAAGAGACGGGGGAGAGTCGCGGGCTAATCCCCGTGGCGCTCGCGCAGCTCGTCCTCGTAGGCCTGGATGACGACGTCTTCCAGGTACTCCCGAAACTCCTTTCGGATGGGGTGGGCGATGTCCTTGTACTTTCCGTCCCGCTTACGGGTGGCGGGCATGGACACGAAGAGACGATCCGGCTTTTCGATGACCTTGAGATCGTGAACGACGAACATCCGGTTCAGCGTGATGGTCGCAAACGCCTTCAGCGCCGTTCTCTCATCGGACCTCTCGTGGAGTCGAATCTGGACGTCGGTGATCTGGAGGGGTTCGGTCGAGGAGCTGCGTTCCTCGAAGGCCGGGTGCTCATGCATGTAGGAGGGAGTCGGGTGCGAAGACATGAAGACCTCACGAGTTCTCGCGGATTGGGACAGAGAACGTACTTATGATGATCGCTCCGCATCCTCCGACTATGAAGTTAACAGATGAATACCCTACAGATCAATCAGCTAATCGTCCTCGGGGAGATTTGGAAGGAATGCACCCCGGCGCGGGTTGGCCTCCGGGTCCGCGCGCGGGAACTCCGGCCCGGAGTACGGGAAGCCTCTTGACGGGATCGTCACCCGCCGTGATCACATAGTGGAATCGAGGCGCCGCCGGCCGGGCGACGCGCCCCCCGACGAGAGCCGAGCGCGAGGGAGAGGAGGAGTCATGTCGTCGAACGAGCTCGCCCAGAAGACGTGCGTTCCCTGCCAGGGGGGAGTTCCGCCCCTCACGGAGGAGGAGGCCCGAGAGCTCCTCACCAGGCTAGATGGTTGGGAGCTGGTGGGTTCCCACCACATCCAAAGGGAGTTCACGTTCCCCGACTTCATCCAGGCGCTGGCGGCGGCCAACCGAATCGGCGCACTGGCCGAGGAGCAGGGGCATCATCCGGAGCTTCACCTGGGATGGGGAAGACTGGGGGTCGAGATCTGGACGCACAAGATCGACGGTCTAACAGAGAGCGATTTTATTCTTGCCGCCAAGATCGACGGCATTATCTGAGCGGAGACGCGGAGCATGTGTGGTCGGTTCACGCTCATCACTCGCCGGGAGGATCTGGCCGCGGATCTCGGCATCCCGGGAACCGCCGTTCCCGTAACGCTGCGCCCGCGCTACAACATCGCCCCTTCCCAGCTCGTCCCGATCCTCCTCCACGACGGCGGCGTGCGCATGGCCCTCTACCAGTGGGGGCTGATTCCCTCGTGGGCGAAGGATCCGGCGATCGGGAACCGCATGATCAACGCGAGGCAGGAGACGGTCGCCGAGAAACCGAGCTTTCGCGGGCCGTTTCGGTCGCAGCGCTGTCTGATCATCGCCGACGGCTTCTACGAATGGGCCGCCCCCGAGTCCGGGGGACCGAGGACCCCGTATTACATTCGTCGAAAGGACGGGAAACCGTTCACGTTCGCGGGCCTCTGGTCGCGGTGGAAGTCTCCCGAGGGAGACGAGATCCTCACGTGCACGATCATCACCGGCGAGCCCAACGATCTGATCGCGAAGATCCACCGGCGGATGCCCGTGATCCTTCCCCCGGAGAACCGGGAGGCCTGGCTGAACCCCGAGGAGCAGGACGGGCAGAAGCTCCTGTCCCTCCTGCGTCCCCACGACCCGGAGGCGTTCAAGATGTTCCCCGTGTCCCGGCACGTGAACTCCCCCGCGCACGACGACCCGGGGTGCATCGAGCCTCTCGAGAAACCGGACTGACCCCGACTTGACGGCCCCGCGGTGCCGGGTAGGTTTTCTTTCGCTGCGCCGTTCTCCTCACCTTCCCCGCTGGACGACGACCGGCTCCCCGCACGGTGCCCGATGCCGCGACGATCCATCTCGGAGAGTCTTCTCGCGGGGGTCGATCTCGAGGACACGCTTCGGGATTCCGCGACCGCGCTGGGCCGAATCGTCCTGTCGGTTCCCTGGCGGGCTCCGGGTTTCGTATCCGCGATCGACCGGGCTCGCCGCTTCGCCGCCGGCTCGCCTCCCGTTCTCATTCGCGGAGAGAGCGGAGCGGGCAAGAGCGCGTTCGCCGAAATCGTTCACCGGGAGGGGCGTCATCCGCGGGAGCCGTTCCGGGTGATCGACTGCGCGGCCCTGCCCGATCCGCTGCTGCAATCCGAGCTGTTCGGTCACGTGAAGGGAGCTTTCACCGGCGCCGATTCGGAGCGGCCCGGCCTGTTGCACACGGCCGGCCGTGGCACGCTCCTGCTGGACGAAGTGGACAAGGCGTCGCCCGCGCTGCAGGCCGCGCTTCTCCACGTGCTGGATCGTGGGGAGGTGCGGGCACTGGGCGGGCGGACGCCGCACCCGGTGCGGGCACGAATCGTTCTCGCGGCCAATCGGAATCCGATGGCCCTGGCGGCCCGCGGACGATTTCTCCCCGATCTCGCGTATCGGATCGCGGGCTTTTCGGTCCTCGTTCCTCCGCTCCGCGAGCGGCGCGAGGACTTCGACCTGCTTCTGGCGCTCGCCCTGCGACGCATCCGAATCGAGGAGGGAGGCGCCGGGAGGGTCCTCACCAGCGAGGCCCGCGAACTGCTCGCGGGCGAGGACTGGCCGGGAAACGTCCGGGAGCTGTTTCACCGGGTCCACGCCGCGGCCCTGCTGGGAGAGGACGACCGCTGGATCGGCGTGCGGGAGATCCGGAGGGCCGGCCCGGGCTCGATGCCGCGCGTCTCGGACGGGGACCCCGCCGGCGAGCGCGGAGGCAACTCGACGGATCCCGTTCCGACGGCGGCGAACCCCGACGATCTGGCGGGTCGTCTGCGGGACTTCGAGCGAGGGGAGATCCTCACCGCGATGCGGAAGGAGCGGGGGTGTCAGACGCGGGCGGCGGCCCGTCTCGGACTGAGTCGAAGGGGCCTCAACAAGAAGCTCCACCGCCTCGCGCTGCTCGGCGCGCTGAGACAGGAAGGCCTCGCGCGGTGGCCCCCGCGAGACCGTCGAAGTGCGACGGCGGTTCTTCTGTCTCCCGAACGCCCCGACCGGCCGCACGCGGTCCGCGACTCCCGGAACGAGACGAGCGATCAACGATAGGTAGCCTCGATCTCTCCCCAAGTCGACGTCTCCCAGTCCGACTCCCCCCGCTCGCGGCTCGACACTCCGGAGGGGGCGACTCCGGGAGGGGACCGCGGAATCACCATGGCCGGGGGTCCTGCGGGACTTCATCCGCGGGCTGTAGCGGGCAGGCACAGAAGCGTAGAGCAAGGCAAATCCAACCCGAGAGTTCTATTCAATGGGGGTGAGAAGGGGCGAGTCGGCCCCTTGTCCTCCCGGTCGGTTGCGGGCGGGCCGCCGTGGACCGCCGTCCGGTCCCCGGCGTTCTCCGGCACCCCCCTCCCGTGGACTGCCCGGGGGGGCCCTGCTATCCTCCGCGCCCATCGTCGGGCGAAGGAGGCCCCCAAAGGGCGAAGGGGCGGAAGACCATGGCGAAGAACATCAAGCCACGCGCGGAGGACTACGCGCAGTGGTATCTGGACGTGATCAAGGCGGCTCAGCTCGCCGACTACAGCCCCGTACGCGGGTGCATGGTGATCCGTCCGGACGGGTACGCGATCTGGGAGGCGATCCAGCGGGACCTCGATCGGCGGTTCAAGGAGACCGGCCACGTCAACGCGTACTTCCCCCTCCTCATCCCGCAGAGCTTCCTCGCAAAGGAGGCCGCGCACGTCGAGGGTTTCGCCATGGAGTGCGCCGTCGTCACGCACTCGAAGCTGACGAAGCGGCTCGACGGAAACCTCCAGCCGGCGGGAGAGCTGGACGAGCCGCTGATCGTCCGGCCCACGAGCGAGACGGTCATCGGCCACATGTACTCCCAGTGGATCCAGAGCTACCGCGACCTGCCGGTGCTCATCAATCAGTGGGCGAACGTGATGCGCTGGGAGATGCGGACGCGACTCTTCCTCCGCACGTCCGAGTTTCTTTGGCAGGAGGGTCACACCGCTCACGAGACGGCCGAGGAAGCGCGCGAGGAGACCCTGCGCATGCTCGGCGTCTACGCGTCGTTCGCGGAGGATTCCCTCGCCGTGCCGGTGTACAAAGGGCGCAAGACCGACTGGGAACGGTTCCCCGGAGCGGAGGTGACGTACGCGATCGAGGCGCTCATGCAAGACGGGAAGGCCCTCCAGTGCGGCACGAGTCACTATCTCGGTCAGAACTTCGCCAAGGCTTTCGACATCCGCTTTCTCGGACGGGACCAGAAGCAGCACCTCGCGCACACGACGAGCTGGGGGGTCAGCACGCGCCTGATCGGCGCGCTCATCATGGCCCACTCCGACGACGACGGGCTCGTTCTCCCTCCGAGCGTCGCGCCGGTGGTCGTCGCGGTCGTGCCCATCTACCGGAAGAGCGAAGAGAAGGAGAAGGTGCGCGCCTTCGCCGAGCGGGTGCTGAAGGGCCTGGTCGGCGAGGAGGAGATCGCGGCCGCGGTGGGCCGTCTCTCCTCCGATGACATGCACAGTTACTTCTTCGACAAGGTCACGCACCAGCGCGTGATGGTCGACTGGCGGGAAGTCCGTCCCGGCGAGAAACACTTCCACTGGGAGCAGCGGGGCGTGCCTCTCCGGCTCGAGATCGGGCCGCGCGACGTCGACGCGGGCACGTTGGTGCTCAAGAGCCGGATCGATCGCGGCAAGGAAACCGTTCCGATCGACGACATCTCGCCCGCGTGGCTTCGAGACCGACTCGGAGCCGCGCAACGTCTTCTCTTCGAGCGAGCGCAGGACTTCCGGAACCGGAACGTGCGGCGAGCCGGGTCCTACGACGAGCTCCGGCGGATCCTCGAGAACGACGGGGGATTCGTGCGCTGTTACTTCGAGCCGGGTGAAGAGCGGGAGGAGAAGATCCAGGACGAGACGAAGGCGACGGTGCGGTGCATCCCCTTCGACCAGCCCGACGAGCCGGGAATCTGCATCCACTCGGGGCGAGAGACGAAGACGGAAGTGCTGTTCGCCCAGGCGTACTAGCCTTGATCTTCCGGAAAATCTTGCGTGGAAACGCGCGAGATTGCGTCAGCCGGAACCGCAAACCGCCCGAGCCAACCGGAGCTTATCTCACGATAAGTGAGGATTGGCGAGGGCGAGCACGGTCGCGGATGACGTGCTATCGTGCGAGCGTCAGCGGTTTCCGCCGAGAGCGGCTCGTCCCTTTCCTCCTCCGGACCTTCGAAAGAAGCGTCGAATGCCAATCGAGGACCCGGGATCCGGGTCATCGCGGGAGAGAGCGCGTGAGGATCTGTTTCATCTGCGTCGAGATCTTCGCCTGGGGAAAGTACGGCGGCTTCGGCCGGGCCACCCGGCTCATCGGCGGCGAGCTGGTGAAACGGGGGCTCGAGGTTTTCGCGGTCGTTCCCCGGCGGGAGGGGCAGAAGCCCGTCGAGGATCTAGACGGCATCCGGGTTCTCGGGTTTCACCCCCGTCGCCCGTGGGAGGCCTCCCGTCTCTTCCGAGAAGTGGCCGCCGACGTCTACCATTCGAGCGAGCCCTCCTTCGGGTCCTGGCTCGCCATGCGGGCTTGTCCGGAGAAGAAGCACATCGTCACCGTCCGCGATCCGCGCGATTTCGAGGACTGGCGGATGGAATTCGAGCTTCCGTCGCTCAGCAGATTCCAGGTGTTCACGAACTGGTTGTACGAGACGAATCCGATCGTGCGCCACGCGGTCCGGCGGATGGATCGCGTCTACACGTGCGCCGACACCCTCATCCCGAAGGTTCACCGTCTTTACCGTCTCGCGGAGCCGCCCGGATTCCTTCCCACCCCGGTCGAAGTGCTCGACACGTACGAGAAGGCGAAGACGCCGACGGTCTGCTCGCTCGCCCGGATCGATCGACGCAAGCGTCCGGAGATCTTCTGCGAGCTGGCCGCCGCGTATCCGGAGGTGCGGTTCCTGATCGCCGGGAAATCGCGCGACCCGGCCTACGGTCGAGATCTCGAAGCGCGGTACGGCTCGCTTCCGAACCTCGAGTTCCTCGGCTTCGTCGATCAGTTCCGAACCGGAGCCAAGCACTCCGATCTTCTGGAGAAGAGCTGGATCCTGGTGAACACCGCGAATCGGGAGGGCTTGCCGAACGCCTTTCTCGAGGCGGCCGCCCACGGGTGCGCGATTCTCAGCGCCGTCGATCCGGACGGATTCGCCTCCCGCTTCGGCTATCGGGCGAAGGACGACGACTTCGCGCGGGGGCTGGCGTGGCTGCTCGAGGAGAGGCGGTGGGAGGAGCGCGGTCGGACCGGGAACCGCCATGTGAAAGCGGTGTTCGGAACGGAACACGCCATCGATTGTCATGTCGAGATCTACCGAGACCTGGTCAGTCCAGGCACGGGTCCGCGAGAAACCTGAGCCGAGTCCCGGAAGGAGCTCCCCGTGTCCCTGCGTTCGCGGACGGCCCACCGACGCGCCGTACTCCCCATCGTTTCCGCCCTCTCCCTGAGCGCCGCGCTTTTGCCCCTCCTCGGACGCTCGCCGGCAGGTGCCAAGACCGCCCCCGGGCTCACGTTCGGGAACGAGTTCTGGTCCCGTTGGGGGGACGACCGCGCCGAGATCTCCGTCTACGATCTCCGGTTCCCGCGCTACGGCGAGACGAGAGACGGAATCGCCGTCGCGATCTTCGTCACCGAGACGTTCTCCGAAGACGATCGCGTCAAGGTCGAGCCGGGCACGCGGCCCTCCCCCGGCGACTTCCCGGTCATGAAGCTCAACCTCGTCCAGGACTTCCCCACGGGCATCTACGACTACAACCTGATGACGAGCACGTTCGTGGGTCTCACTCCCGCGGGAGGCCGGCCGGCGGGAAGCGTCGCGAAGGTGGCCTTCTCGAGCCAGGAGTGGTGCGGCCAGGTGTTCCAGGAGATCCTGCCGCGGGGCGATCGGGTCGAATCGACTTCGCACAATTACTCGAGCGGGAAGGCGAATGAGAATCAGTCGCTGGACCGCCCGGAAGACGGCTTCTTCGAGGACGCGCTGTATCTCTGGGCCCGCGGCTATTCCCGGCCCGGGCTCGCCCCGGGTGAGTCGCGCCGCGTGTCCCTGCTCGTGTCGTCCGAGCGGATCCGTCTCCTCCACCTCCCCCTGGAGTGGAGGCCGGCCACGCTCCGCCGCGCTGCGACCCCCACCGAAGTCTCCGTTCCGGCCGGCGTGTTCGAGACGGAGGAACTCACGGCGTCGGTGGAGAACGGCCCGACGTGGCGGTTCTTCGTGGAGACGGCGTGGCCCCGGCGCATCATCCGCTGGGAGGCGTCCGATGGACGCTCGGCGGACCTGGTGCGGAGCGAGAGGCTGAAGTACTGGGAGATGAATTCGGGTCGCTTCCTCGAGGAGCTCGACCGGATCGGCCTCTCGTCACGTCCCCCGCGGACGCCGTAGAGCTCCCTTCTCCTTCCACCACGCCAACGCCTCGCGGTAGCGCTCCTCGGTGTCGAGGTCGAAGTGAATGCCGGGGTCGTCCACGGCGACCTCCCGGCGCGCGACCCCGGTCCGGCGAATGATTTCGCGCAGGCCCTCATCGGGCGGTGCCGCCAGGAGCACCGCACGAAGGTCCGCCGGAAGGACGATGGGATGGCCTCGGCCCCCGTCGTGAAGGGGGACGATCACCGTGGCGGCTTCCGGAGAGGGCGCGTCTTCCGTCTCGGTTGCCGCCGTGCCGCCTCTCGCGGCGAGCAGCGCCGTCACCGTCGCCGGGCTCGCCAGGGGGCGGTCGACCGGCCAGAGCAGGACGTCGTTCCCGGGATCGATCGCCTCCCACCCCACCCGGATCGATCCGGTCCGTCCCGCTTCCGGGCAGGGGTTCTCGATCCAACGAAACGGCGCCGGATCGACGGATCCGGCCAGCGTGGCTGCGGACTCCCCGACGACCACGACTCCACCCGGCACTCCCGCCTCCCCCATCGTCTCCAGGACGCGCTCGAGCGTCGTTTTTCCCCCGAAGTCGAGAAGGGCCTTCGGCCGCCCGAGTCGAGACGACGCGCCCGCCGACAGGACGAGGGCCTCGATGCCGCTCCCCTGCGGCCCGCCGCGCTCGCCGCCCATCGGGTCCACTCCCCATCCCTCCGTGCGATCAGGCGATCCCGGACCTTTTCAGCCCTTCGCGGAGACTCTCTTCGGTGATGTCCCAGTGGCTGGCGCTCCAGAGAACGCGCCCGTCCCGGACCAGGAGGACCTGGGGGGACTCGTGCTTCACCCCGGTCCGGACCGCCGCCTCGTTCGAGACGTCTCGGGCCTTCTGGATCTCGATGAGCCCGTAGAGCAGACCATCTCCCTCGGTTCGCTCGGCAAGAAAGGCCCGGTAGGCCTCGCGGGCGACCACCGACAACGGACAGATCAAGCTGTGCTTGAAGAGGAGCACCGGGGTCCGCGCCGACATCTCGAACGCCTTGTCCAGCTCGGCAATGGTGGAGAGGAGAGTCGCCTGGGCCATGAGATCCTCGATGCCCGCGTCCGCGGAGTGGGGGCCATCGCACCTTGGATGGCTGGCCATGTCCGGGGGATTCACGGTAACTTACCGAACTCCCCAGTCGAGGTCCCCTTCCCTCGCCGGGCGATCCGACGGCCACAGAGGAGACGTTCCGATGAGTATTTCGAGACGGTTCTTCCGGCTCCCCCGATCCCTGACCGCGCTGGCCGCCCTCCTCCTGCTCGCCGGAGGGGGAGCGACCGGAAAGGCCTTCGCCAGCAGCTGCCAGGGATCGAAGGGCGACAAGGACCATTCCACGCATCACCGCGGTCACGAGCACCCGAGCACCCGTCCTTCGGAGCCCCAGGGGCTCCACTTCGAGGGCGAGACACGGCTCACCAACGTGCGCCAGGTCACGTTCGGGGGACAGAACGCCGAGGCCTACTGGTCGGCGGACGGGAAGAGCCTGATCTTCCAGGCGACGCCGCAAGAGGTGGGGTGCGACCAGATCTACATCATCGATCTCGAAGCGCCGGAGGGCGCCTCTCCCCGCCTGGTCTCCACCGGCCGGGGTCGCACGACCTGCGCGTACTTCATTCCGGGAACCGATCGGATCCTCTTCTCCTCCACCCACGCGGCGTCCGACGAGTGTCCTCCTCCCCCGGACATGTCCCAGGGCTACGTGTGGGCCCTCTACCCCGAATACGAAATCTGGACGGCGAAGACCGATGGCTCCGATCTGCGCCGGCTCACGGACAACGACCTCTATGATGCGGAGGCGACGCTCTCGACCGACGGAGAGTGGATCGTCTTCACCTCGCTGCGCGACGGGGACATCGACATCTACAAGATGCGCACGGACGGAACCGAGCTGACCCGTCTCACGGACGAGACCGGTTACGACGGGGGGCCGTTCTTCTCCCCCGACGGCACGAAGATCTGCTACCGGGCGAGCCGGCCGAAGGACAAGGACCTCAAGAACTATCGCGAGCTCCTGGCCCGCAACCGGATCCGGCCGCGCAACCTCGAGATCTACTGGATGAACGCCGACGGCACCGGCAAGACCCGGGTGACGGACAATGGAGCCGCGAACTTCGCGCCCTTCTTCACGCCGGACGGAAAGCGCATCATCTTCGCGTCGAACCTGGGCAATCCAAGGGGACGCAACTTCGACCTCTACCTCGTGAATCTCGAC
>JALGZR010000014.1 GCA_025774805.1 bacterium
TCGTCGTCTTCCCGTTGGTGCCGGTGATCGCGACGACCGGCGCGTCCGTGAACCACCAGCCGAGCTCGAGCTCGCTCCGCACGGGGAGCCCGGCCGCGAGGGCGGCCGCGAGGATCGGGCTCCGCGGGGGAACGCCGGGGCTCGCCACCACGAGGTCGGTGCCCTCGAGCACGGCCGGGTCGGATCGGCCCAGCCACTCCCCGCCCCCCGGTACGAGGTCGGGATCGGCGCCCAGCGCGTCCGGGCCGGCGGAGTCGGTGACGCGCACCGTCGCCCCCGCCGCCTGCAGGAGGGCGGTCGCCGCCCTTCCGCTCCGCCGGTAGCCGATCACCACGACGACACTGCCGGCGAGGGAGGGTCCGCGGTGGTTGCGGCAGGAGGGCGAGCAGCCCCGCGACGATCCAGAATCGAACCACGACCTTGTTCTCGGCCCAGCCGGCCAGCTCGAAGTGGTGGTGAATGGGGGCCATCCGGAAGATCCGCTTCCCGGTGAGCCGGAACAGACCGACCTGGAGAATCACCGAGATCGCCTCGGCCACGAACACGCCGCCGACGATCGCGAGGATCATCTCCATCTTCAGGAGGATCGCGACGACTCCCAGCGCTCCCCCCAGTCCGAGCGAGCCGGTGTCGCCCATGAAGATCTCGGCCGGATGGCTGTTGTACCAGAGGAATCCGAGGGACGCCCCGAAGATGGACGCGCAGAAGATCGTGAGCTCCGCGGCGCCGGGGAGGTAGAGGATCTGAAGGTACTCCGCGAATCGGGAGTGGCCCGACACGTAGGAGAGCCCGGCGAACGCCACGGCGGCGAACACCGTCACTCCGATGGCGAGCCCGTCGAGACCGTCGGTGAGATTGACGGCGTTCGAGGAGCCGGCCAACACGATCACGATGAAGGGAATGTAGAGCCACCCGAGATCGATCATCCGCTCCTTCAAGAAGGGCACCGTGGTCTGGGTGGCGAGACCGGGGCGGTCCAGCAGATGGAGGACCGCCAGCCCCACCAGGATTCCGACGGTGATCTGCCCGACGAGCTTCGCCTTGCCCACCAGCCCGCGGTTCCGGGCCCGGACCACCTGGAGGAAGTCGTCGAAGAAGCCGATCGCTCCGATGGCGAGGGTCGCCCCGAGCGCGAGCAGGACCTCCCGGTTCCGCAGGTTCGCCCAGAGAACCGTCGGAACCGCGATGGCCGTGAGAATCAGGAGCCCTCCCATGGTCGGCGTGCCGGTCTTGCTCCGGTGGGCCTCGGGGCCCTCCGCCCGGACGTGCTTGACGATTCCCTTCTCCCTCAGCTTCGCGATGACCCAGGGACCGAGGAGGACGGTGAGGAGGAACGCGGTGATCGCGGCGTAGGCGGCGCGAAACGTGATGTAGCGAAATACGTTGAACGCGAAGAACTGATCCCGGAGGGGGTAGAGGAGCTCATACAGCACCTTCGGCCTCCGATCCTCCGAGGGCCTCCGGTGGGTCGAGCGCGTCGACGACGCGCTCCATCGCCATTCCCCGAGATCCCTTCACGAGCACGGCGTCGCCGGGCCGGACCCAATCCCGGAGAACGCGGGCGGCCTCGTCGGAGTCGCAAACGTGGACAACGAATTCACGGTCCCCCGTCCGCCGTCTGCTTTCCTCGAAGGCCACCCGGCTCTCCGGCCCTACGAACACCGCGAGATCGAACGCCGAGGTCGCCACGCGTGCCCCCGCCTCCCGGTGGTAGCGTTCCGACTCCTCCCCGAGCTCGAGCATGTCTCCCAAGACGACCGCCCTCCGTCCCGACGTCGGAAAGGAGTCGAACCAGTCGAGTGCCGCGGCGACGGAGGCCGGGTTCGCGTTGTACGTGTCGTCGGCGATCGCCACGTCTCCCGGCCGCCGCAGCCGCAGCCGCCCCGGGACGCCGGCGAACTCGCGGAGCCGGTCCGCTCCCTCTTCCAGAGGGACGCCGTGCTCCTCTCCCAGGGTCAGCGCGAAGAGGGCGTTCCTCACCTGGTGCGTTCCCGGCACCGCCAACTCGACCGGAACACCCTCCACGCGGAAGCGCGTACCCCCGTTCGGCCGGGCCTCGAGGTCCACTCCACGACGATCGTTTCCCGGGCTCAGGCCGATCCGCACGACGCGGGACCCGAAAGTCCCGGCCGCCGTCGAGAGTGCCGAGTCGTCGCCGTCGATCAGCTTCGGCCCGTCCGGGGGAACCGCGCGAAGCAGGTCCATCTTCTCCCGTCGCACGTTCTCGACCGTGCCGAAGCCCTCGAGATGGGCGGGCGCGACGTTCGTGAGCGCCGCGCCGGTGGGGGCGACGATGCCCGCCAGCCGGGCGATCTCTCCCGGACGGGAGGCGCCGACCTCGAGTACCGCGATCTCCGGCGCGGGCTCCCGCTCGATCAGCGTGCGGGCGAGGCCCACGACGGTGTTGAAATTCCCGGGGGAGCGGAGCACGTCGCCCCGGCCCTCCAGTACGCACGCCGTCATCTCCTTCACGGTCGTCTTTCCCATAGAGCCGGTCACCGCGATGACCGGACACGACCAGCGCGCGCGAACCGCCGCGGCGAGCCGACCGAGCGCCTCGAGGGGGTCGGCGACGCGGAGAGCGGCGCGGCCGGGCGGGATCTCACCCTCCCAGTCGGAGGGCACCACCACGACGGAACAGCCGGACCCGAAAGCATCCGGGACGTAGTCCACGCCCCGGACCCGAGATCCCGCCAGAGCGAAGAACACCGCTCCCGGCCCGGCCTCCCGGCTGTCCGTCGTGGTGGTATCGATCGCCGCGTCGCTCGCACCCGCGCACTTCGCTTCGACGAGCCGGGCCAGCTCCCCGGCCGACCAGCGCGCCACGGCCACCTCCGCGCTCACTTCGCTTCCCCGTCGCGCCGACTCGCGAGACGGGCGAGGATCTCCCGCTCGGGGAACGGATGGTCGACCCCGGCGATGGTCTGGTAGGTCTCGTGCCCCTTGCCCAGCGCGAGGACGAGGTCTCCGTCGTGCGCGATCCGCAGAGCGTGCTCGAGCGCTTCGTGGCGGTCGAGCACGACGGCCACGCGATCCCGCGCGTCCTTCGCCCCCTCGAGCATCGCGTTCACGATCTCGCGGGGATCCTCGCCGCGAGGGTTGTCGCTGGTGAAGATCGCGACGTCCGCGAGCTCGGCCGCGAGCCTCCCCATGCCGGGGCGCTTCGACCGATCGCGATCCCCCCCACAGCCGAGCACCACCACGACGCGATTCCGGGTGATGGAGCGGGCCACCTCGAGCGCCCGCCGGACTCCGATCTCCGTGTGGGCGTAATCCACGAACGCGTCGATCGAGCCGGAGTGGACCCGCTCGAACCGACCCGGAGGCGGGGTCGCGTTCTCCAGTCCCGAGGCGATCGCCTCGAGGGGAAGGCCGATCACGGTGGCGACCGCCGCCGCCGCCAGGGCGTTGTCCACGTTGTGGATCCCGGGCAGCGGGATTCTCGCGTCCGCCTCGCCCGCGGGGGTGACGAGCGTGAACTCGGTCCCCGCCGAGGAAGCGCGGACCCCGCGACCGACCACATCCGCATCCACACCACCCGACGCGAAGAGCAACGCGCCTTCCACCACCGATCGGATGCGGTCGGCCCACGGGTCCCGCGCGTTCAAGACCGCGCGCGGTCCGCCCGGGGCGACCCCGGGCGCGAGCAGCTCGGCGAAGAGCCGCCGTTTCGAACGGGCGTACGACTCCATCGTGCCGTGCCAGTCGAGATGCTCGGCGGAGAGATTCAGAAACGCGGCGGCCGCGAACGCGGTTCCGTCGACGCGACGGAGGTCGAGCGCGTGGGACGACACCTCCATGGCGACGAGGTCGCACCCCTGCTCTCGGGCGGCCGCGAGGGACTCCTGGAGATCGGGGGCCTCCGGGGTCGTGCGCGCCTGGGGGAGCTGCCCGTCGGGCAGGTAGGCCCCGAGCGTCCCGAGGACGGCGGGCCGCCGACCGGCCGCCTCCGCGATCGACCGCAGGAGGAACGTCGCCGTGGTCTTTCCATTCGTGCCGGTGAACCCGCACACCTCGAGCCGGTCGGACGGGCGCCCCCACGCGCGCGCCGCGAGGTGCGCCGCGGCGAGTCGGGGCTCCTCGGCGGTGAGCCAGGCCCCGCGGGCGGGAGGTTCGGCGTCGGGGGTGCCGAGCACTCCGACCGCTCCCCGGTCGAGCGCCTCGTCGGCGTAGCGCAGCCCGTCGTCGCGACTCCCGGGAATCGCCACGAAGAGGTCCCCCGGCTCGATCCGGCGGGAGTCCACGCGTACCCGGCTCACGATCCGCTCTCCGCCCCGGACGATGCGGACGCCCGGAACGTCGCCCGCCAACCGGGAAAGCGTCTGCGTGCGCGTCACCACTCTCTCCCTCCGCACGGCGAGCATCGGCGTCACCCTCACGTGCCGAGACCGACCGGCGACGCCGGCCGGATCGCGGGTCTCCGCTGGGTGAGCAGGGCTCCTTCGACGATGCGCCGGAAGCAGGGGGCGGCGACCTGACCGCCGTAGCCGATCCCCCGGGGACGATCCACGATGACCACTCCGACGATTCGGGGGTCGTTCGCGGGGAGGAACCCCACGAAGGAGGCGATATGACGGTTTCGGTCGTACCGCTTGGTCTCGGGATCGATCCACTGCGCGGTTCCGGTCTTCCCCGCGACCTCCATGCCCGGAATGCGGGCCTCGGTCCCCGTGCCGTTCTCGACGACGGAGGTCAGGATGCGGGTGAGACTCGTCGCGACCTCGGTCGAGAGCACGCGGCGGATCGTCTGCGGACGGTACGAGCTGATGATCCGACCCTGCGAGTTGCGGATCGCCCGCACGAGCCGCGGCCGCATCAACACGCCCCCGTTCGCGATGGCTCCGTAGGCGGTCGCGAGTTGGAGAGGGGTGCAGGCCACCTCCTGCCCGATGGCGATGGTCTCCAGGGTGCGGCCGGACCAGTGCGCGGGACGACGGAGAATCCCGCTCGCCTCGCCGGGGAGGTCGATTCCGGTCACGCAGCCGAAGCCGAACGCCCGGGCGTACTCGTAGAGCGCGGTCGGTCCGAGCTCGCGGGCAAGGATCGCGGTCGCGGTGTTGACGGAGAGCGTGAGAACCTCCTCGACGGTCACCCATCCGTAGTCCTTCTTGTCGCGCAGCCGATGCCCGCCGGCGAGCTCGAGCTCTTCGAACGACTCGACTCGCGTCGCGGGCGTCACGAGTCCCTTTTCCAGGCACGCGGCCACCGTGACGATCTTGAACGTCGAGCCCGGTTCGTTCATGTCCGCGAGGGCGCGGTTCCGGCGGTGGTCGGGAGCCGAGTCGCCGGGGTGCGAAGGGTCGTAGGTCGGCCACGAGCTCATGGCCAGCACGTCCCCGGTTCGCGGGTCGAGGAAGGCCGCCGACGCGGAGGTTGCGTCGCTCTCCCGGACGCACTTCTCCAGCTCCCGCTCGGTGATCGACTGCGTCGTGGGGTCGATGGTCAGCAGGATGTCCGCGCCGTCCACGGCGGGACGGTCCCGGCCACCGGGAATGGAGGCGAGCATTCCGCGGGCGTTCGCGCCGACGGTCCGCGAGCCCGGTCGCCCGCGCAGGGAGCTGTCGAACGCGAGCTCGATGCCCTCCCGCCCCCGACCGTCGGGCGAGCAGAACCCGATGATCTGGGAGGCCAGCGCTCCCCGCGGGCACTGGCGAATCGGCTTCCGTCGCTCCCGTCGTCCGGAGGGCACGGTCATCGCCAGGGGCTCACCGTAGCGGTCCAGGATCGCCCCCCGCGTGGGGGGAACTTCGAGCGTCCGGTGCTGCTGACGGTCCGCTTCCTCCGAGAGCGGCCCCGCCTGGACGATCTGGACCTGGATCAGTCGGGCCAAGACCAGCCCGCCGAGGAGCAGTCCCCCTCCGACGACGACCGCGAGTCGCCGCTCGAAGCGCCGGGTGGCGGGCCGCCTCCGCGTCATCCCTCTCCCCTCCCGACCCTCGGAGGGGCCACGGCCACCCACAGCACTTCGGCGGACTCCGGAGGTCGGAGACCGATTCGCCTCGCCCGCGGCCCGACGCTCGCCCACGTCGAGAGGTGGGCCTTTTCCCCTTCGAGGAGAAGGAGCGCGTGCTGCAGCCGCTCCCGTTCGGCGAGCAGGTCGTCACACTCCTTCAGACGATCCGTCACCGCCATGCGGACCCAGACCGCCGCGAACAGGAGCGGGACCCCGAGCCCGATCGAAGCGGCGAGCTCCACGACGCGGCTCCGCTCCCGGCGGCGCCCCCTCGCGGTCTTGGCCGCCCTTCCCGCGCGCTCCGCCGCGCTCCGCCGGTTCGGACTCACGCGGGCGCCTCCCCCGCCCGGTCGGGAATCCTCTCGGCCGCACGCAACCGTGCGCTCCGCGAGCGCGGATTCGCCGCGACCTCGCCCGCGTCCGCGGTCAGCGGGCGGCGCGTGATCGTGCGCAGCCATGCGTGATCTCCCCCGCAGGCACAGGTCGGCAGCTCCGGGGGACAGACGCAGGCGCGCTCACCCTCACGGAACGCGTTCTTCACGCGCCGGTCCTCCAGTCGGTGGAAGCTCACGATCACGATTCGTCCTCCGGGAGCGAGGAGCTCGGGCAGGCTCGCGAGTAGGCGGTCGAGCTCGTCGAGCTCCCCGTTGACGGCGATCCGCAATGCCTGGAAGACGCGCGCCAGCGACTTCGCCGGCGGCTCGCCGGCACGACCGGCCACGGGCATGACGGCCTCGCGGAGCTGGCCCGTCGTCTCCAGCTCACCCCGCTCGCGCGCCGCCAGAATCGCCGTGGCGACCCGGCGCGGTCTCGGCACCTCGCCGAAATCGCGGAGAACACGTTCGAGCTCGTCCTTCGTCGCGCGGCGGAGCCACTCGGCGCCGGTGACGCCACGGCTCCGGTCGAATCGGAGATCGAGCGGACCGTCGTGGCGCGTGCTGAACCCGCGGGCGGGATCGTCGATCTGGGGCGACGAAACGCCCAGGTCGAGGAGGATGCCGTCGACCGGCCCCCCACCCCAGATCTCGATCAGGCGGAGAAGATCGCCGTAGGAGCCGTGGACGCAGGCGGCCCGCCTTCCGAACCCGGCGAAGCGCCGGGAGACGAACTCGACCGCATCGGGATCCCGATCGCACGCGAGAAGTCGGATGTCGGGTCGTCGACCCAGGAGAGCGAGAGAGTGGCCGGCGCGCCCCACCGTCGCATCGACAACGCGTCTGGCGCTGGTCGGGGCCCAAAGCTCCACGGCACGGTCACGGAGCACCGGCACGTGGTGAAGCCTCACCGTGGTCCTCCTGACGAGTCGCGTCGCCGTATCGAACGATGTACCCAGCACGTCAACCCCTCCGCACGGACGCGACCGACCCCTCTCTCGCTCTCTGCCTCCGGCTCAGGGCCTTCTCCCGAAGACCCGCTTCGCCCGTTCCTCAAACGTGTCCTCCGCCTTGGCCCGAATCCGATCGAACCGCTCCACATTCCAGAGCTCGAAGTGATCGTAGAGCCCGAGCACCCGGATCTCGCGGTTCTTCTCGAAACCGCCGAGCTCCATGTGAATCGACGGAATGAGGATCCGTCCGACCGTGTCCACCCATGCGTCCATGGTGTAGTCTGCGATCTCGAGCATGAAGTCCCGGGCCGCCTGGTCGGTGTAGGGATCGGAGAGCATTCGCTCCTCGAACCGCGCCCACTCGTCCGGGGTGTAGGCGGAGACGCAGCCGTTGAAGCCCTTGGTCAGGACCACGAACGGCTCGCGACCATCCCCTTTGACGCCGGTGATGCGGCGAAAGGGCTTGGGCAGGGCGAGGCGCCCCTTTCCGTCGATGGAGTGTCGAAAAGAACCTCGAAAGGAAACCACCGGTCGACCTCTCCGAAACCGGGGTCTGATGCTCCTGGCGCCCCACATCGCCCACTTTCATCCCACTCGGCGCCACTATGATGCACGCCGCACGGGAGGAGCAACGAGAAAATCACCGGGAGAGAAAGAAAAGCGCTCGTAGTAAACATCTGTCTGGTGTGTCCGAGGAGCGAGGCGGAATCCGTCCTCCGGCGGGCCGAGGGGCGGTGGTGGACTGGACTCAAAGCCGCCGGACCCACCGGGAGGGGAGCCGCCGGGTGGGAGCGGTGGCGTGGGGGGAGGAGTCGGTCATCGGCGGCTTCGAGTGGAGAGGAAGGCCGCGACGTCTCGTCAGTGGGCGCCCCCGGGAGAGCTTCTGCAGAGCGCGACGGTGATCGAGGGCCTTCTCTGCACCGGGAACGTTCGCGCGGACGGGAACGATCGCGCGGACGGGAACGAGAGAGGGAGCGGGGTCAGGGAAACTCCTCAATACCCCCGCGGGAGGATGTTTCCGGCAGGTCTCGGAAGGACACCGCGAGTGCCGACGCGGAGCAGGAGAGGCGGCCGGCTCGACCCGGCACGACTACTCATCTCCGCACTGGCAACCCGTATTGATCGTGCAGATCGTCTTCCCCGGGTTCCCCGCCGGATCCACTACCTCTACCGTGAAGTCCCATCCACAGTTGTCCGCCATGCGAGTGTAGGGGTTGGATGTCGTCGGACCGCCGTCGGCCACGATGGTGGTGCCGTCGATGAGGAGAACCGCAACCTCGGTGGAGTCACCGGCCCCGAACGGGATCCGTTTGAAGCCCTCTGTGGGGGCGAAGCCCCCCCCGCGGTGGCCACAGGATCCCCCCCCCGGGGGGCAGCCCGCGCAGTCTTGGAGCTCGTAACGGTAAGCGAGCTGCCGGTACGGAGTGGGGATGCCCCGCCGGTTCACGTCGGAGATCGTCACGATGAATGCGACGTCCCGGTCCTCAACGATCCGGGCACACGTGCCCAGGTTCCCGCCCTGGAGGGTTTCAATCGTGATTTCCGGTAATACGTTGTCGAAGTTGAGCAAGAAGCGATGGCGCGCGGGAGTGCTGTCGACGAGTCCCCGATCGTCGATCGCCCGGGCCCGCATCTCGTACCAGCCGTCGGCGAGGTCGAAGAAGATCTCGAAAGTGTCCGTCGTGCGGTCGGTCCACAACTCGTCGTCCTCGCCCTCCCCGAACTCACGCCGCGGCACGATCGAGCGGAGGACCCGCCCTTCGAGCCCGTCCGAAACGAGGTACAGGCTGTCGGTTTCGACGAGCTGGAATTGATAGGCGACGACGTCGCTGTCGAGATCCGTTCCGCGCCAAATGAAAGTCACCCGGTCCGAGAAGGAGGTGTCCCCGGGGGCGACTTCGAAATACGTGAAGGGCTCGGTGTTGGTTCGAGGTTCGTTCTCAAACTTGAGCGGGCAACCGGCCACGATCGGGATCAACAGCAGGAGCCCGAACGGGATCAGCCCCGCCCGGCCGCGGAGATCCATGCGAAGCCCCCTAACTTCTGGTGAGGGACGCACTTGCACTGTAACTGCCGGGACTATAGAAACACGTCCGCTCCCTGTCAAGGCCACTCGCGGAGTCCTTCGGGGAGCATCCCCACCTGCCCGCCCGGCTGCAGGACGACCTGCATGCGCTTCGCCGGAGGGCTCCCCGGAGGCATCTCGCCCTCCCGCCGGTAGAGCCGCCCCTCCCAGAAGAGGCGAGCCATGGAGTCAAAGCCGTTCCGGAACACCCACGCGCTCCGGTGCTCATCGGGAATGCCGACGAACTCGATCGGCTGATCGGGCTCGAGGGCCCGAAAGTAGCCCCAGCGATTCCGAATGCCCAGCGTCCACCGACCGGCGATCGCCCAGTCCGCCTGCCGGTCCAGATTGCCCGCGATGAGCAGCGCGAGCGCTGCGAGCACCACGCCCCGCGCTCCCCACGTGCCGCCCGGGAGGGAGCGGTGGCGACGGAGCAGCGCCTGAGCGCCGAGCCCCAGCACGAGGCACGCTCCGAAGGAGGACAGGTATTGGAACCGCTCTCCCGATCCGGGCAGGAGGAGAAACGGCAGGGCGGCGACGAGAATCCAGAGGAACCCGCCCCGGACGTCGTGCCCTCCGCGGAGGATCGCCGCGCCGAGCGCCGCTCCGCCGGCGACCAGGGAAAACCCCAGAGCGGGGCGCCGGAGCACGTCGCCGGCGAAGCTCACGAGGCCGTCGAGGCCTCCGCTCGGGCCGGCGGCCCAGAGGCTCTGGACCTCCCAGTAGCGGAGCGGCAGGAACCCTCCCAGTTCGAAGAACGCAGCGTTCTTGAGAACGTGGACTCCGGCGGACCACCGGTAGGGAGAGGCGGCCCCACCCCGATCGATCGACGAGGCGATGACGAGGTACCCGATCAGAAGGATCACGAACGGCAGCGCCTCGCGCGCCGTCGGCCAACGCGAAGGGGGTGAGTCCCGATCGCCGCGGACCGGCCACCACCAACCGACGAAGAGGAGGAGAGGGACGAACGCGACCGCCGTCTCCTTGGAGAGCAGAGCGAGGAAGAACGCGACGACCGAGAGGGTCGAGTGTCGGACCGATCCCGTGGCGCGGGCGCGGCGGAAGTGGTGGAGCGCCCCGAAGAGGAAGAGCGTGACGTACACCGACGTGATCCCGGAGGCCCAGGTCACCGCCTCCACGTGAATGAAGTGAAGCGCGAAGAAGAGCCCGGTGTAACGCACGGCTCGTCGATTGCCGTCCCCGAGGAGAGAGCGGGCCAGCACCATCGCCCCGATGGACGCCAGAGCGTGGAGAAGCACCCCCGCCAGATTCCACCCGACGGTACGCTCGCCGAGGAGGCCCCAGAGAATCCCGAAGTGGAGCCTCGGGATCGGCCGGTAGAAGTCGACGTCGTCCGTCGCGAAGAGCCGAAGACCCTCGCTCAGCGTCTGGAACGCGCTTCGCTCCAGGTTCAGGAAGTCGTCCGAGGCGAAGTAGTGATCGAGCGTCGCGCTGTAGAGGGCGAGGCACGCGATCAGAAGGAGGGCCGCGGGACGGATCATGGGGCGGGTCCCCGGGAGCGACGGTAGCCGTCGAGGTAGGCCGCTGCCCGTATGAAATCGAACAGGAAGTCGGCCCGAGCCCCGGCGGGAAGGCGGGCCGCGAGACGGGCCGCGTTTCGCCAGAAGAGAGGTCGGCAGAGCACGCGCGCGGCGAGCTTCCGCACGGTGCCGCGGGGACCATCCCGCCGAAAGTCGATCGGGTCCACCAGGTGGAGTTGCAGCTCCTCCCGGGATCGCGGCACCTTGCGGGTCAGGACCGGGAGCATCCGCTCGCCGTATCGCCGGAGACGCTCGGCCATCCTGGGCACGGAATTGAGATCGAGATGCCAGGACACGGCCTCGGGCGCGTGGCGGAAGCGCGCACCGTGATCCGCCAGACGGTAGCCCATCTCCGTGTCCTCCCCCCCGTACTCGTCGAACTCCTCGTCGAACCCGCCGGCCCTCCGGAGGAGCGGCGCCGCGACCGAGGAGTTCCCCGTCATGAAGTAGCGGGGAGGGATCTCCTTCCCTTCCCCCACCTTCTTCACCCCGCGGGAATCGACGTACTCGACGAAAGCGCTCCGCGGAATCTCGAGGGCCGTTCGGATGTTGCCCAGGACCACGGTATCCGGACCCTCGTGGCCGGCGGCGTGGGCGGCCAGGAAGCCCGGACCGACCTCCATGTCGCCGTCGAGAAAGAGAACGACGTCTCCCGTCGCCCGGGCGATTCCGGAGTTGCGCGTCGCGCTCCTCCCCCGCCTCACGGGGTGCCGGATCACCTGGACGTCGAGGGCGAGCCCGAGGGACGCGACATGGGACGAGAGCTCCGCGTCCGCCCCGTCGTCGATCACGATCACCTCGTGATCGGGGGGATGGTGCTGGCTCGCGAGACTCCGCAAGGTGCGAGCCACGAGGTCGCGACGACCGTGCGTGGGGACGACGACGGAGATCTTCATGCCGGCCTCTCCCTCACCATCTCCCGGACGACGCTCGGCAGAGAGAGGAGCTCCCGCCGCGTGAGGGCGCGAGCCGGCACGAGGAGCACGGGAAAGGCGAGAAGCATCGCGAGCCGCAGCGTGAGCCCCACCCCCAGAGGAAGGTCCCCGAGGAGGTCGCCGAGGAGCAGCACACCGACCGCCGCCGCGACGACCATGGCCATCTTGCCGAGGGGGAAGGGAATCGGGAACTGCCGATGCGACTCGCGCAGCGTGAGTGCCGCGAGGGCGACGTTCGTCGCGACCGTCGCCAGGGCCGCCCCCGTCTCTCGATAGAGGGGAATCAGCAAAAGGTTCAGGAGCACGTTGAGACCGGCGGCCAGGGCGACGAACAGCGGCAACCGTCGAGTGTCGCCCGCGACTTGGAGTCCGGTGCCGAACACCTGGGACGCCGCGTAGAGACAGGTCGCCAGCGCCAGAAACGGAATCACCACGATCGCGCCCTCGAACGTCGGGGTTCCGACGACCGCGAGGATCTCCCGCCGGAGAATCGCGATCGCGAGAGCTCCTCCCACGAGGCCGACGAAGAGATGGCGGAAGACTTTGGCGATCTCCTGGGGACCTTCCGGCCGGCGCGCCCGGGAGAAGGCGAAGGAGGGCCAGGCGAGATGGAAAGAGGTCATCAGGAGTGCGATCGGCAGGCAGATCTCGGAACCGAAGCTGTAGATGCCGACGGCATCGAGGTCGGCGAGCATCCGGAGGAGATAGACGTCCACGTGGCTGAGCGCCCAGAGCCCGAATGCCGAGGGCACGAGGGGAAGACCGAACCGGAGCATCCGGGCGGTGCGCGCGCGGACCCCCCGCAGGTCGATGCGCGTTCGGGCCAGGAGGCGGAGAATGGCCACCGAGCCCACGACGGCCGGTCCGGCCAGGTTGCCGACGAGGAAGCCCTCCACCCCCAGACCGAGACCCAGGACGAGCACCAGCGTCAGGGTCAACGAGATCGCCCCCTTCACGGTCATCAGCAGGGCGAAGTCCCGCGAACGATCGTCGGCCCTCAGGTGACCGAGGAAGAGTTGGAACTGGGCGGAGAAGAACGCGATCCCCACGGCCAGGGCGAAGAGCCCCCCGTGCGCGGCGGTTCCGAAGAGAGCCCGCGAGGCGAGGTCCCGTCCGAGGAGAAACGGAAGGGCGAGGAGAACGTCGATCGCCGGAACGAGCGCGAAGAGACCGACGCGCAGACGGGTCCGCTCGTCTGGGTCGTGGGTCTCGTGATGGAATCGAATGAGCGCCGTGACGAGTCCCATCTCGAAGAGGAGGTGCAGGAAGTTCGTCGCGGCGAGGAGCAGGGAGAACACCCCGTACTCCTCGGTCGAGAGACGCCGGGCGATGACGGGGAGCAGAACCGCCCGACTGACTCCGCCCACCATCGAGCCCACGGCATAGGCCACGGCATGCCGGGCGACGGAGGCGGTCGGTCGACTCACGCCTCCTCCCCCGCCCGGGGACCGTGTTCGATCTCCGCCGTCCGATTCGCCGGGGGCGGAACGGCGTTCCCCGCCTCGTCCATCCACCCGAGCCGGCGATACGTCGCGTAGATCCGCTCCACGATCCGATCCGCGGCGTGCACCCGCTCGACCCATTCGCGACCGGCCCGAGCCCGCTCGGCCAGCGAGCCGGGGTCCCGGGCGAGGGCGACGAGGCGGTCCTCCAGGGTCTCGGGGGTCTCGAGGAGGAACGGATGGGGCTCGAGGAACTCCGCCAGGGAAGGAGTCATCGAGGTCAGGCAGGGAATGCCCATCGCCATCGCCTCGAGGGAGTTCATTCCGTACCCCGTGGCTCCGTGGTCCCCCACTTGATCGACGAGGAGATTCCCGGCGCGCTTGCGGCGCAGCGCCTCGCCGTGCGTGAGCCCCTCGATCAGGTCGAGGGAGAAGTCGACCGATCGCCGGGCCCGCTCGACGGCGGCGAGGAGCAACTCCGTTCCCTTGACCGCGCGATTCCGAGGGGCGTGGACGATGCGCAGCTTGTCGACGCGGGGCTCCCGGAACTCGTGTCGCGAGGCGTCGAAGGGGATGAAGAAGTACTCGAGGGTGGGATCGATTTCGAGGTGATCCCACTCGCAGGTGAGATTGAGATCGGAGATCTCCCGGATCGACGGGAACACTCCGCGGTCCCGGAGGTCGGTGCCCAGGTAGTAGCTGACGATGCGCTTGCCCCTCCGTTTCATCTCCCGGAGAAAGCGGGCGTCGCGATAGAACCCGACCCCGGACTCGAGGTGGTAGATGTCGAAGGTGTCGAGCCGGTGCCGCGCGATGGCCCGCCGGATCCGGGGGCCCCAGAGGACCTCCTCCCGGAACCGGAAGAGCGCGGCCTCGAGGCGGGAGCGCGGACGCCAGATCGGAGGACCTTCACCGGGGGGCCTCACCCGCTTGGGGCGGTGGCCGTGGATCCGGTTCATCACGCCCTTGAGGGCCATGTGCCCGGAGGTTCCGCGCAGCATCGGCAGGTGGAGGCAGATGTCCTCCTCGAACTCGTTCACGCACTCGCAGAGCGTTACGAGTCGCGCCTCGTGTCCATGCCGGCGATGCGCCTCGACGAACGCGTTCGCCATACCGACCCAGTTCTGATCGCAGAGATGGAGGATTCGCAAACCGCTTCCCCGCGGATCGTCACCCGACCCGCTTGCGGCGGATCAGGCGCAGGAAATTCTCACCCAGAACCAGTCGCCGCTCCTCGTCGCTGGGGTTCGCTCCCTCGAAGACCGCGAGATAGGCGGCGGGCCATCCCAGCGGATAGTCGCTCCCGAAGACGATCCGTTCCGGCCCGAGACGATCCAGCGCGATCCGGAGGGAGTAGTACTCCCGGATCGACTCGGTGCCGAGATAGGCGTTCGGGAGTGCGCGTCGCTGCATCTCCCGGGAGCACTCCTGCTGCAACGTCGGCAGGTCCCCTCCGAGGTGCCCCAGGATGATCGCGGCCTCCGGATGGCGTTCCGCGACGTCGAGACCGTACCGCCAGCTCGCCATCTCCTGCCACCGCCCGCAGTGGACGATCACCGGCAGGCGCCGTCGTTCGGCGAACTCGAGAAAGGGGCGCCAGCCCGGATCGTCGACGCGGAGTCGCTCGAGGGAAGGGTGGATCTTCAGCCCGGCGACGTGCCCCGCGTGCTCCTCGAGGAAAGCGAAGGTGCGGTCGGGTTCGTCGGGGACGATCCAGGGGAAGAAGTGAAACCCGTCCGGATCGGGCTCGAGAGCGGCCGCGAGCCCCTCGTTGTCCACCCGATCGGTCGTTGTCAGTACCGCGCCGTCGATGCCCGAGCGACGGAGCGCATCGCGGATGTCGTCGAGCGTGGCCCCCGGCCAACCCACGCGCTCCGGAGCCCACTCCCCCCAGTGGATGTGGCCGTCGATGACCACCGGCTTCGCAGTCATCGGAGAACGGCGACCTTTCCCTCGTAGATCTCACCCGAGGCGGTCACGGCGGTGATCACGTACACTCCGGACTCGACGATCTGGGAGCCGAGATTCCGTCCGTCCCAAGTCTTCGTGCCGGCCAGATTCTCTCCCTCGTATACGAGCTCGCCCGTGATCGTGTAGATGCGCAGCGTCGCGCGCTCGTCCGGGGCGAGGGCGGCGAAGCTGAGCGGCCCGTCGTGGTCGGGACGGTACGGATTCGGGAACGCCTGCGGATCGAGGCGATCCCCCCCCTCGGTGCGAATCGCGGAGAGATTGAGGCGGGCGATGCCTCCGGTGAGGGTGCCGACGTAGACGGTGCGGCCGGTGCGGTCGACCTCGAGTCCGGTGATCGATTGATCCGGGAGCGGACAGCCCTCGAGCTGATCATACCAGCGCCACGTCTGCGCGTCGGGGGAGACGCGCACGAGACCCGAGCTCTCGGTCCCGAGCCAGACGTGCTGGTCCCAGTCGAACGTCGCCACCAGATACGGAAGGGGATTGCGGCCTCCGAGCTGGGACGCGGACGGGTCCAGGAACGTCCACGTCGCGGACGCACCGGCGCCGATGTCGGGACCGATCTGCCCGAGGATGATCCCGTTCTGTCCGACGAGCCAGATCTGGTCGGAGGAGTCGATCTCGATGTCCCAGGCCTCCCCGAGGTCTCCGATCTCCGAGGCGAGCAGAAACGACGTGTACCGATCGTCTCCCTTGGCGGACGGGGTCCCCGCGACGTCCATCACGTAGACCTGACCGGGACGGTTCGTGGTGTTCCGCGTCGTGATCCAGGCCCTTCCCCGGCTGTCGAAGGCGAAATCGGTCAGGAGCGGGTTCGCTCCGTCGATGAGCTGCTCGATGCCGAAGTTCGAGACCTCCAGACTCGGATACTCGATGATGGACATGCCGCCCTCGATCTGTCCGTACGCGATCCAGAGATTGTCCTCGGAGTCGAGGTGCATCGCCGCCACGTTCTTTCCCTGGGTGCGCCGCGACGCGTTCTCGGCCGTGTTGGTGTACTGGTCCAGACTGCCCGTCCGGGGGAAGTAGCGATTCACCCCCCCGAACTCCCGGCTCACCGCCGTGCCGAACCAGACGGTCGTGTCGGGCCAGACCTCGACGTGGACGACTTCGTTGTGGAGAATATCGTCGTCCTCCGTCACCGAACTCCAGGTCCCGTCACGGAAGATGCCGAGGCCGTTGCCCGGATTCGTGTCGGTGCCCAGGCTCCCCGTTCCGAAGTAGAGGATTCCGTCCGACGAGAGCGCGATGTCGGCGACCTGCGGAGCGTGCGGCCCCAGGGGAGGCGGGCAGCTCCAGGTGGAATCGGCGGAGTCCCACACGGCGAACGCGAGCCTCCTCGTGCCGACCACGATCCGGCCGCCGGTGTCCACTGCGATCTCTCGGGGGATGTAGCTCGTGTCGGGAAGACACGTGCCGGTTCTCGGTACGATCTCGAGCCCGATCGGGGAGGACGAGAGGTCGAGGATGAAGAGCCTTCTCACATCTCCCGCCTCTTCGGTGAGAACGTACATGGTGTCGCCGCGGTGGAAGAGGTCGAGGACGTTGTGACCGTCGAAGTCGGTGAGGCTTGCGAGAGTCGTCCCGTCCCAGACCTGGAGCCCCGAGCCGGTCCCCATCCAGAGGACCTGCCCGGGGAAATCGGGGTGCGGTGCCGAGGCCAGCTTCTTCACGTTGTTCGAGGCGAGCCCGTCCGCCTGGGTCAGCGCCACTCCGAAGTCGGCCGGCTGAACCGACTCGTCGCGGCGCCAGAGCCCCTGCCCGCTGGTACCGAACCAGATCGTGTCGCCCACGCCGAGCACGGCGCGACCGACCTCGAGAGGCGGAGTGACCGCACCGGGAGTGAATCGAAATCCCCCCTCGTCGTCACGCTCCACGGTGATGATCACGAACCCCCCTCCTTCGGGAGAGCCCTGCGCGTTGATCTGGTCGACGCTGACGACGAACATCCGGTTGCCCGACGCCCCCATCGCGGTGACGAGATCGCTCCAGAGCTCGTTGAACGAGCTCAAGTCCGTCAAGTGGTTGCCGGCCGAATCGAAGATCGAGATCCCGCTGTCCGTCGTTCCGACCCACACGTTGCCGAAGGCGTCTTCGGCCAAGCAGCTGATGTCCGTGGAGATCAATCCCTCCCGGTCGGTGATCTTGCGCTGCTCCGGGTTCCCACCCGCGATCTGGGAGACGTCGATGCGGATGATGCCGCCGTCGGCTCCGACCCACGCGATGTTCTCCCGCATGAGGATCTCGGCGACGTCGCCGGTGGGAGAGTAAAGCGTCCAATCGGCGGACTCGTCGCATTGGGCCCGGGCGCGATCCCCCGCGAACGGGAGGAGGCCGAGAACGAGGAGTCCGATGCCGAGAAGTCCAGGTGGTCGCACGCTCAAGTGTCGCTCCTTCTCGAGTCGGGGTGGGGTCGCGTGAGGGCGAGGGTTCTCAGCACGATCTTGAGATCCTCCAGTGGGGATTGATACTGCAGGTACGAAACCGAAAGGGAAACCTCTTCCTGGAGGGTCAGGTTCTCGTCCGCGTTCAGCCTCCACGGGCCCGTGGCTCCGGGACGCACGAGATCGAAGAGCGTCCGGAGCTCGTCCCGCTCCGCGACGGTCTCGGGAGAGAGCGGTCGTGGCCCCACCAGAGCGAGCTCCCCCCGGAGAACGTGCCCCAGGGTGTCGGCCAGGGAGACGGCCCCGGAGGCGGGATCGATCCGACGCCAGAAGACCTTCCCCCCGAGTCCGTGGATCTTCTCGTGGGACTCCTCCGGATCGACCGGGCGGCGAGCTCGCCAGGCGGTCTTCGGTCCGAGGAACATCAGGACGACGCCCGCGACGACGAGGTCGAACGCGCGGCGGAGAATCCTCACGAGAGGTCGACCGGGGACCCAGCCGAGATCCACGGCGGGCCGGCCCAGAACCGAGACCCGGGCGACGTGCCCGGAGAGGAAGTCGGCCGCCCCGGAGATCAGACGGATGCGCACCCCCTCGCGCCGGCAGAGCAGGACGAACCGGACCAGCTCGCGATCGGAGAACGTGGGGCGCACGAGCAGCACCTCGCTCACCCGGTGGCGGCGGATGATCTCCCGGATGCCATCCGACTCCCAGAAGAGACGGAATCTCCGCTCCGCGTCGTCGGGGCGATCGGGCAGCGTCGCCACGACCTCGTGGCCGAGGGCGGGCCTTTTCTCGAGGGCCTCCGCGAGCTCCCCGGCCGCCCTGCGTTCACCGACGACGAGGGTCCGCACGAGATCGAATCGGCTGCGGCGAAGCGTGCGGGCCACGGTCCCCAGCGCGCTCCGCCCCGCGAGCATGAGCCCGAACGCGAGGGGGAGGAAGACCGCCACCATGAAGCGGCTGTGTAGCTCCGAGCCGGTGAGAAACGTGCTGGCCATCAACACGAGCGTCGAGAACGCCAGCCCCTTGGCGAGGATGAAGGCGTCGTCGAGGAGATCCCGCGTCGTCGGACGGAGATAGAGGCCGAGGAGGAAGTTCACGAAGAGCACGACGCCGTTCATCAGCAGCACGAAGTCGCCGTAGGCGGACAGGGAGAAGACCGGGCGCTGGAGCACGGTGCTAAGAACGGAGCGGAGACCGAACGCGAAGAGAAAAGCGACGTTCACGGCGATCACGTCGCCGACGAGGAGCAGTCCCCCCATGAGGAGATCTCGGTTCTTCCGCAGACGGTACAGCATCGTGTTCCACTTGTCGAAGAAGCGGAACATGCTCCCCAGGTGAGCCAGCAGACGCGTGTTGGCGAGACCGCCCCCCCGCGCGCTCTCCCTCCGGTGCATGTGGAGCATCCGGGAATGCGGAACGTATTCGACCTTCCACTCGTGTTGCTTCATCCGGTAGCACCAGTCGACGTCCTCGAAGTACATGAAGAACCGCTCGTCCATCAGTCCCACGTCGACGATCGCCTCGCGCCGCACCATGAGGCACGCACCGAGCATCCAATCGACCTCCCGAACGGTGTCGTGATCCCAGTCCATCATCAGGTGATCGCGCACCGTCCGACTGTTCGGAAAGACCCGCCCGAGGGGAGTCCGGCGGTGCAGGAGCGTCGTCAGCGTGTAAAAGGTGCGGCAGGAGTACTGCAGCGTACCGTCCGGGTTGAGCAGCTTTCCTCCGGCGATCCCGGTCTTGGGGTTCTCTTCCAGGTGCCGGGCGAGAGCGTCGATGGCCCCGGGAAGCACCTCGATGTCGGGGTTGAGGATGAGCACGTACCGCCCGGTCGCGGCGCGGATGGCTTGGTTCACCGCCCGGGAATACCCGACGTTCTCGTCGTTTGCGATCAACCGGACGTCGGGGTGCTCCCGCGTGAGCATCTCCGCCGAGCCGTCGACCGAGGCGTTGTCGACGACCAGGATCTCGTACGGACGCGACGTCCCCGACTCCGCGACCGTGACGAGCAGACGTCGTAGGAGATCCCGCGTGTTGTAGCTGACGACGACGACACTGACCTCGACCCGCGTCACCGGGGCGGGGTGTCCCTCCTCGTCGCCGGCCGACCCCATAGGGAGGTGAACCGGAGTTTCCATACCAGCCAAAACGCCTCGCCGATGATCTTGCGGTCCATCTTGGAAGTACCCGAGTGTCGATCCACGAAGACGATCGGAATCTCTCGAATCGTGAATCCGGCCTTCCACGCGTGGTAGTTCATCTCGATCTGGAAGCCGTAACCGTCCGAACCGATGCGATCGAGATCGATCGTCTCCAGGACCCGCCGCCGGAAACACTTGTAACCGCCGGTGGAGTCCCTCAGAGGGAGTCCGGTGACGACCCGCGCGTACAGGTTCGCCCCGTAGGAGAGGATCAGCCGCCGGATGGGCCAGTTGACGACGTTGGCTCCTCCCCCGAGATACCGGGACCCCACGACCAGATCCACACCCTCCGCATCGGCCTGCCGGAGCATCTCCGGAAGGAACTTCGGATCGTGGGAGAAGTCGGCGTCCATCTGACAGATGTACTCGGCCTCCGTGCTCCGGAGCGCCCATCGAAAGCCCTCCACGTACGCCGATCCGAGGCCGAGCTTCCCGGCACGGTGCAGGGCGTGAACGCGGCCTCCCGTCTCCTCTCCGAGCCCGTCCGCGAGCCGCCCCGTGCCGTCGGGGGAGGCGTCGTCCACCACCAGGATTCCGATCGACGGATCGATCTCCAGCACCTGGGGAGCCAGGCTCTTCAGATTCTCCCGCTCGTTGTACGTCGGAATGATGACGAGAATTCTCACCGGGATCCTGCTCATCGGGGGGGGCGGAGGCACCTCGGGACAGAGCGGCCCCACCCGGGGACGGCCCCGGGGACGGCCGCGGCACGGCTCTCCCGGCTCGCTCAAGCGGTGTCAGGAGAAGATTTTAGCACGTCGGATGGGAAAGGGGTACGGCTCGACGGGCGCTCACTCCGCCTCCCTCTGCCCCACCTCGCCCCGGTCCGCGGGGCTCAGGCCCCCGCCCCCCGCGGAGTCCCCGCGATCCTCCCGCAGCGACGTGATCTGCTCGGCCAGGAATCCGAGCCCCAGGAGCTGGATCCCGACCATGACGAGAAGCATCGTGAGGAACAGGAGCGGACGGGAGCCCACGCCGGTCAGGATCTTCTGCCCGACGAGGATCACCCCGAGGAGGACTCCCCCTCCCGTCAGGCCGATCCCCCACGAGCCGAAGAGCAGCATCGGCTTGTCCCGGAACGACATCTCGAACTTCACCACGAGAAGGTCGAGCAGTCCGCGCAGAATGCGGCGGCGGCCGAACTTGGACCGCCCCGAGTGCCGCGGATGGTAGTTCGTCCGGATCTCCTTGAATCGGAATCCTTTCCCGGCCGCCAACACGACGACGTAGCGGTGCCAGTCGGATCGGAGGTGGATGGCATCGATCACTTCCCGTCGGAACCCCTTGATCCAGTTGAGATCGTGGGCGTCGATGCCGAAGAGCCGGCGGCAGAGGAAGTTGTAGACGGCCGATACGAAGACTTTGCCCTCGCGGCGGGCGATCCGCCGGCCGGCGACGACGTCGTTTCCGTTCTCGAGCTCCGCGAACAGTTTGGGAATGTCCTCCGCCGGATCCGACTGGAGATCGGCCGGGAGGAACAGAATGTAATCGCCGCGGATGTTCCGGAATCCGGTATTGAGGGCCTCGGACAGGCCGAAGTTGCGACGGTGGCGGAAGGCCCGGATCCAGAGATGGCGCATCCGCTCCGCCTCGATTCTCTCCCACGTCCGATCCGAGCTGCCGTCGTCCACGAACACGGCCTCACCCGGGCGGCCCGTCGCCGCGAGACCCTCCTCGATGCGCTCGACGACCCGTCCGATGTTCCCCTCTTCGTTGAACGCCGGAATGATCACGGAGATCACGGGCCGGTCGGACATCGGGCTCATCCGATCTCCTCGAAGCTCGGGATGTTCACCCCGTCCCCTCCCGCGGCGATCGAGCTCTGGGCGGCCTCGAGGGCCGCGACGACCGCCATTCCCTGTCGGCCGTCGGTGCGCGGGGTTGCGCGGCTCCGCACGCATTCCACGAAGTGGGCGCACTCTTCGGCCAGCGGCTCGGTGAAGACGATCTTCGGGATGTGGATGTCTCCCGAGTGGAGCCTGAGCTGGAACTCCCCGTACTCGGCGTCGGGGGTGGAGCGGCGCACTCCCTTGTCGTAGATCTTGACCTTGCCCTCCGACTCGACGTCGTCGTAGATGATCATCTTCTTCGTGCCGACGAACGTGGTCTTCCGAACCTTGCTCGGATCGAGCCAGCTGGAGTGGACGTGGGCCACGCTCCCGTTCGGGTACTCGAACACCGCGAAGACCACGTCCTCGATGCCGGGCTGGAGGAACGAGCGGCCCGTCGCCCGCACCCGCGTGGGCTCGGCCCCCAGGATGTGGTTCACGATCGAGATGTCGTGGGGGGCGACGTTCCAGAGCGCGTTGACGTCCTGCCGGATGCGGCCCAAGTTCACGCGGCTCGAGTAGACGTAGAGGACGTCGCCGATCTCTCCCGAGTCGACCAGCTCTTTGATCTTCTTCACCGCCGCGTTGTAGATGAACGTGTGCCCGGTCATGAGGACCCGCCCGTTCTCCTCCGCGAACCGGACGAGGGCCCGGCACTCCGCGACCGTCATGGCCAGCGGCTTCTCCACGAGGACGTCCTTCCCCGCCTTCATCGACCGGAGGCCCAGATCGTGGTGGGTGGACGCCGGAGTCGCGAGAATGATCGCGTCGATCGAGTCGTCGTCCAGCACGCGCCCGAACTCCGACTCCAGCGCCACGCCGGGATAGCCCCGACCGATCTTCCGAAGGCGCTCCGCGTCCACGTCACAGATCGCTCGGAGTCGGGCCCCGGGCGTGTTCGCCGCGTTGCGGATCAGGTTCGGGCCCCAGTACCCGGCTCCGACCACCGCCAGTCCGATGCTCTCCGACATGGAAGTCTCCTCGACGTTCCGCGATTCGCTAGTCGCCGAACCGGAATTTGATCAGGAAGTAGAGTGCCGCCACCCCGTCTCGCCAGGTGATCTTTTTGCCCTCTTCGTAGCCTCGTCCATTGTACGAGATGGGGACCTCGTAGACGCGGTATCCCCGCTTGAAGACCTTGGCCGTGAACTCGGGCTCGAAACCGAACCGGTTCGTGGTGAGCGTCATTCCCCGGAAGATGTCGCCCCGGCACATCTTGAAACAGGTCTCCATGTCCGAGAGCATGGTGTTGTACAGGACGTTCGTGATCCACGTCAGAAACCGGTTGCCGAGGTAATGCCAGTAGAGGAAGACCCGGTGGGTCCCGAGAAACCGCGTTCCGTACGTGACGTCGGCCCGGCCGTCGAGAATGGGTGCGGCCAGGAGATTGTACTCCTCCGGGTAGTACTCCAGATCGGCGTCCTGCACGATGACGAGATCGCCCGTGACGTGAGGCTGGGCGGTCCGGATTCCCGCGCCCTTGCCCATGTTCACGGAGTGGCGGAACGTCCGGATGTTGTCCGCCGCCGCCTCGAGACGGGAAATGATCTCCCACGTCGCGTCCGTCGAGGCGTCGTCGACGATCAGGATCTCCTTCTCGAGTGGAAAGCTCGCCTCCTGCACCCTCCGGACGATCTCCTCCAGGGTCGACTCCTCGTTGAAGACGGGGATGATCACGCTCAGCCGTTTCAACGCGTCAGCTCCCGAATCATCTCTTCCAGCTCCTTGTTCCGAGGATCGATCCGCAGGGCGGTGATCAGGCTCCGGAGCGCCCCTTCCCGGTCTCCCCGGTTCAGCCGGAGCACCCCCAGGTTCGTGTGATTGATGGGATCCCGGGGACGGCGGCGAATCGCCTCCCGAATCATCCTCTCGGCCCGGTCGTAATCCTCCAGTTTAAACCAGCAGAGGTATTCCAACGAGACAAGTTCGGGGATCTCCTCCTCTCCCGACTCCCGGTAGCGCCGGATGAGCTCGAGCCCCTCGGACCAGCGCTCCTGGGCCACGACCTCGAACAGCTCCTCGTAACGGGTGGGCGTGTACTCGTGGATGGGGACCCCGTCCACCGCGCGCGGAAGCCGGCGGATGTCGAGGGTACCGGCGAAGAGGGTGCGGACGGGCCAGGATTGGACGACGGTGGTCTGCTCGAGAAGGCCGGGGAACCGCTTCTCGACGAGCTGGCCGTCCCCGGCGCCGCAGACCGCGAGATGGGTCACCCCGTAGGTCTCGAGGATCCCCCTCTCCCCCGGCGGACCGAAGTAGGGAAGCGTCGCGATCGAGGTGTCCTGGGTCAGGAGCGGGGCCAGCGGCCCCAGCACGACCGCGTCGGGGCCGATGATCTGCGGAACCGTGGTCTTCATCTCCTCGACGTAGTAGCTCCGGTGGACGACCCACCACCCGTACTGCCAGGCCGCCCACACGATCGAGATCCCGAGCAGGACCGCCGCGCCCCGGGCCGAGGTCCGTCCCGAGAGGCGCAGGGAGCGCACGCCGAAGACACCCAGGATCTCCCGGTGCCAGAGGATCAGCACGTAGGTCGCGATCGTGAAGATCCCGGCCCAGCTCACGTTCTGCAGAAACGTGTCCACGTTCTGGAAAATCCTCACCACGAAGTTGTACGCGTCGTCGGAAATCCGGGCCGGAGGGAGGATCAGGTACTCGAGGGCCATCGAGGCGTAGTGTTTCGCCCCGTCGATCGCCCCGAAGAAGAACGCGTAGAGGCCGATCACCAGGGGTAGGTGCTCGTCCCAGCGGACGGGAGCGGCGATGACCCGGGCCCCGCGCGCCAGCGCCCGATCCAACGTGATCGCGGTCAGAGCCACGAGAGGGGGCGCGACGAGCACGTAGTAGCGCGGGGCCTTGTAGGAGAGAAGCGAGAAGTAGATCCACATGCCCAGGAACCAGAAGGCCCAGATCGCGTGACCGTCCCGCAGACCGCGCCGGCGGGCCGCGCCGTTTCCGAGAACCCACACCGCGACGAAACACCCCACGATTCCGCACACGGGCATGCGGTAGAACATCCACGAGCGGCGCAACGTGTTGAAGATCTCCCCCAGCCCGTTGAGGAGCGAGACGGTGAAGGGGAGATCGCCGTGGTAGCCGGTGGACTGGCGGATGACGTGGGCGACGATCTCCTCCCGGTGCGGCAGGAAGATCCCCAGTCCCCAGGATCCGATCGCGAGCCCCGCGCCGAGCAGAAACGGTCGCGAGCCCTTGAGGCCCTGCTCTCGCATCAGCACGAACGCGATCATCGCGAGAAGGAAGCCCACGGCGTGGAACTTGCCGAAGAAGACGGCGGCGGCGGCGAGACCCCCGGACAGGAACTGGGACCGGGGTCCACGCGAGATTCCCGCGACGCAGGCGAGAGTCATCAGCATGCCCGTCACGTTCTCGGCGATCGGGATCCGCGAGTACATGACGAGCCAGTGACACGTGGCGGCGAGGACCGCCCCGAGGGCCGCCGCCCGCGGACCGGCGGATCGCCAGAGCGCCCACGCGAGTCCCGCCACGGTGAGCGTTCCGGCGAGCGCCGAGAGAATCAAGGTGGGGAGACGCCCCGGCCCGACCGGCAGGTAGCTGAGCCACGTGAGGAAGTTCGTCAGGGGATAGACGTAGAGATCCCGATTGTAATCGCGAATCCACTCACCGTAGAGATGGGCGTTCCGGGCCGCGTGGACCATGGTCGGCGGATCGGTGTAGATCCCGTTGGACCACGAGAGGCGCACCGGAGGATCGGCCGCCGGCCAGGCCAGCCGGAGGACGAGCGCTCCGAGGATCGCGGCGGGAACGATCCAGCGGCGAAGGGGGAAGTCCGGAGCGGTCGACTCGGGCGAGTTCAAATGGTCACTCGTTTTCCGGTTCGGCGGAGGACTCCCGCGCCTCCTTGAGGAGCGAGATCTCCTGCGCCAACCGGTTCGAGCGCTCGGAGAGCCGGGAGTGGACCACCGAGAAGTGCAACAGGATCAGGAGAAGGAAGCCGAACCCGACGAGGAAGAGCGCGTTCGAGGGAACCTGGATCCCGAGTAGGATCGCGATCCGATCGAGGAGCCCCCTCCAACACGAGAGAAGGAGCAGCACCGCCGCGGTGAACAGCCAGAGGAGGGAGTACTCCTCCTGCAGTCGGCGGGAGCGGACCAGCTCGAGCACTCCCAGGAGAAGTCCCGCGCTCCCGAGGATCGAGACCCACTGGATACGGTCCATTTCTCGTACCTTTCTGCCCGGGCGGCCTCGGGGACGGCTTCCCCCCCCTCGGACATCCTCAGGGACGTCCTCGGAGGGGGCCCGCGAGGATATCACGCGGCCTCCGGCCCGTCACCGGCCGGGGTCCGACCCGACTTCCGACCTCCCGTCCCGGCCACTCCGAGATCCGGGAATCGTCACGGCGCTGCGAGCTCTCGGTACGCCTGCGCCATCCTCTCGTTTCCCGGATCGAGTTCGAGACCGCGCCGCCAGTGGCGCCGGGCGCTCTCGACGTCGCCCTCCCGGAGGTGGACGTTTCCCAAGTTGAAGAGGATCAGAGGGCTGTTCGGCCTTCGCCGCAGCGCCTTCAGAAGATCCGCTCGCGCGGCCGCGAGATCCCCCCGAAGGAAGTGGCATCGGGCGGTGAGCAGCGGGCCGTCGGGGACGTCCCGACCGACGGTCGCGGCGAACTCCCCGGCACGGCGGATCGCTTCCTCGAGATCGCCCGCGTCCCAGGCCTCCACGGCCCGCTCGTAGAGCGTCGGCTCGTAGGAGAACGACACCCCCGGTCGGGCGGTGAGCGGGAAGGCGTAGAGCCCGAAGCCGGCCACCTCCCGGCTCCGAAGCGTCCACTCCGCGATCATCGGCAAATGCTCCAGGATTCCGGGGAACGCCTGCCGGAAGGCCTCCTCCTCGCCGGGGCTGAGCACCACATGGGTGACCTCGTGACGGCGCAAGTCCTCGGCGTCGGACCCTCCGAAACGGGGAAGCGCGGTCCTCGTCCCGTCCTGCAGCAGCGCCGGTGCGAAGCTGCCGAGCACGACGGCGTCGGGGCCGAGGACGGTGTCGAGGGAGGCCTTGGCCTCCTCCAGCGAGTACGTGCGCCGGGTCGCCCACCCGACGTACTGCGCGGCATCGACGAGGACCGAAAGCACCGTGAGCACGGAGGCCGCGGCGGCGGGCGACACGCGGCGAAGCAGGCCCTCGATCCGGTTCGGTCGCTCTTCCCTCCGGCTCCGGAGCCAGAGAGTCCCGGCGAGCCCGGTGAGGGCGAGAGCGAAGACGGCCGCCCGTCCCGGGGTGGCCCAGGTCTCGATCGCGCCCCGGAGCCGCCCCGCGGTCTCGAGGTCGAGAGCGGAGCCCGGCCGGCCGAGCTCCTCGGCCGCGATCGACAGCCAGTGGCGGAGGGAGTCGAGGCCGACGAACAGGGCCGCCGCGACCCAGGCGAGAAGCGCCCCCCTCTCTCGCCGACTTCGGGGCAGTCGGAGCCCGCCGCGAGACGCCCCCGCGAGAGCCCGGAGTTGGATCGCCGTCCCGGCGATCAGCGCGGGGACGACGGGCACGTAGTAACGGGGCGCCCGGTACGGGAGAAGCGTGAAGTAGATCCAGGCCGATGCGAACCACAGCGCGAAGAGCGCGGATCCGTCGTCGAGGGCGCGCCGGCGCACCGATCGAATCGCGAGCGTACGGAACACGAAGAACGATCCGACGGCGCCCACGACGGGAATCCGGTGGAACACCCAGGCCGTCCGCACGCTCTCCAGGAGGCCCGCCGCCCGCTCGCGAATCACGATTCCGAGCGACCGCTCCTCGAACTGCCGGAAGCCGATCGCGATCTGGTCGACGAAGTCCTCCCGGAACGGGACGAGAACCGTCGCGACCCAGACCGCCGCGGCGGCGGCGAGGCCGATCAGGGGCCGCCCGATCGCCCGCGCTCTTCCCTCCCGGAGACCGGCGAACAGGAGAAGCGCGGGCAGAAAGGCGATCGCGTGGAGCTTGCCGAGAAAGATCGCCGCCCCGGCCGCGAAGCCCGCCGCCACGGCCGTTCCTCCCGATCGCCCGAGGGCGAGTCCGGCCGAGAGCATGAGCAGAGGAGCGATCAGATTCTCCGTGAACGGCACTCGGGCGAAAAGCGTCAGGAACGCACAGGAGGTGCCGAGGACCGCGGCCAGCACTGCGGCGCCGCGGCCACGGCACCGCCCGACCGCCCAGGCCGTGGCGAGCACGGTGGCGGCCCCGAAAAGGGCGGAGAGGATCTGGGTCGTCCACCGGCTCACGCCGAGAAGCCGGTACGCGAGCGCGGTGATCCCGTTGTGCAGGGGAAAGAACAGGAGGTCCCGGCTCTCGTCCCGGATCCACTCTCCGTGCTGCACCACGTTCCGGGCGGCGTGCACGACCGCGGCCGGGTCCGTGTACACGCCCCGCGACCAGGACAGCCGTTCCGCCGGATCGGCCAGGGGCCAGATCGCGCGCAGAAGGAACGCGATCCCGACCGCGGCGAGCACCCCCGGATGCGCGAGGGGAGAGCCGTTCCTCATGGGCGCGGTCCCGGTGACCGGGCGCGCGGCCCGTTCTCCTCGGACCCGGGAAGCCGCCGGGCGAGGCCGATTCCGATCGCGAGCAACACTTTCACCACGTAGTAGATCGAGCGGACGGGCGTGATCGAGGAGCTCCCCCCCGTCCGCTCCCGGAACCGGCAGGGCACCTCGACGATCCGGAAGCCGGATCGCGACAGGAGCACCAGCGCCTCGACTTCCGGGTAGTCCTGCGGATAGTGCTCGGCGAGATAGTCGATGACCGATCGGGAGGCCGCGCGGAATCCCGACGTCGTGTCGAGGAATCGTCGCCGCGTGACCCGGGAGACGACCCACGAGAAGAGAATCATCCCCATGCGGCGCGGGAAGGTGGACCGGTACGCGGTCTCCTCGACGTAGCGCGATCCGAGGACGAGGTCCGCCTCTCCCGCGGCCAGCGGCGGGAGCAGCCGATCGATCTCGGAGGGGAGGTGCTGTCCGTCGCCGTCGACCTGGATGGCCACGTCGTAACCGTGGCGCCTCGCGAAGAGGTATCCCGACTGCACCGCCCCGCCGATGCCGAGATTGAACGGGAGGGAGAGCACCCGGGCGCCGGCACTCCGTGCTTCGCGGCGGGTGCCGTCCGTCGATCCGTCGTCGACCACGAGGACGTCGAGATCGCCGCGGGCGGTGAGCTCCCGGACCACCTCTCCGACCGCCGCCTCTTCGTTGTGCGCCGGCACGATCGCGAGAACTCTCATCGACCGCCTCTCCCCGTCATCACGCGGACGACGCCGCGCACGAGCCCCCAACCCCGGGCGTAGGCCCGCAGGGTGCCGACGGCGGCCAGCGCCAGAGGCCCCGGCGACCCGGCGTGAATCGCGACCTGCAGCGCGAGGACGACGTGCCGGAGCGCGACGAGTCCCGCGGCGAGCAGGGCCCCGAGCGCGAGGGGGGGCGCCGCGAGGGATCCGGCGAGCAGAATCACCGAGAGCAGGGCCAGCGGCGGGGCGAGCAGATCGGCGGGGCCCGCGTACTCGTCCCCCCGCACCCGGCCGGGATGCCTCGCGTAGAGGACGACGCGCCACTCTCCGTGGCGCGCCTGCTCCCGGAGGTAGCGGCGGAGCGACGTCGGGTGATGGTGATCCACGATCGCGTCGGGAACGAATCGGATGCGGTGGCCCGCGTCGCGAAGGCGGTAGCTGAGGTCGTTGTCCTCCCCCGAGGGGGAACGGTATCCCTCGTCGAAGCCGCCGACCGACTCCAGGGCGGCCCGGGTCGCCCCCAGGTTGAACGACCCCGCGAACGTGATCTCCCGGGGAAGCCGCGCGTGACGCCACATGATCTCGGCGTGAATCACCTCGGCCAGGAGGTTCCCCGGGTTCGCGATTCCGTAGCTCCCCCCCGCCACGGGGGTGCTCTCGTCGACCGCGGCCGCCAGGCGGCGGACCCAGTCCCGGCGGGGAACGCAGTCGGAGTCGGTGAACAGGATCCGGCTCGCCCCCGCCTCTCGCCATCCCCGATTCCGGGCGGCGGCGGGGCCGGCGTTCGGCTGGCTCACGACCCGGGCCCCTCCCTCCGCCGCGAGGCGGGCGGTGTCGTCGGTCGAGCCGTCGTCCACGACGAGGATCTCGAGACGCCCGTCGAATTCCTGGTCCCGGCACGCGGCGAGCAGGGGCGGCAGCGTCGGGGCGGCATCCCGGGCGGCGATCACGACGGAGACGTCAGGCGCGGTCACGGAGCGCCCTCGCCTCCCACCGGGTCAGAAGATCACGGACGGCGGCATCGTGGGTCCCGTGCTCGACGAGCCAGCGACGCCCCGCCTCGGCGCGGGCGACGTCGGGAGCACGGAGCTCGGACCGCACGGCCTCGACGAAAGCGGCCGGGCCGGGCTCGTCCGGAATGCGGACCCAGTCCGCGAAGCGCTCCGTGTCGGGAGTGCGGGACGTGACCACCGGGATGCCGGCCGCCAGCGCCTCGCGCACCTTGATGGACGCGCGGTACGGATTCGCCTCGTCGTCTTCGAGATAGTTCAGCGCGACGTCGGCGAGACCGTAGTACCGGGGCACGTCCCGGTGCGGAACCGCGCCGGCGAACACCGCGAACCCCTCCGGAAGCGTGCGATGCGCGAGGGCCTCGAGAGGGGACCGGTCGCGCCCGTCTCCGACCACGAGCAGTCGGGCGGCGGGACGTTCCCGTCCGATCGGGGCGAGGGCCGGCAGAAGCGGCGCCAGGTTCGAGGCGGGTCCGAGGTGTCCTCCGTAGAGCAGCACCGGACCCTCCCCGAGCCCCCATCTCGCGCGGAGCTCGGCCCCCTCCGCGGCCGATCTCTCGCGCGCCGCCGTGAACCGCTCGACCTCGACTCCCTGATCGACGAAGACCGCCTCCCGGCCCGGGCCGCGGATCTCCCCGACGAGCCGGCGCATCGGCTCGTTGTGCACGGTGATGTCGTCGGCGCCGGCGGCCGCCCTCCGAAAGAAGCGCTCCACGATCCGCCGCCGGAGGCCGGCCGGGTAGTAGGCGTAGTCGAGGTCGTCGAGATCGACCGCGACGCGGGCGCCGATCCGGCGCGCCGCTCGAGCTGCCAACCAGACGTTCGGCAGCCCCTTGAGCGCCCACGCGACGTCGGGACGCACCCGTCGCACGGCGGCCAGCCCGTGCAGAAGCCAGAGGGGGGCCTGGATCTCGGGCGCGCCCGGAAGACGGGGACAGGGGTGCCGCCGGACCCCCGGGGGGGTCTCCACGGGCTCGCCGGGAGGCGCCGGCTCGAGCAGGTGCGTCTCGTGTCCGGCCCGCGCCAGCGCCCCGGCGAGACCGCGAAACCGGAGTGCGCTTCCCGACTGGTGCTCCACGGACGAAAGCAGCAGGATTCTCATGGTTTCCTAGTGGATGTATCCGAGAGCGCGCAGGCGGCGCACGGTCTCCGGGTCCAGCCCCTCCCGCCGATCGACCGGATCCTCCGGCAGGCTCTCTCTCAGATTATCCCAGTCCTCGTCCCGCCCCGCCATCGGCCGGCGTTCCCCCGGATCGGTCACGAGATCGAACGCGATCTCCGTACCGGTCGTCCGGTCGAGGACGATCTTCCTCCCCCGCCGGTCAATCAGAGCCGTCAGATCCCGTCTTCCCTCCGGGGCAAACGTCTCGATCACGATCGGAGCGACCTCGGGCTCCGGCGGCGCGCGGTCGATTCCCGCCGCCCACGCCAGCGAGCGCCGGACCTCGGTGATCCCGCGCACCGGGCGGTGCACGCGGTTCGGGCGTGCCGTGCCGTCGCTCACCCGCCAGAGGCAGGGAACCCGAACGTCCTCCTCGTAGAGCTGCGATCCGTGCGTCAGCTCACCGTGCTGCTCGAGCCCTTCCCCGTGGTCCCCCACCACGATCACGCTCCCCCGCCCCGCCGTGGCGTCGTCCCACGCCCGGAGCAGTCTCCCCAGCCACCGGTCGGTCTCCCGCAGCTCGGCGTCGTAGTCCGCGTGCGGCCACCCGGTGAGCGCCCCTCCGCCCGCGGTCCACCCGGAGGCTTCGCGGGCGAAGCGGCGTCGGAGGATCCCGGGCGCGTCGTACGGCGTGTGGGGGTCGAACAGGTGGACCCAGAGGAACCGGGGGCCGCTCGCGCCCTCCAGCCAGGCGATCGCCTCGCGGACCGTATCGCGGGCCCTCCGCTCGATGAAATCGCCCGGGAGCACGCGGTTCGCGACCCGGACGAGGGCGAGCGCGGTGAGCATCGGATGGACGCGCTCGAGGGGTGAGAACGCGTCGTCGTAGACGGAGAAGCCCGAGGCCAGACCGGAGAGACCCGCCTTCAGCGGGATCCCGCTGACGAACGCGGCACACTTCCAACCGCGCTCGGCGAGCACGGGCACGAACGTCGGGACCGCCGTCGAGAGCGCGGTGCCGTTGTTGAGCACGCCGTGCTCGCGCGGGCGCACGCCGGTGAGCAGTGAGGCGTGGCTCGGGTTCGTGAGGGGGATGGGGGCGTAGGCGCTCTCCCAGAGCAGGCCCCGGCGCGCGAGACGATCGAGCGCCGGGGTCGTTCCCCGGGGGTATCCGTAGACGGAGAGCCGGTCGGCGCGCGTCGTGTCGAGCGTCAGCAGAAGGACGTCCCGGGCGCCGGGGACCGGGGGCCCGGCGGGCGGCTCGACGATCCGCGCGGGCCGCAGGGCGAACGCGAGCGCGGCGGTTCCGGCGAACGCGGCCGCGGCTCCGACGAGGAGACCCGTCTCGCCCAGGTGGGGTCGAATCCGCCGGCCGCCGAGCCTGCCGACGAGGAATCCGAGAGCGGCGCATCCGACCGCGAGGGCGAGACCGCCCAGAAGCTGGAGGGGGGCGGTCAGGGACTCCCCGAAGAACCACCTCACGTGCGCCCGCACGCCGAGGGCGAGAAACGCGGCCCCGGCCATCCCCCCCCCGAGCGCGAGCCCGGGAGGGAGGCGGCGCGCCAGTCCGGGGATCCCCGCGACGACGATGCCCGCAAGGCCGCACGCTCCGAGCGCGATCGCGAGCGACGCCGCCAGGAACGGGGTCGACGTCCCCGGCGCGTCGAACGATCGGGGGTTCTCCAGGAGAACGGCGACCCCGTCTCCCAGCCCGAGAGACAGCCCGACGAGAAAACCCGAGCCGATCACGGCGCGTCGCGTCACGGGCGGCCCCCCCTCTTCACCCGCTTGCGGATCGTCGGCGTTCGGTTAGGCTCGGCTCTTCCGACCGGAGGGGTGTCGTGCGCAGGTGGATCGTTTTGGTCGCGTCCTTGGCCATTCTTCTCACGCTCGTTCGGGTCGCCGGGTTCCGGGAGGTCGGGGAGATTTGGCGGTCCGTCCGCCCGGCCGGGGTCCTGCTCTCGGTCGCGTGCTACTTCGCGTCGATCGCCGTACGAATACTCTCCTGGCGGCGGCTCCTCGGAGAGGGAGCCCCGTCGGTCCGCGGGCTGACGCCGCCCCTCGCCCTCGGATTCGTCCTGGGTCACGTGACCCCGGCCAAGTCGGGAGAACCGGCCTCCGCTCTTCTGGTCTCCCGGGCGTTCGGCATTCCGCTCTCCCGTACGCTGTCCGTGCTCACGGCGGAGCGGGCGATCCAGCTCCTCGTTCTCCTGGCCACGTTCGTGCCGGCCGCGGCCTTCACCGCGGGACGAGTGCTCGAGCTCCGCGGTGCCGTCCGGGGCGCGGCCGCGCTCCTCGTCGTCCTCGCCGCCGCGACCCTCTTCGCCGCTCCTCTCCTGCGACGAACCCGACCCGCGGCGCAGCGGATCCCCCGCTTCGGCCCGGTGCTCGGCGAGTATCTCGAGGCCCTCGAGGTCCTTCTCTCCGATCGGGCGCGGGTGATCCCACTCCTCGCGCTCGGCACCCTCTTCTGGACGCTCCAGTACCTCTCGCTCTGGGCGATCCTCGACGCCGGGGGAACATCCGTCAACCCGATCGGGGCGGCGGCCGTGGCGGGGGCCGCGATCCTGGGAGGCACGCTCACCCTGCTCCCGCTCGGGACCCAGGACGGGATCAGCGCGGTCGTGCTCGCGGGGCTCGGCGTGCCGATGCGCCGCGGGTTCTCGCTCGCTCTCTTTCACACGGTCCTGTCACTCGCGTGCGGCGCGGGGCTGGCGCTCGTCGCCCCCCTTGCGATGAGAAGGGAGCGCTGAGAGCCGCCGCCGCACCAGAGGCTGGTGAGAAACGCAGGCTAAATCCAGCCGAGGGCTTTGCGGCGGAGGAAGGCCTTGCCCAACCGCCAGGTCTGGGCGAGGTCGTCGCGCGACCGGAACGCGCGCTTGAGCATCATCCCCACGTACCGGGGGCGAAGGTAGTAGCGGCGGTAGGCGTCGGTGGCGTAGCGCTCGATGTCTTTCTGAGTGAGCCCGTTCCCGCCTTTGCGCTCGTAGCTGACGGCGGCTTTGGAAAACCCGTCGTGCTGCGACCAATCCTCGCCCGAGACGAGGTGCCCCTCCTTCTCGACGAGCTCCATGAGCCGCGTGCCCGGGAGAGGCGTGGCGATGCCGAACTGGCAGAACTCGGCGTTGAGGGAGTATGCGTACTCGATGGTCCTCTCGACGGTGTCCCGCGTGTCCCACGGAAATCCGACGATGAAGCAGTTGTGGACGTCGATGCCGGCCTCTTTCGTCCACTTCGTCGCGTTCGCGATGTCCTCGACCTTTCCGTTCTTGCGCATCTTGTCGAGGATCTCCTGGCTGGCGCTCTCGCACCCGTAGAGGATGCGGGAGCAGCCCGCCCGCTTCATCTCCCGCAGGAGCTCGAGATCCATGCGATCCGGCCGACACTGCGGGGCCCAGGTCAGGTCCAGTCCCGCCTCGACGAGCAGCTCACAGATCCGGAGCACTCGCGCCCGGTTGAGCTCGAAGATGTCGTCGTCGACGCGGATCTCCCTCACCCCATACTCCTCGTAGAGGTGCTTCATCTCGGCGACCACCCGCTCCGCCGACTGGGCCCGCCACTTGTGGCCGTAGATCGTCTGGGGAAACCAGCAGTAGATGCACTGGTAGGGACAGCCGCGGGAGGTGATCATGGTGGCGGCCGGCGTCCGGCGGAAGACGCTCTCGTGATACCTCGTCAGATCGACGAGGTCGTACGCCGGGAAGGGCAGCGCGTCGAGTTCCGCCACGTGGCGCAGGCCGCCGACCTCCACGACCTCTCCCGTCTCGGGATCTCGAACCGCAAGACCCTCCACTTGCCGCCAGTCGTCGCTCCCCTTCTCCATCCGATCACAGACCTCGTGGAGAGCCTCGTCGTATTCCCCCCGAATCGCGAAATCCACGCTCGGGGTGTCGCTCACGACGGATGCTCCCAGGGGAGTGACGAACGGGCCGACGTATCCGACCCGGATCTCCGGTCGATCGGCGAGCGCGTCGGCCAGCGCCCGGTCGACCTGGATCTTGATCTGCTCGACGTAGAGCACGACGAGATCCGGGGCGAGCGCGAGGACTTTGGGGACGAGCGCGTCGAACGGGACCTCCTCCGCCTGGCAGTCGATGTAGTGCACCTCGTGGCCCGCCTCGCGCAGGATCGCGGCCGCTTGGAGGTTCAGGTAGGAGTAAGTGATCTCCCCCGTGACGGAGAGCGCCGGGAACCGCCGCCCCCCCTTCGTGAAGTGCGAGTCCGGGGACCAGTCGAGGGAGGGAGGGGTGTCGACGAAGAGGATCTTCACGACGGCTCGTCTCCCGCGGCCTTCTTCGAGTCGGATGCCGCCCTGCCGAAGTAGTCGGTGAAGCTCCGCAGACCGTGGAGCTTGGTGCGCACGTCGGAGAGACTCCGTATGTTCCGCGCGATCTTCCGCATCTGCCGCGGACGGAGGTAGAAGCTGCGGAGCCCCCGGTCGACGAGTTCGTCGATCTCACGCATGGAGAGACCGGGCACGTCGACCACTCCCCGCTGCTCGCGATTGCCGTCGACCCAGTCGGTCCAGTCGTCGACGACGATGTAGCCGTTGCGCTTCGCCCAATCGTAGTAGGCCGTGCCGGGGTAAGCGGCCACGCCCGTGAACTGACAGGTGTCGATCTCGAGCTGCTGCGCGAACCGGATCGTCTGCATCGCGGTCTCGCGCGTCTCTCCGGGGCCTCCGATCATGAAGCACCCGTGGATGCGGATGCCTGCCTCGGACGCGCGGGACGCGAACTCGCGCATCTTCTCCGTTCCGATGCCCTTCTTGATCCTCCGCAGCATCTCGTCGTTCCCGAACTCGAAACCGACACAGAACATCCGGGCGCCCGACTCCTTCATGAGGCGGAGGGTCTCCCGATCGGTCAGATCGGGCCGGGCGTTGCAGCTCCAGCTGATACGACGGTTCAGACCGCGATCGATGATTCCGGTGCAGATCTCCCGGAGCCGATCGAGGTGGGTCGACAGCGTGAGCGTGTCGTCCTCGAACATCACCTCTTTCAGATTCGGGAACAGCTCGAGGTCGTACTCGATCTCGGCCAGGATCCGCTCGGGAGACCTCGTGCGGTACCGGTGCCCGTACATGACCTGGGGAAGCTGACAGAACGTGCACTTGGACGGGCATCCTCTTCCCCCCACCAGGGTGATGAAGGGGAAGAGCTTTCCGGCGTCACGGTAGTCCTCGATGTCGATGTGCCGCCAGGCGGGAAACGGAAGGGCGTCGAGATCCTCGATCGGGGGGCGATCCGGCTCATGACGGATCTCCTCTCCATCCCACCAGGAGAGACCGGCCACGTCGCGAGCGGAGCCCCGCTCCGCCACCTCGCGAAGCGTGAAGTCGTACTCCCTTCGCGTCACCGCGTCGAGGAAGCCCTTTCCCCGCTCCAGCGTGTCCGTGGGCTCCGCACTGACGTGCGATCCGATCATCACCGTCATCGCGCCGCCCGTGACCCGCTTCGCCGTGCGAGCGTGCTCGAGGTCGCTCTGGATCGACGGGGTGGTGGCGAACACCACCACCAGGTCGGGTCCGAACTCGCGGAGCCGCGTCTCCACCTCGGGAAGCGGGAGGTCCTTGGCGGCGGCGTCGAGGAGTACGCACGAGTGCCCCGCCTCCTCGAGCACGGCGGTGGCGCGGGCGAGGTAGTCGGGGTGGCGCTGGACCCGGCCGCGCGACTTCGCGAACCAACGGGCCGACTTGACGAACCCCTCCCCGTAGGCGGGGTTGACGACGAAGATCCTCATTCTACGGTCCGGCCCTCAGGGGGGCGGAGACTACCCGGTCGAGCCCATCTCCTGGAGGATTCCCTCCATCCAGCGGGCTTCCCGGAGCAGTCCCTCCTCGAGTGACGTCCCGGGATTATAGCCGAACTCTTCCCGGATCCGCGTGATGTCGGCGTGGGTGCGGGGAACGTCGCCCCGCTCTCGGTCGAGATAACGAATACGCGCTTTCCGACCCAGGATCTCCTGCATGACGTCGAGGATGTCCCGCAGAGCGCGTCGCGATCCACCCCCGACATTGAAAACTCGACTGCGGGTTCGCGTATCGCCGGCCCGGAGAGTCGCGGCCACGATGTCGTCCACGTACGTGCAATCTCTACTTTGACTGCCGTCCCCGTAGATGTCCAGGGGACGGTCCTCGAGAATCGCCCGCAGGAACTTGTGGAACGCCATGTCCGGACGCTGACGGGGGCCGTACACCGTGAAGTACCGCAGCGCGACGCCGTCGATGCCCCAGTTCTCCGCGTAGAGAGACAGCAGGTGCTCGCAGGTCGCCTTGGTCGCGCCGTAGGGGGAGTTGGGCCCGAGGATGACGTCCTCCGGGGTGGGGAACTGGCGGACCAGGCCGTACACCGAGGAGGAGGACGCGAAGACGAACCGGATGCCCGGCCTCTCCTTCAAGGTCTCGAGCAGCCTCTGGGTCGCGCGAATGTTGTGGTGCACGTAGGCCTCGAACTCCCGGCCCCAGCTCGCCCGCACCCCGGCCTGCGCCGCGAGGTGATAGAGGACGGACCGATCCGCGAGGAGGCTCGCGAGATCCAGGTTGTTCAGATCCCCCTCGACGAACGTGAACCCCGGGCGCGACAAGAGGGTCTCGAGATTGTGCTCCTTGAAGAAGCGCGGGTAGTAGTCGGTGAAGCAGTCGATCCCCTGAACCTCGTCCTCACGGTCGAGGAGCGCCTCGCAGAGTCGGGATCCGATGAACCCGGCGCAGCCGGTGACCAGCACCTTCTTGCTCACGGTGTCTCCTCCCGCGGAAGGACCTCTGCCCCTTCTACCCCCGGGAGTCCGGGATCGATCCCGTTCTGACGGGCGCTGCGAAGCTCGTCGAGAATCTTCCGCGCCGACTGATCGTTCGGGTAGACCTGGAGCCAGCGCTCGAGCACGTTCTCGGCCTCTTCGTAGCGGCCCAGCCCCATGTACGTCCGGTAGAGCCCGACCAGGATCTCCCGAGCCGACGGCTCCAACCGGGCGGCCCGCAGATACCACTCCAGGGCCTCTTCCCGCTCATCGGATCTCTCGGCGATGTAGGCGAGCCCGAGATGGTTCCGGACGTCGTGAGGGTGCGTCTCCTGCCGGGCGAGGTAGAACTCGCGGGCCTTGTCCAGCCTTCCGGCCTCGATGTACATCGTGCCCATCCCCCCCGCGATGGGGTCGTAGTGGGGGGCGATCCGCGTCGCGTTCTCCAGACAGGCCACGGCCTCGTCCCACTGCCTCCGGGACCGGTAGGCCAGGGCCATTCGGGCCCAGGCCGCCGCGTAGTTCGTCACGAGCTTCGTCTCGTTCGGGTTCCGATAGACCTCGTCGTCCAGGCTCCCCTGCTCGTCGAGGACCCCCCGGTAATCATAGACCTCTTCCAGATTCCTCCGGGTCACGGCCAGATTCACGTTGTCGGCGATCTCGGCCTCCGGCGGTGGGGGCACGTCCCCGGACGGCTCCGTCCCCGGGGCGTCGATGGCGGGTTCCGACCCCCTCGGGTCGTCCGGAGTCAGCCGGAACACGAGCCCCTCGAGCTTGAGGTAGTCCTCGAGCTCGAGGAGGTCGTCGACCGTGACCGCGAAGTAGACCGGCCGCTCGTTTCCCTGCTCATAGACCGTGTTGACGATGTTCATCGCCACCTGGTCCTTCACCAGGTGGACCTCGCCGTGCCGGTCCCGGTAGGGACGGAGTGACTTGAGCTGTTCGGTCGCGTATCCCATCGGCACGCGGAGGGAGCCGTGCGGAGTCTCGTTCCGGAGCTGCTCCGCGTACCAGGGCGTGTTGAGGAGGCTCAGATTCACGACGCGCACGTCGGTGCGGATGCCCCCGACCTCCTGCAGGTACCAGAGGGGGAACGTGTCGTTGTCCCCGTTCGTGAAGATGATCGCGTCGGGCTCGAGGGCAATGAGCATGTTCCGGGCGTAGTCGTACGCGATCCAGTTTCCCCGGCGGTCGTGGGTCTCCCAGTGCCCCCGGATCGGCCAGGCGGAGATCACCAGAGAGAGCACCGCCGCCAGCCCTCCGAAGGCGACCCGCCGGGCCCCGTCGACGCCCGACTGGACCACGTGGGTGAGCCAGCCCAGGCCCAGCCCCATCCAGACGGCGAAATAGAAGAACCCGGGAGCGAAGAAGTAATCCCGTTCGCGGACTTCGTGATCGGTGAAGTTCATCTTCACCACGAGCACCGCCGAGGTCCAGAAGAACAGGAGACCGAAGAGAACGAAGGTCCGCTTCTCCCGCCGCAGGTGGGCGACGAGGCCGGGTATGCCGAGCAACCACCAGAGGAATTCCGGCTTCCACTGCTCCCGGAAGTAGCGCCAGAACATGTGATCGAACTGGTAGACCCACGTGGCCTGCCGCTCGAATACCGAGACCGGACGGTACTGCGCTCGCAGGAGGACATCCCAGAAGCCCTGCCAGGTGTCGGGCTGCGCCTCGTTGATCGGAGGATTGAGGGCGGAGCGGATCGGGAGATAGAGGTGACAGGAAACCCCGAGCACCGTGACGAGGGCGAGGAGAAAGCCCAGGTCGTTCATCGGGTTCTCCACCCGGTTCGGCGGCTTGAGGAAGAGCCAGGGAACGGCGAATGCGACGACGGGCCCCCCGTACAGCAGCACGTTCCTCAGAAGGGACGGATCGAGACCGACGGCCATGAGCGCGAGCACGATCGCCACCGCGTGCCCCATCATGAGCACCGCCCGGTGCTGCTGGCCGTACCTCTTCGGCAGAAGGGCGAACTGGAGGGTGGGCAGGAGCAGAAGGGCCACGATGAGCAGGAAGAACTGGATGTCCTTCGCCAAGGTGAGCACGACCACGAAGCTCACGGGGATCGCGAGTCGCCGCTCGTGCAGGAAGGCGAAGGGGAGGAGGGCCAGCGCGGCCAGGTAGGTGGCGAGGTGCACCCCGATGTTCAACGCGAGCAGGTACGCGATGACCACGAGGAGTCGCTCGTCCTTCGGCTCGGAGTCGGCCCACAGGAGGATGAGCCAAGCGGTGAAGACCGCCCACATCCCGCTGACCGCGTAGACCTCCGCCTCGATGGAGTTGATCCAGAGCGTGCTCGCGAAGGCGGCGAACAGTGCGGCCGTCACTCCCGCCACGACGGCGGGAAGGCAATACCCGACCTGATCCCCGCCGTTCCACATCTTCTTGCCGACCCGCACGACGCAGAGGTGGAGGAACACCGCCGCGATCGCGCTGGGGATCGCGCTGAGCAGGTTCACCGCGACCGCCGGGGACGCGACGTGGAGAACCGAGTGGAAGAGGATCGAGAACACCCGCCCCATGAGTACGTAGAGCGGGGTCCCCGGGGGGTGCGGGATTCCGAGCGAGTGGGAGGTGGCGATGAACTCGCCCGCATCCCAGAAGGAGACGTCGGGGGATAGGGTGATCCAGTAGATCGCGAACGTGAACAACCCGACCCCGAGGGCCGCGAGCCGATTCCACCAGTCGACATCGGAGACGGGGGCTGACGCCCCCGAGCTCACGGGGATTTCGGCGCCGGCTCGGAGCTCGTGGGGAGCGCTCACCGCACCCTCGAAGATGGGGGCATACAGGGCAGGCCGGAGCGGGCCCCCGCTCCGGCGCAGGGGGAGAATCTAAGAGACGGTGCGGGGTCCGTCAATCGACGCGCGGCAGCGCCTCCTGCGGAGATCGACGCCACTCCTCGAGCACCTCCGCCAGGCTCTCTTCGAGCGAGATCCCCGCCCGCCAATCGAGCTCGGATCGGGCGCGGCCGGGGTCCCCGCGGAACTCCGGCACGTCGACGGCCCGGAACAGCTTCTCGTCCCGCCGGACCTCGACGGGGATGGACGCCTTCTCGACGAAGAACCGAACGACGTCCTCGATCAGGGTCGATCGACCGGAGCACAGGTTGTAGGCCCTCCCCGCGGCGCCCCGATCCAGGGCCGTCCGGTAGCCGACCACGATGTCTCTCACATCGGTGAAGTCGCGACGGCCCGAAAGGTTCCCGACCCTCAGCTCGGGGGGAGAGAGTCCCCGCTCGATCGCGACGATCCGGCTCGCGAAGTCGGGCGCCACGAAGCCGATCCGCTGTCCGGGCCCCACGTGGTTGAAGGGGCGCATCCGGATCACGAAGAGCCCCCACGCGCTCGCCGCCTGAGCCGCGGCCAGATCGGCCGCCGCCTTGCTGACTCCGTAGGGCGTCCGGGGCTCGAGGGGACGGGTCTCCCGAACGGGAAGCTCCTCCTCGGGAACCGCTCCGTAGACCTCGGCCGACGTCACGATCACCGTGCGTGCGTCCGGCGCCCGTTCGCGAATCGATGCGAGCACGCGGTAGGTCCCCTCGGCGTTCACGCGAAAGGTCCCGACCGGATCGCGATTCCCGAGGGCCACGTCGGCCTGGCCGGCGAGGTGCACGATGCCCTCGGGCCGGGCTCCCTCCAGAGCCCGCTCGATCGACGGGGGATCGAGGAGGTCGACCTCGAACCACTCGACGTCGTCCCCCGAGGGGATCGTCTCCCCGGGAAGGAACGTCCCGGACACGCGGTCGCCCCGGCCCAGGCACTCCCGCCGGAGATGGCCGCCGACGAATCCGGTCGCACCGAGAATCAGGACTCTCACGGCTCCGACCCGAGGAGCTTCAGGTCGGCGTCGACCATCATCGCCACGAGCTCATCGAAGGTGACCTTCGGGCTCCATGCGAGCTCGTTCCGGGCCTTCGTCGCGTCCCCGATCAGGTGGTCGACCTCGGCCGGCCTCAGGAAGTTCGGATCGACGACCACGTGCTTCTCCCAGTCGAGCCCGACGTGGCCGAAGGCCTTCTGGACGAAGTCGCGCACCGAGTGGGTCACACCCGTCGCGACGACGTAATCGCGGGGCTCGTCGCCCTGGAGCATCCGCCACATCGCCTGGATGTAGTCGCCGGCGAAACCCCAGTCCCGGCGGGAGTCGAGGTTGCCCAAACGGAGCTCCTTCGCCTTCCCCCGCGCGATCCGGGCCACCCCGTGACTGATCTTCCGCGTGACGAACTCGAGGCCGCGCCGGGGCGACTCGTGATTGAAGAGGATTCCCGACACCGCGAAGAGATCGTAGCTCTCCCGGTAGTTCACGGTGATCCAGTGCCCGTAGACCTTCGCGGCTCCGTACGGACTCCGCGGGTAGAACGGCGTCGTCTCCTTTTGGGGAACCTCGCGGACCTTTCCGAACATCTCGCTGGACGAAGCCTGGTAGAACCGGATCTTCGGGTTCACCTGCCGGATCGCCTCGAGAACCCGGGTCACGCCGAGCCCCGAAAAGTCACCGGTCAGCACGGGCTGGGCCCACGAGGTGGGAACGAAGGACTGGGCGGCGAGATTGTAGACCTCGGTGGGATCGAAGGTCCGCAGCGCGTCGATCATCGAAGTCTGGTCGTGGACGTCCGCTTGGAGAATCGTCACGCGATCGCGAATTCCTTCGATCCGATCGAACTTCTCCGTGCTCGAGCGCCGGACCACGCCCGCGACCTCGTATCCCTTTTCCAGGAGGAACTCCGCGAGATAGGAGCCGTCCTGGCCGGTGATTCCCGTGATCAGTGCCTTCATGCGACCTCCCAATCGCCAATCGTCTCCTCGACGAGGTCCATGGTCTCACGGGCGGCCCGATCCCACGAGAACGTTCTCGCGAACTCGAGCGCGCCGGCGCGTAGCTCCCCGCGGAGGGCCTCATCCGAGAGGAATCGATCCATCGTCGCGGTCAGTTCCTCTCGCCGCCCGTGCGGCACCAGAAGACCGGTCTTTCCGTCGCGAACCGCCTCCCGCAGACCGGGGGAGTCGCTCGCGATCACGGGAGTGCCGCAGGCCTCCGCCTCCAGACAGGTCAGCCCCCACCCCTCCTTCGGAGAGGTCACGACCAGAGCCCAGGCCTCCCGATACAGACGGACCTTCTCCTCCTCGGTCACGAGTCCCGTGAACCTCACGACGTCTCCCGCGTCGAGCTTGCGCACGTGCTGCTGCAATGCCTCGAGGTAGTTGCCGGTGCCGGACACGGTCAGCGTCAGTTCGGGGTGCCGGGTTCGGGCCAGATCGACCACCGCATCGACCACCAGGTCCAGCCGCTTGTACTTCCGGACGCGTCCGAGCGCCAGAAACGTGGGCCTCTCCGCCTTCGGCACCCGGTTGTCGGGGGAATACTGCTCCCGATCGATCCCCACGTAAACCACACGGATCCGATCCGAGGAGAGCCCCCTCGAGGCGAAGTCCTCCCCGGTGCTCCGGGAGATCACCTCCATGGTGACTCAGGTAGACGTAGACGGACAGGGGCGGCGGGACCTCGCGGAAGATCGTGGGTCCGAACAGATGGTGCCCGATTCCCAGGACGGGCACGCCCGCGAAGAGTGGCGTGTAGACCGGGATCTTGTTCAGCGCCTCCACCAGGACGTCGGGACGCCGTTCGCGTCGGATTCTCCGAACGTGGAACGGAGCGACGAAATTGAAGGTGTAGCGCCCCCCCACCCGACGGATCCGGATTCCGTCCAGCGTCTCCTCGGCGGGGGCGCCCGGATACCCGGAGCAGAGTAGGGTCACCCGGTGTCCCCCGGCCGCGAGCCGGCCGAACATCTCGTGGAGGTGGATCTCGGCCCCTCCGGCGTGAGGATTCGTCCGGTCGTTCCAGTTCACGAGGAGGATGTCGAGCTTCTTCACTGGCCGAGAGAGAGCCGCCGGGCGAGGATCTCGGGAAGTCCCGCTTCGAGGATCTTGCGGGAGGCCGTTTCGATGTCGTAGGAGACGCGCCGGGCGATGATCCGACGAGCCTCCGGATCGAACAGAACGTACGCGGCCCGGCGATCGCCGTCGCGGGGCTGTCCGATGCTTCCCACGTTGATCAGAGCCCTCTCGTCGGGGCCGAGCTCGATCACCGTGTCGGTCAGGACCTCGAGACGCCCGCTCCGCAGAACGACGCGGGCGGGAACGTGGGAGTGGCCGACGAAGCAGATCGATTCGGGGCAGGCCCCCAGGGCGTCCCACGCCTCCTCGTGATTGAGGATGTAGTGCCACCCCGGAGGGTCGTAGGGCGAGGAGTGCACGTAGCGAGCGCCGTTCTCGGCGTACTCGTACCCGATCCCCCGCAGGAAGGCAAAGTCGTCGTCGTGGAGCTGATCCCGGGTCCACTCGATCGCGGTTCGCGCCACGTCGTTGAAGTTCTCGGCCTGGGCGGGATCGAGGACCGCCGCATCATGATTGCCGAGGACCGTCTTCCTCACGAGCTCGCGCACCGTTTGGATGCAGCCCTGGGGATCGGCGCCGTAACCCACGATGTCCCCGAGACAGATTGCGCCGCGAGCCCCCTCCCGCCGTGCGTCCCCCAGGGACGCCTGCAGGGCCTCCAGGTTGCCGTGGATGTCGGAGATGACGGCGATCATTACGTCTCGCTACCCCGCGGCTTGCGCTCCCGGGCCACGCGATCCAGGACGGCGTTCACGAAGCGGCCGGACTCTTCGCTGCCGTACTTCTTCGCGATCTCCACGTACTCGTCGATGCTCACCGCGTCCGGAACCCACGGCAAGTACATGATCTCGACGCATCCGAGACGAAGCAGGGCGCGATCGACGACCGCCATGCGCTCCACGTCCCACCGATCGGAGGCCCCGTCGAGCACCCTGTCCACCTCCGTCCGGTGAGCGGCCACGGACTCGAGGAGCTCCCGGGCGAACCGGGTCGCCTCCTCGTCGGTCCCCTTCTGGTCCGGAAGATGGGCCAGGGCGTCCTCGGTCCCCTTTCCGAGGAGATCGACCCGGTAGAGCGCTTTGAAGGCCGTCTCTCGACCCAGGCGGCGCCGACCCATCACTCCTCCGGGAGAGCCTCCAGCAGGGAGGCCATCTCCAGGGCGCTCAGGGCGGCGTCCCATCCTCGGTTGCCCGCCTTGCTGCCCGCCCGCTCGACCGCCTGCTCGACGGTATCGGTGGTGAGCACACCGTTGACCACCGGCATTCCGGTCTTGGCGACCACCCGGCCGATCCCCCGCACGCACTCGCCCGCGATGAAGTCGAAGTGCGGCGTCGCCCCGCGGATGACCGCTCCGAGGCAGATCACGGCATCGTGCTGGCCGCCTTCCGCCACCACCTGGGCCGCGAGCGGGATCTCGTAAGCCCCCGGCACCCACACCTCGTCGATGTCGCCCGGACTGACCCCGTGCCTCGCGAGACAGTCCAGGGCGCCGTCGCGCAGTCGACTCGTGACGAACTCGTTGAAACGGCCGATGATCAAGGCGAACTTGCGTCCCTCACCGTCGAGGGCGCCCTCAAACTTCTTCCCCATGCTCCTCCTCCAGCTTGTCGGGCAGGAGATGCCCGAGCTTGTCCCTCTTTGTCGCCAGGTAGCGGAGATTCTCCTTTCTCGGAGGAATCTCGATCGGCACCCGGTCCTCGATCTGGATTCCGTAGCTCTCCAGCCCGATGCGCTTGGAGGGGTTGTTCGTCAGCAGACGCATCCTCCTTATCCCGAGATCGAAGAGAATCTGAGCCCCGATTCCGTAATCCCGTTCGTCCGGTTTGAATCCGAGCATTTCGTTGGCCGTGACCGTATCGGCGCCCCGATCCTGGAGGTTGTAGGCCATCCCCCTCCCCTCTTGGCGCATGTAGAGGAGGACCCCCCGCCCCTCCGCCGCGATCGCGTCCATGGCACGGGCGAGCTGTTCGCCGCAGTCGCACCGGTGCGATCGGAAGATGTCGCCGGTGAGGCACTGGGAGTGGACCCTCACCAGGGGAGCGCCTTCGCTGAGCTCCTCGCGGGGCCCCTTGATCAGCGCCACGTGCAGGTCGTTCTCGAGCTGGCCCGCGTAGAGGACCATCGTCCACGTTCCGCTCTCGGTCGGGAGATCGGTCTCGACGAGCCGCTCGACGAGGATCTCGGACCGCCGGCGGAAACGGATGAGCTCCTCGATCGAGATGATCGTCAGGTCGTGCTCGCGCGCGAACTTTCTCAGATCCCCGAGGCGGGCCATCGTCCCGTCCTCGTTCAGGACCTCGCACAGGACCCCGACTTCCCCGAGGCCGGCGAGGCGGCAGAGATCGACGGCGGCCTCGGTGTGCCCGGCCCGGCGCAGCACCCCACCGTCCTTCGCCCGGAGAGGAAAGATGTGACCGGGGATGGCGAAATCGGACGGACGGGACCCGGGATCGGCGAGCTTCCGGAGGGTGAGGGCTCTCTCCGCGGCGCTCACCCCCGTCGTCGTTCCCTCGACGGCGTCGACGGAGACGGTGAACGGAGTGCCCATGAGGGCGGTGTTGCGCGACGTCATCAGCTGGAGACGGAGGCGATCGGCGACGGCCCCCGTGAGCGGGGCGCACAGGATGCCCCTCCCGTAGCGGACGATGAAGTTGACCGCCTCCGGGGTCGCCTTCTCGGCGGACATGATGAGGTCGCCCTCGTTCTCCCGGTCCTCGTCATCGATCACGATCACGATCCGACCGGCCCGGACATCCTCGATCGCTCGGGACACCTGATCCAATGCGACTTCCCTCCCCGGCGCCGACGCCGGCTCCAGTCCGGCCGTCAAGCGCCCATCTCCTCGATCCGCTCGCGCGTGAGTCCCCCGGCCCCCGGGGAACGGCCCGCGATCTCTCCCGTCTCCGCCAGCCGCCGGAGGTAGCGCGCGAGGACGTCGACCTCCAAGTTCACTCCGGAACCGGGGGCGAGATCCCCGAGGTTCGTCTCCTCGGCGGTCGTCGGGATCAGGGCGGCCGAGAACGTGTCGTTCGCCACCCGCGTCACCGTCAGGCTGACTCCGTTCACGGCCACGGATCCCTTCTCGGCAAGATACGGCCGGAGGGGGGCGTCGACGCGCACGGTCATCTCCCACTGGTTTCCCCGGCGCACGATACGGGAAACGACTCCGAGACCGTCCACGTGCCCCTGGACGAGGTGACCGTCCAGGAAGTCCCCGAGTCGAAGCGGCAGCTCGAGGTTCACTCGGGCCCCCCGGGAGATCGAGCCCAGTCGCGTCCGGTCGAGTGACTCGGGCACGACGTCCGCCGTAAACGCGTCCCCCTCGACCGAGGTCACCGTCAGGCAGACCCCGTCGACGGCGATGGATCCGCCGGGGACCAGCGAGGGCCGGCTCCGCGGGGCCTCGACCTCGAGGCGGGCCCCGGCCGAGGAGCGCTGCAGCCCCCGGACGATTCCGACTTCCCGGATGATCCCCGTGAACATCAGTCCTCCCGAACCTGGTCTCCCGGCTCGACGCGCCCCGTGACGAGCACGTCGGGGCCGAGCGTCTCCACCTCGACCTCCGTGAGGCGGTAGGCGTTCGCGACCCGCCGGAGCCCCAGGTCGCCGACCAGACGGGGTCCCCGCCGCCCTCCGAGGATCAGGGGAGCAACGAAGATGTGGGCCCGCTGGACCAGACCCTTCATGAGCGCCACGGTGTGGATCTCCTCCCCCCCCTCGATCAGGACGGAGTTGAGACCCCGATCCGCCAGCCCCGCGAACAGCGCCTTCAGATCGACACGACCCCGGTCGTCGGGAGGGGTCGGGACGATCTCCACCCCCCACGCCTCCCGTTCGGCGACCTTCTTCGGTGGAACCGGATCAACAGTCGCGACAAGGACTTGTGCCCCTGACTTCGAGCGTTTCCACAGCTTACGGCCGGCCGGGCACGTGAGCTTCGAGTCGGCGACCACGACCACGGGATCCCGGCGATGTCCCGGGAGATGGACGTCCAGAGACGGGTCGTCGCGGTCGACGGTGCCGCGGCCCACGAGGACGGCGTCGTAGCGATCGCGCAGCTCATGTGCCCGGTCCCGCGCCTTCTCCCCGGTGATCCAGCGGGAGTCGCCCCCGTCGGCCCCGAGCCGTCCGTCCAGGGTGACCGCCGCCTTCATCACCCCGAAGGCGCGGCCGGTGACCACACGATGAAGATACTCCGCGTTCTGGCGACGCGCCTCTTCCCCGAGGACACCCACCTCCACTTCGATCCCCGCCTCCCGCAGAAGACGGTGTCCGCCCCCCCCGACCCGCGGATCGGGATCCTCCAGGGCGGAGACGACGCGCTCGATCCCGGCCTCGATCACGGCGGGCGCGCACGGCGGCGTCCGACCCGCATGCGAGCAGGGTTCCAGCGTGACGTAGAGGGTCGCGCCCCGGGCGGCGCTCCCGGACTTCGCGAGGGCCATCGCCTCCGCGTGGGCCGCGCCCGCCCGTACGTGCCAGCCCTCGCCGATGCCGCGCCCCTCGCGGACCACGACCGCCCCGACGATCGGATTGGGGGAGACCCGTCCGATCGCCCGGCGGGCGAGGGCCAGGGCCCGACGCATCCAGCGGGCGTCCTCGTCGACGACCCGAGACAATCTCGGCATCCCCCGGATGTCGGCCGGTCCTGGTAGCGGGTGGGAAACGCGGTCCGGATGATCCGCGCGCCGGGTCCCGAGGTCAAGGGAAGAAGAGGGAGGGATGAGGAGCGCCGGAAGCGAAATCCTTCGACAGGGGCAGAGGGGGCTGCTATTCGGGACGAAGCTCGCCAACCCGCCCCCACCGACCGTGCCGACCCGTCGCCGCGACGGCGGGCGGCTTCCGGGGTGCAGGGAGTGACATGATTCGTGTGGCCCGGCCGACTCCCGAACTCTCCCCCGAGGAGGCGTACGGACTCCAGGTTCTGATCGACCTCGCCCGCCTGATCCCCCCGGAATCACCGGAGGTCCGGACGGGACCGGAACTCGTTCTCCGGGAGGCCCCGTCCCCCGAAGCCGGGCCCCGGTCCCTGCAGCTCCTCGTCGAACCGGAGGTCGTCGTCGAGCCCGGCCGCGTCGTATTGCCTCGTGCCCTCCTCTCCGGGGTCGCCGCGATTGCCGGGGCGCAGGAGGAACAGACGACGGAGGCGAGGGATCCCCACGGTCGGGTTCCGCCCGACGCCAATCCCCTCGTGCGGGCCGGGCTCGCCTCCGCGCCGATCCTCTCCCGGGCAGCCCGATCGCTTCGCGAGGCGGCGGCCCGGGCCGCCGCCGGAGACCCGTTCTGGACCGTCTGTCCCTGGCCCGAGGGACGCCGGTGGGCCGCTACCCTCACGCACGATCTCGATCTCGTGTGCTGGTGGCCGCTCTCGACCCTCGCTCGGATGACCGAGCTCGCGAAGCGATCGCAGGGGGCGCGACTCGCCCGCGTGCTCGGGTCCGCGGTCGCCTCCACGTTTCGCCGGCCGGTGAAGGACGCGGTGTCGCGCATCTTGAAGATCGAGTCCGGTCACGGTATGCGGTCGACCTGGTTCTCACTGTGCGAGTCGCCGAGTCCTCGGACGTTTCTCGCGAGGGACGTCACCTATCGACCCGAGAGCGCACTGAATCGTGCGATCCTCACGGAGATCCGGGCCCGGGGTCACGAGGTCTCGCTCCACGGAAGCTTCGCGACCGTCGAGAGTCCGGAGCGAATGCGGCGCCAGCGGGAGCGACTCGGCGCGATTCTCGGAGAGGAGGTGGCGGGCGTGCGGCAGCACTTCCTGAGGATGAGACCCGGGGTGACCCAGCTGGGGATGATCCGGGCGGGCTTCCGATACGACGCCACCTTCGGCTTTCCCGATCGGGCCGGCTTCCGCCTCGGGACAGGGGACGTCCTTCCCGGCTGGAGCGCCCGGAGTCGCTCCGTTCTGCCGCTGGAGGAGGTACCGCTGATCTGGATGGACCGCTCGTCGAGCAAGTACGCCGGGCAGGAGGAACCCCTCGCCTGGGTCGAGGAGGCCGCGAGCTCGGCCCGGGAGTGCCGCGACTCGGAGGGTCTCTGGGTCGGGGTATGGCACCCGTACCTCAGCGACCCTCTCGGCTTTCCGGATGCGCCCCGCGCATTCGAGGAGCTGGCCTCCACCCTTCGGGCCGATCGTCCGTGGACGGTGCCGCTCGTCGAGGTCGTCGAGTGGCGGGCGGTCCGCCGGGGACTGAGAGTCGCGGAAGTGGACGAGGCCGGTGTTCCGCGGGTCACCGTTCCCGGGGGCGAGGCGGTGCCCGTCGATCTCGAGTCGCCGGCGGGGGACACGATTCGGGTCCGCGGCGCGCCGGCGGGAGTCCATGAATAGGCTCGCGCGGCCGGGATGGGTCCTCCGCATCCTCCTGGTGGCGGGAGTGCTGCTTCTCGCCTACCGGGTCGTGACGGAGAAGTGGAGCGAGCTGACCGCCTATCGGTACGAGCTCGTGCTCTCCCCCCTGCCGCTGCTCGGGGCGGTCCTTCTGGCGGCGGCCGTCTATCCGCTCCAGATCTCGATCTGGCGACGCTTCATGGTCCACTTCGGCTCGAGCGTGTCGTTCCCGGACGCCGCGCACGTCTGGCTCCTGGCCAACCTCGGGAAGTACGTGCCGGGGAAGCTCTGGACGGTGGCGGGAGCGGGGGTGCTGGCGCACCGGGCGAACCTCGGATCGGGATCCGCGGTGGTCTCCGTCTTCGTGCTCCAGTTCCTCGCGGTGGCGACCGCGTTCCTCCTGGCGGCGCCCTTTCCGTTTCCCGAGACCTCCGTTCCGATCGCCGGACCGGTTCGCCTCGGGGCGGTGGTGATCGGAGTGATCACGATCGGCCTCGTCGCCGGGTCGCGGATCGGGGGCGGCCTCCGGCTGCGCCGGCTCCTGCCCGACCGACTCGCTCTACCGCCGTCGATTCCGCTCCGTCTCCTGGCGCTCGGGACGACCGTGAACGCGATCGTCTGGCTCCTGTACGGTCTCTCGCTCTGGCTCCTCGCGCGCGGCGTCCTGCCCGACCCCGGGCTGCCGCTCTCCACCGCCGTCTCCGCGTTCGCGATCGCCTACGTCGTGGGGTTTCTCGCGCTGTTCGCGCCGGGGGGAATCGGACCGCGGGAAACGATCCTGCTGACGATCCTCGCGGAGACGTCGGGCGCCGGCCCCGCCGCGGTGATCGTGGTGAGCAGCCGCCTTCTCCTGACGGTGCTGGAGCTCGTCCTGGCGATCCCGTTTTTCTTTCGCCGTCTCTCGCCCGGCGGCGGCCCGGCCCGGGAGGGGCGAGCGTCGGACGGGATCAGCCCCGGCGAGCGCGACTCCGGATCGCCCCGACCGCCCCCAGGAGAGCGACGATCCCGAGGGACGTGAGCGTGATCGCCTTCCCCGCCTCGTACGGAGGAGACCGGTACGCGAGCTCGACCTCGCGGGCCCCGGGCGCGAGCTCGATTCCCCGGATCACGCCGTTCACGCGGAGCAAGGGGGCCGTGTGCCCGTCGACCTTCACGTTCCAGTAGGGAAACCAGTTCTCCGACTGCACGAGCACGCAGGGCCGATCGACCGACACCTCGACCCGAATCCGGTTTCCCTCGTAGGCGTAGGAGACCACCCGGCCCGGTTCCGCCCCCGATCCCGATCCGCTCGGGAAGTCGGGCTCCGCTTCGAGCACCACGCTTCTCCCCACGTCGAACTCCGGATCGGCGATCCGGGCGGGAATCTCGTCGGGTGCGGCGATCACCTCGTAGGAGTCGGTCATCCAGAACCGGGGATTGTAGTCCGGAACGGGAAGGGGATTCGGGTGCTGCGGGTTGTCGTGCAGGATGTACTTGACGTTGAGCATCCGGAGAAACGGGTAGGCATTCCCGCTCACCGCCAGAAGCCCCCCCGCCTCGGGGGCGGAACGGAGCCGCCGGTACCAGGACAGCTCGTTGTCGTGGAAACCCAGGACGGACTCGACGCCGAACAACCCGAGGTTGTTGGAGCCGTGCCGGGCATCCACGGGCATCACGCGGAACTTCTCCCGCTCCGTCTCCGACTGGAGGCGTTCGACCAGGGGATCGGGACGGAGGAACACGTCGCCCTCCACGTTCCGCGGAGGAGGATACACGTTCGTGTCGAGGGTGACCTGGAACCGATCGTCCACGCGCCACAGGTCGATGACCGTGAGCAGTCCGAGAAGGAGCACCGCGGCCGGTCCGCGCAGCCGACCGCTTCGCGCGGCCCAGAGGATCGCCCCGCACGCGGCGAGGATCGCGGCCGCCGCGAGAGCCCCCGTTCGGAATGCGGGGAGATTCGCGGTCGCGACGGCGCTCTTCTCCGGAGTGATCCCCGGGTAGAACAGGCCGATCCAGGTGTCGACGAGACCTCTCCCCTCGGCCGACGCCCCGAGGAGGAGGGCCGCTCCGGCGAGACATCCGACCAACACCGGCAGATCCCGCCGGGAGTCTCGCCGTCCCGTTCCCGTCCGCGCCCGGGCGGCGAGGAGGTCCTGGACTCCGAGGGCCGCCAGCACGCTCCCGCCGAACGCCGCTCCGAACATCACCAGCGGGGGAGCTCGGAAGAGCTTCACCTGCGGCACGACGTGGTAGAAGAGGCGATGCAGGGGGGTGTGCTCCCCCAGCGAGTAGGCGACGGAGAACACCCCGAGGCCGGCCATGAACCAGCGCGTCGGGTTCCTCCGCCCCAGGAGAGCCGACGCGGCCAGGACCAGGGTGACCAGTCCGAGGTAGTCCGAGTTGTATTTGAAGATGTTCCGCCCCCAGTAGCCCTCCGGCGCGTTGCAGAACTCCGGGACGACCATCGAGGCGATCTCTTCGGGGTGGAGGGACCACGAGGCGGCGTGGGCGTAGTCGGTCTTCGTCGATCGCACCGAGAAGCCGTCCGGATGCCTCACGTAGGCGACCGCCGGCACGAGCTGAACGGACGACACGAGGAGCCCCAGGACGATCGCCGCCCCGAAGCCCACCACGTTGCGCACCGGACGGGGGCGGGGGCGGTCCGCCTCCCCCCCGGCGGGCACGGCTCCGGTCGAAAGCCGCAGAAGGAAGAGGCCGGCCAGAAACCACATGCAGTGGTAGGCCATCTGGATCTGGGCGGAGAGCACGAGGAGCCCGATCGAGAGACCGAGCAGCAGGTACGAGCGGCTGGTCTGGCGCAAGAGCGCCCTTTCGGCCAGACCGAGAACCAGCGGGGTCAGGCTGACCACGTACATCTTCCCGTCCTGGCCGGCGTACAGGTAGCTCACCAGAATCGGACAGAGCATGTAGGTGATTCCTCCGAACCCGATCGCCTCCCGACGAAGTCCCAGGGTCCGCAGGTAGAAGGCCATGAAGACGCCGGCGAGGAAGATGTGGAAGATCAGCTTGTGGCCCATCCCGCGGTAGACGGGCATGAGGAAGTGGAGAATCGAGGAGGGGAAGAACGTGTCCCCGTGCGTCGCGTCGATGTAGGGCAGCCCCCCCAGGATGTAGGGATTCCACTTCGGGAACTCGAGGAACTCGCGAACGAAGTCGACGTTCAGGGAGCGGAAGAAGAGACCCGCGGGGATCGAGTCGCTGCCGTAGAGGAGATCGTCGCCGAACAGGTAACCGGCGAAGAGGACGATCACGAGGATCGCCAGCAGCAATTCGAGTCCGACCCGGGAGAGGATGCGGCGCATCCGGTCTTCGAGCCGGCCGCTCAATCGGTCTCCTCTCCGCCGTTCCCGGAGACGGACGTCCCCGGCCCGCCGCCTTCCGGCGGCCCCGCCTCCTCCCCTGCCCCTCCGTTCTCCGCGAGGGCCTGAACGATCGCGTTCCGAACCCGCGCCATCTGGAACGGCTTGTACAGTACCGCGGACAGTCCGTCCCGCGAGGCCTTCACGATGGAGTGGGACGGATCGTAACCGTAGGCGGTCATGAGGATCACTTTCGTGTCGGGGTGCACCTCCTTCACCCCGGCGAAGACTTCGTACCCGTTCTTGTGGGGCATCTTGATATCGGAGAGGACGAGATCGTAGCGCCTCTGCCCCGCCATCTCGATGGCCTGGCGTCCGTCTTCGGCCACGTCCACCTCGAATCCCTCGAGGGCCAGGAAGTCCTTGAGAAACTCGCGGACGTACTTCCGGTCGTCCGCGACCAGAATCTTCGCGCCCGCGACGGCGCGGCTCTTCTCGCCGAGCTCCACCATACGGATCTCGCCGACGTACTGGGTCGTCTGGTACTTGTCGCCCCGGGCGAGCTTCTGGAGCTGGTTCGTGAGCCCGGCGATCTTGAGGGCCTCGCGGGAGATGACCTCCAGTCGCTCCATCTCCTTTCCGAGCGTCTTCGAGCGGCCGGTGCTCTCGTACATCTCCCGGATCTCGGGGAGATCGAGATTGAGCAGGGAGATCTGGCCGGCGGACAGGATCTCCTCGAGGAAGTTGTTGATCTCGTGGCAGAGCGTGGCCGCGACCTCACCGACGGTGGCCGCCCGCTCGGCCGCGACCATCTCCTGCTCGAGCCGCTTCCAGGGCCGGAGGTCGCGGGAGATGCCCGCCGTGCCGAGAAAGGTCCCGTCCTCGTCGTAGAGGGCGGAGGCGGAGAGAGCGGCCGGGATCTTCTCTCCCGCCTTGGAGACGAAGGCAGTCTCGTATCCGTCGAGCAGGCCGGCCCCACCGTGCCCCTCCGACATCAGAAGCCGCTTCATGGCGGAGGCCTCCGCCTCGTTTCCGTAGACCTTCACGACGCTCTCCCCGATCATCTCCTCCGAGGTCCACCCCAGCATGCGCGTCGCCCCCTCGTTCCAGAGGGTGATCTTGCCTTTGGGATCGGTCGCGATGATCGCGTCGGCCGAGTGGGTCACGAAGTTCTCGAGATAGCCCTCCGTCTTGCGCAGCTCGCGGAGGAGCAGACTCTGCTCGATGGCGAACGCCGCCTCGCGTGCGAAGAGCTCGAGCACGGTGAGGCTCTCCGCGGTCGGTCGCCGGCCGTCGAACGGGTCGTCCACGGACATCGACCCCAGCATCTTCCCCTCGCCTCCGAGCAGCGGAAGGAAGAGAAGATCCTCGGGGTGCCAGTCGATGAAGTCCCCCTCCGAGCGGCTCGAGGAGACGCCGACCCGCGAGAGCTGGCTGCCGAGGCTGGAGTCGTGAGGAATGAAATAGGAGTTGCCGACCCGGTACCTCTCGTCGAACATCCGCCGCCGCACTTCGGGGGAGATGGTGGGAGCCGACTCCAGCGCCTTGGCTTCCTCCCGGGAGAGCCCGGCGTGGGCGCGCTTCCGGACCTGCCAGTCGTCGTCGATCAGGGTGATGACGCAGCGACGGAAGTTGCACGCGGTGACGATTCCGTTCGCGACGCGCTCCAGCTGTTCGTCGAGGTCGGGAGCGACGAGGACCGAGGCGGAGACCCGGAAGAGGTGGGCGACCTGATCGGCCGCGCGCTTCCTCTCGTAGACCTCCCGATCGATCCGGCCCCGAAGGCGGTCGACCTCCTCGCGGAGCTCGGCGATCCGCGCGCGAAGCTCGGCCGCGTTCCCCCCTTCCCCCTCCCCGAAAGGAGGCGGGGAATCCGGGCGGCGGGATTTCTGCGACACGTCTCTACCCCTCAGGCGGCGGGCCGGTCCTCCGGAACCAGAGCGCGGGCGAAGGCCTCGGGATCGAAGTCCTGCAGATCCTCGATCCCCTCGCCCACCCCGACGAGCTTCACCGGAACTTCGAGCTCCCGCCGGATCGCCAGGACCACTCCGCCGCGGGCGGTGCCGTCCAGCTTGGCGAGCACGAGCCCGGTGACCCCCAGATCCTCGCCGAATACCCGGGCCTGTTGCAACGCGTTCTGACCGGTGGTCGCGTCGAGCACGAGGAGCACTTCGTGGGGGGCCCCGGGGAGGCGGCGCTCGATCACCCGCCGCATCTTGTGAAGCTCTTCCATGAGGGAGGTCTTCGTGTGAAGCCGTCCGGCCGTGTCCACGAGGACTACGTCCGCCTTCCGGGCGATCGCGGACTCGAGCCCGTCGTGGACGACCGCAGCGGCGTCGCCCCCCTCCCGCCCCCTCACCAGGGGGACTCCGGCGCGCTCGGCCCACCCCGCGAGCTGCTCGACGGCCGCCATCCGGTACGTGTCTCCCGCGACGACCAGGACCCGCTTGCCCTCCTCGCGGAGGCGGGCCGCGAGCTTGCCGATCGTCGTGGTCTTGCCCGCCCCGTTGACCCCGATCACGAGAACGACGGCGGGGCCCTCGGCGACGTCCAGAGCGAGCGGCGGACGCTCGCCCGACCCCATCTTCTCGCAGAGCGACCGGCGCAGCGTCTCCAGAACTTGATCCGGGTCGGGTCGGGACCAGCGGCCCGCGGCGCGACGGAGATCCTCCACGAGCTCCTCCGCGGTGATCGCGCCCACGTCGCTCCGGAGCAGGAGCTCCTCGACCTCCTCCCACATCTCCTCGTCGACGGTGCTGCGGCCCCGGACGATGTTCCGGACCCCGTCGCCGATCTGGTCGCGCGTCTTCCGGAGTCCCGCTTTGAGCCGAGCGATCCCCTGCCCGATTCCCCTGATCAAGCGGAGCCCTCCACGACCAGCGCCGCTTCCTCGAGAACGCCCTCGTCCCCGTTGCCGGCGGACGCGGGCTCCGTCTCCCCGGCCCGTCCGAGACGGACGGAGACCAGCTTGGAGATCCCCGCCTCCTCCATCGTGACTCCGTAGAGGTAGTCGGCGATCGCCATCGTCTTCTTGTTGTGGGTGATCATGACGAACTGGGTCTTGTGCGCCACGGTTCGGAGCATGTCGAGGAATCGGCCGATGTTCGCGTCGTCCAGGGGGGCGTCGACCTCGTCGAGAATGCAGAACGGGCTCGGCTTGACGAGGTAGATCGCGAAGAGAAACGCGACCGCGGTGAGGGCCCGCTCCCCGCTGGACATGAGGGCGATGCTGTGCAGTCGCTTGCCCTTCGGACGGGCGAAGATCTCCACGGGCGCGTGCAGCGGGTCCTCCTCTCCCACGAGCCGGACGTCCGCCTGTCCCCCCTCGAACAGGGTGCCGAACGTCCGCTGGAAGTTCACGCGGACGTCCTCGAGCGTGCTCATGAAGAGGGATCTCGCGGTGCGGTTGATCTTCCGGATCGTGCGGCGGAGCTTCTCCCGTGCCTCCTCGAGATCGTCGTGCTGCGTCCGGAGGAACTCGAGGCGGCGGGACTCCCTCTCGTACTGTTCCAGCGCCATGAGGTTGACCGCCCCCATGCGATCGATCTGCTTGCGCAGGTCGTCGCACTCGCGGCGGGAGATCTCCAGGACCTCGTCCTCGGCGTCCAGGAGCACGCCGTACGTCTCCCGGATCTCCGGCGACTCGAGGTCGAGAGAGAACTCGTGGCGAATGCGGTTGGTCAGCTCCTCCCGGGCGGACTCGCATCTCTGGAGCTGCAGCTCGGTCTCGTGCACCGCCTCGGCGCACTCGTTGCGAAGCCGGGACCACCGGTTCCTCTGCTCCTCGAGCTCCCGAAGCCGCTCGACGACCGCGGAACGCTCCCGTTCGACCTCGTCGCGGGCCCGGCGGCGCTCCTCCAGCTCGGTCGCCTTCGCGGCGAGCTCTTCCTCTCCCCGACTCTGCTCTCGGGCGAGCTCTCCCACGGTTCGATCGGTCGCCGCGAGGTCCTCCGTTCTCCGGGCGATCCCCTCCTCGTCGGCGCGGCGGACCTCATCGATCCGCTGCCGCTCGATCGAGATCTTCTCGAGCTCGGAGAGTAGCCGCTGCTCCTCGAGCCGAAGATCGTGGCAGTCCCGTTGGGCGCGGTCGCGATCCTCCGTCGAGGCGGTGAGCTCGTCCTCGCGCCGGCGGCGCTCCTCCTCGAGCCGCCCCGTTCGCTCCTCGGCCTCCTCGAGGATCCGGAGAACTCCCTCCCGCCGGTGATTCAGCTCCTGATGTCGCGAGGCCACGTTCTGCCGCTCCTCCCCGATTCGCGTCAGGCGCTCCCGCGCCGCTTCCAGCTCGGCGGAGAGACGCTCCCGCGTCCGCTCGGTGGCGGCGAGGTACTCGCGCCTCTCGTCGCGGCGGGCGTGGAGGGTGTCGATCCGGGCGGAGAGACGGGCGCGATCCGCGTCGAGCTCGGCGATCCGCCGACCGATCTTCTCGAGCTCGGCGCGGTCGGACTCCACCTTTCGCTCGAGTCGCTCGATGCGATCGGCGCGATCCAGGATGCGCGAGTCGCCCGCGGCTTTCGAGGCTCCCCCGTGGATCAGGCCGGGCGGCTCTACCCAGTCGCCCTCCCGCGCCACGAATCGGAGCCCGCTCCCGTCGGGGCGCTTCGCCAGGCGGAGAGCGTCCTCCAGCGTCTCCACGAGGATCACCCGATCCAGCAGATCGTCGAGAACGGGGCCGAGCTCCTCGGACACCTCGAGGAAGGACCTCGCCCGTCCGAGAACCGCGGGATCGGTCGGCACGGTCGGACGTTTCCGCCGGGGGGCGTCCCGGTAGGCGGCCGCGTCCACCACGGTGGCCCGACCGTCGTTCGCCTTGAGGTAGCGAACCGCCTCGAGGGCCGCCCGGTCGTGGGGGGCGACGACGAACTGCACCGCCACCTCGAGCGCGGAGTCGAGCGCACGCGAGACCTCGAGGGAGTCGGCCAGGGCGGTCAGTCCCGGACCGTCCTCCCGGGAGAGGAGTCGTCGCGGTCCCTCGGCGTAACCCTCTCGGGTCTCGCGGAGGTCGCAGAGAAGCTGGAGGCTGGAGCGCGCGGTCTCGAGCTCGACGGAGAGACGAGCCGTCGTCTCGCGCACCTCCTCCCGTCGGGCGTCGAGATCCCTCTGACTGCTCCCCGCCGCGTCGATCTCGGCTTCGAGCCCCGCGATCTCGCCGCGGATCGTCTCGGCGATCGCCGTCGCCTCGTCGCGCTCTCGCGCCCGGGCCCCCCGGGTCGCGTCGAGGACCCCGATCTCCTCGACCAGAACCGCCTCCCGGTCGACCACGTGTTCCCCGTGCGCATCCAGGTTCGCGAGCTCCGCCCGGATCCGGGCCCCCTCCGCCAGGGCCTCCTCCTGGATCTCCCGCGCGCGGGTCAAGTGCTCCTTGCGCTCGCGAAGACTCGACTCGAAGTTCGCGAGGCAGGCTTCGGCCTCCCGGCGGCGCTCCCGCATCTCCGCGAGCCGGGCCTCCTCCCCGGTCCGGCGCGCCTCCAGGGCCTCGCGTCGCTCGTCACCCTCGCGAATGCTCCTCCGGAGCTCTTCTCGCTCCCCGGCCAGGCGGTCGGAGGTCGCGCGGAGGGACTCCTGCCGCTCGACGCGGACGAGCTTTTCGCTCTCGATCCGGCGGGCCTCCTCCGCTCGCTCGTCGACCTCGCGCTGAACCTCGGCGAGCGCCCGATCGATCTCGGCGGAGCGGACGCGAACCTCTTCGATCTCGACCTCGAGGGCGGCCGTCTTCGCGGCGGCCCCGTCCCGCTCGGTCACGCTCTCCGCGCGCGACTCCTCCAAGACACTCTGCCGCCCACCCTGCTCCGACGACTGAACCAGAGCGAGGGCGATCTCGAGCTCCCGCTGCCGTTCGCGGATCTGCTCGAAGCGACGGGCCGCTCCGACCTGCCTCCGGAGGGAGCGCACCTGCCGCTCGACCTCGCGGAGCACGTCGCCGATCCGGTGGAGATCCTCGTCGGTGGCCTCGAGCTTCCGCTGCGCCTGACGGTGCCGGATCTTGTACTTCATGATGCCGGCGGCCTCTTCCAGGAGCTCCCGACGCTTCTCCGGTTGGTCGGAGAGCACCATGTCGACCATGCTCCGCTCGATCACCGAGTACGCCCGGCTTCCGAGCCCCGTGTCCATGAAGAGCTCGTGGATGTCCCGCAATCGCCCCGGAATCCGGTTGATGAGGAACTCGGACTCGCCGTTCCGGAAGACGCGGCGGGTCACCGTCACCTCGGGGTACTCGACGGGCAGGACTCCGGAGGTATTGTCGATGCTGAGCGAGACCTCCGCGAAGTTCAGCGGCTTGTAGTCGCGGGTGCCGCTGAAGATGAGGTCCTCCATCCGGTTCCCGCGCAGCATGCGCGCGTTGCCCTCGCCGAGCACCCAGCGGAGCGCGTCGGTCACGTTCGTCTTGCCGCACCCGTTGGGTCCGACGATGACCGTGATCCCGTCGGAGAAGTGGATGTCCAGCTTCCGCATGAACGACTTGAAGCCGAACAGCTCCAGGTTCTTGAGGTTCATCGATCCTCCCGTCCCGACCCGCCCCCGTCCTCCTCCGCGGGAAGCCGTTGTACCTGCGCGTACTTCCTGAATCCGGTGGACTTGATCTCCCCGGCGATGCTTCGGGCGCTCTCCCGGTCACCGTACGGGCCGACGTAGACGCGATACCACCATCCCTTGTCGGGAACGAGAATCCGGCGCGTCACCGTCGGAAAACCGGCCGCCTCGATCGCCGCCGCCTCGCGTCGGGCGGCATCCTGTCCCTTCAGAGAGCTGAGATGGACTCCGTACCGGGGGCCGGGCGTCACGGTAGGCGTCCCCGGTTCGATCGGTGTCTCGGGCGGCGTCTCCGTGGCCGGTGCCTCGGAGGATGCGCCGCCGGAGCTCGCCGTCGGCGTCCCGGGCGTCGCGCGATCGGCGTCGGCCGGAGGCATGACGGCCACCGGGGTCGGCTCGGGCTCGCCGGCGCCCTGACTCCCCTCCTCCGAGACGGCCGCTCCGTCTCCGGCCGCGGCCCCTTCCGCTTCGTCTCCGGCCGTGGCGCCTTCCGCTCCGTCTCCGGCCGTGGCGACTCCGGAGCCGACGTCCGGCTTCGGACTCTCCGGCGGGACCGTGACCCCCGCCGCCGGCCCCGCGGGCCGGGCCGCATCCCGCGCCGGCCCCGACGTCGTCAGCGCGGGCGGGGACGAAGCCGGTCCCGCCGCGCGATCGAGGAGGCCGGCCCACACGAGAATGGCGATCGCGATCACGAGGAGGCCGATCCCGGTGAACATCCGCCACCGTGCGCCCCGCTCCGGCGGGGCCGTCGGGATCTCGGCGGCCTCTTGCGCCTCCGCCTCCGGGACGGCGCCCGGCTCGAGGCCCTCGACCGGCTCGGAGTCCTCGGGCGTGCCCTCGGACCGGGCCGGCGCGGGCGGAGGCGTGGCGATCGGGAGCTCCGGTTCGACGTCCTCCGCCTCGGAGAACTCGGGCGTGGCCGCCTCGTCCCCGGGCACCGCTCGTTCCAGCGGGCGCTCCGGCGACGCCGGGATCCCGATCCGGTCGAGCACGGAGAGATCCTCGGAATCGACTTCGCGCTTCGCGGCCGCCTCGTCTCCGAGAGGTTCCGGCCCGGGGGCGGCGACCCTCCCCGGCTCGTCGACCACGATCCCTGAGCCGTGCCCGACGACCGAATCCGTCTCGTCCTTCTCCCGGGTGAGCCCCTCGCCGGCGGGGCGCGGGGCGGGTGGCGCGGTCTCCGGAACGCTCTCCCCGACGGCGGGCGCGGTCGCTTCCTCGCTCTCGCCCGTCGCAGGAGCGACCACGAGCAGGCCGACCCACTTGATCGGATCGAGAGTCTCCCGCAGCGTCCTCGTCGTCTCCGGGTCGGAGGCCCCCGCCTGGTGAATCAGAACCCAACCCTGGATCTCGGCGAGAAGCGGCCCGGCGTTGGAGAGATCCTGGATGTCGGGAGCGTTGACGAGGACGAGGTCGCCGGTCCGCTTCAGCTCCATGAAGAGGCTCGGGGTGGCCTCCGATCCGTACGTGCCGGTGAAGTCCACGGTGCCCGATCCGACCGGGAGCAGGCTCAAGCCGGGACAGCGCGTGGGGGAGACGACGCGGGGGGACCGCACGCCGTAGCGCAGCACGTCCACCAGTCCCTCCTGGGCCCGACCCCGTTCATCGAAAGAGAGGCACGCGTGTCTCAGGTCGGCGTCGACGAGAATGGTCGATTTCTCGGCCGAGATCAGGGCGGCCACCGACGAGGCGATCCGGGCGCGGCTCGCGGCGTTCATGTCGCCGACGAGACCGAGGACCCCGTCCCGGATGAGGGGCGAGAGCAGAATCCGTCCGGCCGCGCGGGCGACGTCCCGGCGCTCGTTCTCATCCGTCGGCAGGGTGGCGGCGACGATCCCTCCCCGAGGGGCGGGATCGGGCAGGGCCCCGAGAAGCGGTAAGTCCAGCTCGAGCGCCAGCTCCTCCGGGCTGTAGTTCCCGGTCACGGTGTTCATCCTCATCATCCTCCCGTCTTCCCGAACCGTGCCTCGAGGGCCCGGACACACTCCGCGTCTTCGGACGGATGCAGACTCCGTGGATCCAGACACACGCGATCGTCCGCGATCCGTCCGATCACGGGCAGGGGGAGCGCGCGCAGCTCGCGCGCGAGCTCCTCCGTCCCGAGCGACTCGTGCCGCAGCGTGCAGACCGTCGTGGGAAGGCCGATCCCCGGGACCGCTCCTCCCCCGACTTCGCTCCTGTCGGCACGCACGCCCACCGTCAGGCCGGGGCAGCCCGCAAGCCCCCCCGCGATCGCCTTCGCCCTCCGCTCCAAGGTCTCCGGAGTGGCGGTGAGCGCGCACAGCACCGGCACCCGTTCCCGGGCTCGTTGGGGATCATCCAAGAGATCGAGGGTCGCCGCAAGGGCTGCGATCGTGAACTTGTCGATTCGCAGGGCCCGCGCCAGCGGATTCCGCCGCAGCCGGTCCAGAATCGCCGCCCGGCCGAGAAGGATTCCGGCCTGGGGCCCGCCGAGGAGCTTGTCCCCCGAGAGGGTCACGACGTCCACGGGCGCCTCGAGGCTCTCGCGCAGGGACGGCTCGCTCCGTGTCGCCTCCACGGGGTGCAGCGAGCCCGAACCGAGGTCGTGCAGAACCGGGATGCCCCGCTCTCTTCCGAGGGCTGCCAAGTCGTTCAGGGAGACCTCGGACACGAAGCCCGCTTGAAGGAAATTCGAGCGGTGCACCTTGAGCAGCACGGCGGTGTCCGGTCCGATGGCCCGCTCGTAGTCCTCGAGATGCGTGCGGTTCGTCGTCCCGACCTCGACGAGTCGGGCTCCGGTTCGCGCCATGACGTCGGGAAGCCGGAAGGACCCCCCGATCTCCACGAGCTCGCCGCGGGACACGATCGCGTCCCGGCCCTGCGCCAGCTCGTTGAGCGCGAGCACGAGGGCACCGGCATTGTTGTTCACGACGAGGGCCGCCTCCGCGCCGGTGATTTCCACGAGCCGTTCCGCCAGACGTCGTCCCCGGGACGAGCGCCTGCCCGACTCGAGGTCGAACTCGAGATCGCAGGCGCCGCGTGCGACCTCCTGCATCGCTTCGACGGCTTCCTCGGCGAGACGCGCACGACCCAGGTTCGTGTGCAACACGACCCCGGTGGCGTTCAGCACGCGCCGGGGCCCTCGCGATCGTGTCGTCACGCGGTGGACGACGTCGGCCACGATGGCGCTCGAGTCGGGCACGTCGCTCTCCGTCGCGCCGTCCCGGTTCAGCCCTTCGCGAATCGCGGTGAGGCGGCGGCGGATCTCGCGGACCACCACGGGACGGGGCTCGCGGTCGAGCAGCTCCCGGATCTCCGGAGCGAGAAGAAGCTGGTCGACGGATGGGATCTTTCGGAAGACGTCCTTCAATACGAACCCGAAGAGTGGGCAGACTGGGAGACGGCGGCGATGAGCACGAACTGATGGTGCGCTTCGGGATTCGGAGCGTCAAGGAGAACGCGGCATTCCGGACTCCTCGGGCCCGGAATCCCCGGCGGGACGGGCCTCCCGGGGGTCGCCACCCGCGGCGGCGGGCACGTCGATGCGGTGAAGGAACCGGATGCCGTCCCGGGACAGCGCCACGACGGCGGGGTTCTCGCCGGCGGCGCCGGCGACACCGTCGCCGATTCGACCGGTGACGCCCGGGGTGGCCTCGCCCTGCCCGAGAACGTGGTCGATCCGCGATCGCTCGTCGCCCACCCGGTCGATCGCATCGCGCACCCGGAGCACCGCATCCCAGCCGAGTGCGACCGCGGGCGAGGGATCCGTGCCCGCGGCGCGGCAGGCCTCGCGGAACCGAACCGCGATCGGACGGGGATCGGACTCCGAGTAGAAGTCCACCCGGTGCACGACACGGTCCCCTTCGAACAGGACCTCGACCCCCTGCGCGTCCCATCCTGCGGCGAGGAGGATCGCGGCCTCTCGGGCGCCGCGGCTCGCCTTCACCATCTCGACGGCCCAGACCGCGGGGCCCGCCACCCAGAGGACGTCGATGGCCTCTTCGGGTCCCGGAGGCGGTCGAACTCTCCCTTCCTCGTTCGGCGTGACCGACCACACGATCTCCCCCGACTCCGCGAAATCGCGGGAGAAGCTCTCACCCAGGACGGCGGACGCCTCGCCGGTCGGTCGAAAGATCACGCCCGCACGCGTCGCCTCGAGCCGGCTCGCGGCGTGGGCGGCGGCGGCCTGACCGAGGGCCTCGAGGCGATGCAGCCGCCGCGCGCCCGCGCCCGGCGTGATCGCGCGAGGAAACGCGAGAGGGGAGAGGGCCAGAAAGGGCACCCGCCCCGGGGGCTCGAGAGCGGTGAGAGGCCGCGCGACGGAGGCGAAGGCGCCCCCGATGACCGCGACGATTCCGGGATCCGCGTCGAGCTCCCTCAGGCGTCGCGCCGAGGGGCCCGGGCGACCCTCCCCGTCGACGATCCGGAGTCGAACGGAGGCTCCCTCGTCCGCGGCGGCGGCGAGCTCCATCCCGACGCGGAGAGACTCGCCGAGTCGTGCGTCCGTTCCGCTGAGCGGGAGAATCGCGCCGACGGCGGGGACGCTCCGGAGCCGATCTTCCGGACCCCCGCAGCCGGAGAGGCCGATCGCGAGACCCAGGAACACCCACCGCACCCGGTCCCCCGCCCGGCTCATCCGCCGGTCCGGAGGAACCCCAGCCGGTCGAGGATTCCCATCTTGGCGAGGAGGACCACCAGCACCAGGATCGGAGTCACGAATCGGATGATCAACGTCCAGGCCCGCGCGAGCGGGGTCCCCGCGTCTCCCAAGGAAAGGAACCCGGCCTCCCGGTCCGCGGGACGCAGGAGCCAGCCGGCGATGACCGCGATGATCAGCCCGCCGAGGGGAAGCATGTAGCGGGTGGTCAGGTTGTCGAAGAAGTCCATGAAGTCCCCCGAGACCGCCGACCCGAGGCCGAGCCCCCAGATCAGCGCCCCGAACAGCCAGCTCGCCGCGGTGCGGGAGAAGCCGTGCTCGTCGACGAAGTAGGCGACGACCACCTCCAACAGGGAGAGACCGGACGACCACGCCGCAAACAGGAGGAGGAAGAAGAACGCGACTCCGAACAGCGTGCCTCCCGGCATGTCGAGGAAGAGGTCGGGGAGGGTCACGAAGACGAGTCCCGGGCCGGCGCCCGGCTCCATTCCGGCGGCGAAGACCACCGAGAAGATGACCATGCCCGCCAGGAGAGCAATGACCGTGTCGAGCACGGCCACCGTCACGCCGTCGCGCACGACGTACGTGTCCCGCTTGAGGTAGGAGCCGTACGTGACCATCGCCCCCATCCCGAGGGAGAGCGTGAAGAACGCGTGTCCGAGCGCTTCCAGGATCGCCTCTCCGCTCAGCTTGGAGAAGTCGGGGCGGAACAGGAACTCGACCGACAGGGCCAGTCCGCCGGTGAGCCCCACGTAGACGAGGAGGAGGAGAAGGATCCCGACCAGCGCGGGCATGAGTCGCGAGCAGAGGAACTCGATCCCCTCGTGCACGCCGCGCGCGACCACCCCGATGACCAGAAGCATGAAGACCGAGTGCCAGAGAACCGAGAGAGCGGAGCTTCCGACCAGCGCCAAGAACGTCGCCTCCGCTCCGTCGGGACTGCGGGAAGTGATCCCCAGCGAGACGACCAGGAAGTGGATCGCCCAGCCCGCGACCACCGAGTAATAGGAGAGGATGAAGAATCCGGACCCCACGGCGAGGGTTCCGGTGAGGACGCTGAGGATCCGGCCTCCCGGCCCCCGGTGCCGCGTGAGGGCGCGCAGCGCCCCGAGCACGTCCTTTCCCCCCCGGCGGCCGATGATCAGCTCGGAGTACATGAGCGGAAGGCCGATCAGCAGGATGCAGCCCAGATAGACGAGGACGAAGGCACCCCCGCCGTACTCCCCGGTGATGTAAGGGAACTTCCAGATGTTGCCGAGCCCCACGGCGCTTCCGGACGCCGCCAGGACGAAGCCGAGCCGGGTGCCCCAGCGGGCGCGGGGCTTCGGGGAATCGGGTCCGCGATCCACTCCGCTCCCTCGCTTCGGACAGGAAGAGACGGCTCGCGACGGGAGAATCGCGAGAGAGAAAGCCACGTCCGCCGGAGGCTGTCGAGAGAAAAGCCGGTGCGCTCCGTCCGGGCCGGACACTCGATGTCAGGTCAGCGTCGCCGCGAGCGGCTCTCCTTCGAGGATCCGCCCGCTTCCGCCGGATCGGCCCGATCCGTCTCCCCTTCGTGCGTCTCCGGTTCGCGCGTCTCCGACCCTTCCTCCGGCTCGTCCCTGATCTTCGGCTCGAGCTCGAAGACCGGCGCCCAGGTCGCGGGGCCGAGCACCCCGTCCCGGTACGTCAGCAGTTCTACCTGTTCGCTCTCGGGCCGAACCGGCCAGTGACGGCGGCGGCAGAGCGTCTGCACGATCTCCTCTCCGCTTCGCGCTCCCGCGTCGATCGTGAAGAGGAGCGCGGCCATCGCCCGGTACCCCTGAACGTGGAAGCGGGAGACCTCGCCCCGGGTCTCCTCCCAGATCGCGTCGCGGAGTCGGATCCGGAACTCCGAATCGGGATTGTCCGCCGACTCCACCGCGAAGACCGCTCCGTCGAGTGCGATGTTCCCCGGATCGAGTATGCGGGAGTCCATCCACCCACCGTTGCCCAAGAGTCTCCGACCGAACTCGTAGAAGTCGAGCTGGGGGGCGAGGCGCTCCAGGCTGGCGACCCCGCCCGGCACGTAGACCGCGTCCACGCCCGCCTCGTCGATCCTCTCGATCAGGTGGCGGAAGTCGGAGTCCTCCGGGTCGAACGCGATCGAGATCGAGACCCGTCCGCCGCGCTCCTCCACGGCGGAGCGGAACTTCGCCTCGAACTCGGCGGACATTCCGTCCCTGGGAACGAGGACCCCGAAGCTCCGATAGCCGAGCTCGTTCATCGAGAACTCGGCGAGGGGCACGGCCAGCTCCTCGGGATCCGGCGCCAGGGTCTGAACGGCCGGTCCGATCTCGGAGAGCCTCGGGTCGGTGGCGATCGGCGTGATGAGCGGCACGCCCAGGGTCTGGGCGATCCCGCCCGCCGCGATGCTGGTGACGCTCAGGAGCGGTCCGACGATCGCGTCCGCCCCGTCTTCGAAAACCGCGTCCCGCGCGGCGCGCATCGCGGTCAGGAGATCGCCTTCCGTGTCGCGGACCGCGAGCCGGATCGACAGGCGAGCGGCGGAGTCGCCCTGATTCCGATCGGCGAGCGCGATTCGGGCGCCCAGGAGGAAGGAACGACCGAACATCTCGAAGCGTCCCTGGAGGGGAGCGAGCAGAGCGATCGTAAACTCCTCGGCCGCTCCCTCGTCCGGCTCCTCGCGGAGGACCCGCGCTCCGATCTCCCGGATCCGAGGATCGGGGGAGTCGAGGACACGGCGCGCGGCGCGCCGGGCGGACGCCGCTCGGCCCGCCGCCGCGTCCCGTTCGGCGATCTCGATCCAGAGGAAGCCGGCGGCCGCACCGATCCCGGGATCGCGGACGAGTCGACGGAGAGTCCGCTCGTCGGCGGACTCCGCCGCCCGCCGGAGACCGCCCGCCCGGGTCTTCCGGCCCTCCTCGTCGCTTCGATCCCATGCGATCAACCGCGCCCGGAGCGACTCGGCGGAGTTCCCCCGCTCTTCCCGGATCTCCGCGATCTCGTCGAAGGCCTTCGGGGCGAGCTCCGCTCCCCCCTCGACTCCGGAGATCCGGTAGTACTGCACCAGGGACTCCTCGAGCGTCGCCCTCGGCACTCCGGCGCGGGCCTCGGCCGCCAGCAGTCGAGCGGCGACGAGATCGTGCTCGGCGGGCGAACTCCAGGCGTCGTCCGGAACGGACGCGAAAAGCTCCCGGGCCGCGCCGAGATCTCCCGACTCGACGAGCTCGGTGATCTCCTCCCCGGGTGACTTCGGGAGCTCCGGGACGGGACGCGACGTCGAGGTGGGCGCTTCCGTCGGCTCGATCCGCGGGGAGGGAGCCGGAGCGGCACAGGCACCCAGGAAGAACGCGAGAGGGAGGGCGACCCGGAGACCGCGGAGGCCGGGACCGCGAGGCGCGGGGACAACCTGCCGCCTCGATGTCGCCGCAGAGAGTCGCCGCGATTGCGGGGAAGTCATGCCGGTTAGGTCCAGAGCTTGCCGAACTCCTCGGGATCCATGTCCTCGAGGGCGCGTTGGAGCTCCTCCATCGACTGCTGGGTGGCCACTTCCCCGCCCTCCTCCTCGTCGCGGAGGAGCTCCTCCTTGACGAAGATGGGCGAGCGCGTCCGCAGTGCGAGGGCGATGCAGTCCGAAGGCCGGGCGTCGATCGACAGGAGCTCCTTCTCCCGCTCGAGAAAGACCCGCGCGAAGTAGGTCTTGTCCTGCAGATCGATGATGGCGATTTTCGGGACCTTCGCATTGAGCCCTTCGATCACCGTCCGCAGGAGATCGTGCGTGAGGGGGCGCTGGAACTCCCGCTGGGCGAGCACGATCGCGATGGCGCTCGCCTCGGAGGGGCCGATCCAGATGGGCAGCATCCGCGAGCCGTCCTTCTCCTTCAGAAGAACAACCGGAGTGTGGGTCCGCTCGTCGATGGCCAGCCCGGAAACGGTCATCTCGATCACGGCGAGCTCTCCTCGGTCGCGTCCCCGGTCGCGGCGGCGCGCTCCTCGGGCGCGGGCACCGGGATCGTGTCTTCGGACGAGGTAAGCATCCACTGGGCCGACTGCGCAAGTTCCGAGTCGGGGAAGCGCTCGGTGACCGTCCGGAACGCGGTGGCGGCTCCCTCGGGATCGTCGAGCTCCTCGCTCCGGAGGAACCCGATCATGAACCAGGCCGCCGCGGCCTGCTCGTCTCCAGGATATCGCTCCAAGAGTTCCTCATAAAGGGCGACGCGGCGGGAGGCATCGGTCTCCGTCTGCGCTCTCCGGAAGAGTTCTTCCGCCGTGGGAGCCTCCGGCTCGTGCACCACGACCCCGTACCTCGTCCGCAGCTCGGCGAGGAGCTCCGGCAGGCCGGACGTGCTCCGCGCCCGGACGATTCGCCCTCGAACGTCCTCGCGGACCTCCTCGAACGGACGCTGGCGCGCCTCCCGGATCTCCTCCACCCGGAGGAGGAGGTATCCGAGGGAGATCTCGATCACCTCGCTGAGCTCGCCCGCCTCCAGAGAGAAGGCGGCTTCGTGGAACTCGGGATGGTTGCCGATCCAGGCGACGGCTTTGCCGCGGCGGACCCAGTCGGGCAGCAGACCCGCGGCCCGATTGATGATCCCCTTCTCGTTGAGCGTGCCGCAGGCCTGCTTGAACGGCATGGCTCCGTCTTCCACCACCTCTCGGGTCCGGGCCACGGTCTGCTCGTTGGAGTTCAAGAGAATCCGAACGCGAAGCACCCGCTCGGTCCGGTAGTCCTCCCGGTGAGCCTCGTAGAACTCCTTCAGTTCCGACTCGGAGGGCTTGGTGAGCTCCTCCTGCTTCCGGTCGAGGAAGGCCTGCACGAGAACCTGCCGGCGCTGGCTCTCGAGGATTCGACGCACCTCCTCGTCCCGCTCCATCCCCTCGTCGCGGGCGGCCCGGTAGAGGACTTCCTCCTCGATCATCTGGTCGAGCAGGCGACGGCGACCGAGGTCCGTGGAGTAGCCGGACCTCGCCTGCAGGGGAAGGGAGGCGAGGCGGGCGGTCACTTCCGATTCCCGGATGAGGGTCCCGTCGATCTCCGCGAGTACGGGGCTCTCGTCGGAGGGCGCTCCGTTCCCCCCCGGGCCGCAACCGGCTCCGCCGAGGATCGCCGCGAGCAGCCATCCGGTCGGCGCACGTCTCGATCGGAAGGAGAGCCTAGCCTGCATTTCTCACCGGGCTCGTCGCGAGGCTGCGGAGAGTCGTGCCTGGCGAGGAGATGGGGGACCTTCGCCCGAGGCGGGGCCGTCGCCCCGTCGCAGGGCGGAAGCTCCGCAGCGACGAAGCCAGGCGCGGCATCGCCGCTGCCGCAGCAGAGGCTGGTGAGGTATGCAGGCTGGTCACGCTTCCGTGTCCCCCTCGACGCTCTCGGCGCCGCCTTCCCCGCCGGTGTCGTTCTCTTGGCTTTTCTCGGTGTCGGAGGCTCCGGCCGCGGCGGTCGACTCCTTCTCGCGGGCCTTCGTCTCCGCCTCCTCGCGAGCCTTCCGCCGCGCCTCCGCCTTCGCGATGGCGATGCGGGCCGCCTCCTCGGCCTCCCGCTCTCGCGTGGCCCGGGCCTCGGCTTCGGCGCGCGCCGCCTCTTCGGCCGCCTCGAGCTTCGCCTGGTGCCCCGCCTCGCGGGTCACCGCGCCCTCCTTGGTCCCTCCCTTCTGGTCCACGAAGAGCTTGATCCGCGTGTCTACGTCGGGATGGACCGCCAGGGGAATCTCGAAGACTCCGAGTCGCTTGATCGGGGTGTCGAGCTGGATCCGTCGGCGATCGACCTCGAGCCCGGCCATCCGGAGGAGGATCCCGACGTCCTTCGACGTCACGGCTCCGAACGCCTTTCCCTCTCGTCCTATCTTGAGTGTGGTGAAGAGCTCGTGGTCGGCGAGGAACTCCCGGACCTTCTCGGCCTCCCGCCGGCCCTTCCGATCGTGGATCTCGCCCAGCTTGCCCTCCTCCTCGAGAGCGCGGAGGTTGCCGGGGGTGGCGGGGACCGCCAGGCGACGCGGCATGAGATAGTTGCGCGCGTAACCCGCCGCGACGTCGATCCGGTCTCCTCGCGCTCCGAGTCCGGCCACGTCCATCGTGAGTATCAACTTCATGAGCTCTGTCCCTATCCCTTCCTTTGGATGTCGTCGCCCGAGGTGGGAGGCCGGGTCGAGAGGGAGTCTCCCCCCGGCTCGGATCCGCCGAGGCGCCGGAAGTCCGCCCACGTGTCGAACAGCCCCAACCCCAACGTCGTCGCGAGAAAGACGGGGAGGAAGAGCACGATCCCCGCGACCACCATGCCGATGTGCCACGGTCGCCGCCAGCCTCCGCGGCCCATCCAGTGCCACTCGATGGCGAGACCCCGGATGGCGTAGACGAGGCCGGTCCCCGAGATCAGATTCCACCCGGCGGTGCGGACCGCCGCGGAGCCCCCGCCCCCGGGGAACAACACCATCACGAGCCCTCCGATCAGCAGCCCGACGACCCGATCGGGGACGTCGAACCGGGAGAAGCGTCCGAGGGGAGCGAAGCCCCCACCCTGGAAGACGCGGCGGGCCACCGTCCAGGCGACGACGAGAGTCACCCAGAACCAGACCGCCTCCGAGGCGACCCAGGTCTGGCGAAGCACCTGAACGGCCACCGTCAGGCTCTTCGAGAGCTCGGCCAGCTGCTCCGCGGGAACGTCTCCCTGTCGGGCCGATTCGGCCACGATCCCCGCCAGCGACTCCTCGAGCTCCGCCGGAAAGGGATCGAAGCCCGTGATCGCCAGGTAGATCATCCAGACCGCATAGGGTCCGGCCCCTCCGGCCAGGGCGACCGCCGGACGCACTCCCCGTTGGAGCATTGCCCAGGTGACGGGTCCGGAGAGGGCTCCCGCCACGTAGGCGGCGCTCCCCTCGGTGCCGACTGCGGCGATCGCGACTCCCCCGGGAAGCATCGCGAGCGCCCATCCCCCGATTCCGGCGCGAACGGCCGCGGCCAGCGCAGTCACCGGAATCAGCAGAGTGGCGAGAACTCCCAGCAAAGGGGCTCTCCCGGCCATCGAGATCGCGAGAGCCGTCCCCAGCGCGAGTCCTGCGAGACGTCGATCCATGGCGCCACCCCGTCCTCCGCGATCCCCGGTTCCGTACCCGCCTGCGGGCCCGTTCCGAGGGCCGTGGCCCTCCGACCTACTGGTAATGGTCGCTCGTGTACGGGAGCAGGGCGAGGTACCGCGCTCTCTTGATGGCCGTCGTCAGGCTCCGTTGGTGGTACGCGCTCGTGCCCGTGATCCGGCGGGGCACGATCTTTCCCCGGTCGGTGACGTACCGCTTGAGCCGCTCCACGTCCTTGTAGTCGACGACGGCGATCTTCTCGAGGGTGAACCGGCAGACCTTGCGCCGTCTCTCTCTCATGTCTTCGTTCCTCCTCGCGGTGGCGTTTCCCCGACGCCGCCGGGGGAACGCCACCGCGCGTCCGCTCGATGCAATCGAGATCGGATCAGAAGGGAAGATCGTCCGCCGGGAGACCCTCTCCGGGCGACCCGCCCGGCTCGCCTCCCGGTTCGGCCGGACCGGATCCCGCCCCGGCGTACGCCGGCGCCTCCTCCCCCGAGCGAGTGCGCTCGAGGAACTGGATCCGGTCGGCAACGATCTCGATGGTACTGCGCCTCTGACCGTCGTCCGCCTCCCAGGATCGGCTCTGCAGCCTTCCCTCGACCAGGACGGGGCTTCCCTTGTGCAACGAGTCCCCGCACCGTTCGGCGAGCTGCCGCCAGGCGACGACGTTCACGTAGCACGTGTCGTCCTTCCACTCGCCCGAGGTGACGTCTTTGTAGCGCCGGTTCGAGGCGAGCCGCAGGTTCGCGACGGCCGCCCCGCTCGGGATGTACCGGACCTCGGGGTCCTGGGTCAGGTTGCCGGTGATCAGGACTCGGTTCAGCATGGGGAGACGGAGATCTCTACTCACGGGATTCCTCCTCTCCCACGCCGGGGGTCGGGGCCTCGATCGCGGCCGCGGCTTCGACCGGCTCCTCGTCGCCGGCGGCGGATTCACCCGCCGTCGGCTCGGTCTCGCCGGTCGGAGTCGGCGGAGCCGACTCCGAGGGCGCCGGTCGAGGCCGGTCGCCCGCGGCTCGATCCCCAGGCCTCCGGTCGCGGGAGTCTCGGGTGGTTCGCTCCTCGGACTCGCTCACCTGGCCGATGTAGTCGAGCGGGGTTCCCTCGTCTCGAATGACGAGCGCTCGCAACACGTTCTCGTTCAGCTTGTACCAGCGATCCAGCTCGGGGAGCGCCCCGGGTTCGAGGTCGAAGCGCAGGATGTGGTAGATCCCTTCGGAATGATCTTGGATGGGATAGGCGAGGCGACGGCGGCCCCACTCCTTTTCGGCCGTGATCTCACCGCCCTGCGAGGCGATGAACTCCTTGACCCGGCTCACCTCCTCCTGGATTTGCGGTCCGTCGAGAGACGGGACCAGGACGAAGGTCGTCTCGTAAGCACGCATGCGCGGATTCCTCCCGGAACGGCTCTCCGCGAGCCGGTCATGCGATGGTTTCGGTCGAGCGAGTCGAGCAGTGTATCGACCCCCCCGATCCCGGTCAAGCCCGGAACCGGCACTCCTTACCCGGCCTCCTAGCCTGCATTTCTCACCAGGCTCGTCGCGAGGCTGCGGATAGCCGTGGCTGGCGAGGAGATGGGGTGCTTTCGCCCGAGGCGGGGCTGTAGCCCCGTCGCAGGGCGGAAGTGTGTAGCCCCGTCGCAGGGCGGAAGTGCCACAACGACGAAGCCAGGCGCGGCTTCGCCGCTGCCGCAGCAGAGCCTGGTGAGATATGAAGGCTAGCCCGCCGTCATGACCCACCCGCCGGGAGGCGCGGGCGGGTGGAGGTCCCTCCCGGGCCGCCCTCCCCCCGGACCCGCCACGCGCCGGAGGGAGAGGTCCCGGTCAGACGGTCAGAAGAGCCGGGGCATGTCCCTGATCATGGGCGCCAACACCAGACTGATGACCGACACGAGCTTGATCAGGATGTTGAGCGAGGGACCGGCGGTGTCCTTGAACGGATCGCCCACGGTGTCCCCCACCACGGCGGCCTTGTGGGCGGCGGAGCCCTTGCCCCCGAGGTTTCCCTGTTCGATGAACTTCTTCGCGTTGTCCCAGGCGCCGCCGGCGTTCGCCATGAAGATCGCCAGCAGAACGCCCGACACGGTCACGCCGGCCAGCACCCCCGCGAGCATCTCCTTGTCCCTCAGCACGAGCCCGAAGAACACCGGGGTCAGCAGCCCGAGGAATCCGGGCACGGCCATCTGCCGGATCGCCGCCGCCGTCGAGATGTCGACGCACCGGGCGTAGTCGGCGCGGCCCTTCCCCTCCAGCAGTCCCGGGATCTCCCGGAACTGACGGCGCACCTCCTCGATCATGTCGGAGGCCGCCTTCCCCACCGCCTTCATGGCGAACGAGGAGAAGAGGTACGGCAGCATGCCTCCGATCAGCAGTCCGGCCATGACGTTCGGTTTCGCGACGTCGATGGTGGGGACCACCGCGAGCTCTCGGTAGGAGGCGAAGAGGGCGAGAGCGGTGAGAGCCGCCGAGCCGATCGCGAACCCTTTGCCGATCGCGGCCGTGGTGTTTCCCACCGCGTCGAGCTTGTCGGTCCGGCCGCGAACCTCCGGAGGCAGCTCCGCCATCTCGGCGCAACCGCCGGCGTTGTCGGCGATCGGTCCGTACGCGTCGACCGCGAGCTGGATCCCCGTGGTGGCGAGCATGCCCAGCGCCGCGATCGCGATCCCGTAGAGTCCCGCGTACGAGAAGGAGACGAGGATGGCGAGGGCGATCGCGAGGACGGGCAGAGCGGTGGAGACCATGCCCACGCCCAGGCCCGCGATGATGTTCGTGGCGCTCCCGGTCTGGGAGGCGACCGAGATGCTCTGGGCCGGCCGCTTCGAGTCGGCGGTGTAGTACTCGGTGAACACTCCCACGAGGATCCCGGCGACCAGACCGGCGACCGTGGCCAGGAAGACGCCCGTCGCTCCCGGCGGATCGATCCGGGCGGCGCCCCCTCCCGTCTGACCGCCCACGACCGCGTCGATGATGAACCAGGACAGCGAGACCATGACCGCGCCGGCGCCGAATGTCCCGGTGTTCAGAGCGGTCTGAGGATTGCCGCCCTCCCTCGTCCGCACGAAGAACGTGCCGAGGATCGAGACCACGATGCCCACCCCCGCGAGGACCAGGGGAAGCAAGGCGTACGAGCGGGACGCCGCGCCGAAGGGAATGGCGAGGACCATCGCTCCGACGATCGAGCCGACGTAACTCTCGAAGAGATCCGCCCCCATTCCGGCGACGTCACCCACGTTGTCCCCCACGTTGTCCGCGATCGTCGCCGGATTGCGAGGGTCGTCCTCGGGAATCCCGGCCTCGACCTTCCCCACCAGGTCCGCGCCGACGTCGGCCGCCTTCGTGAAGATGCCGCCGCCCACGCGGGCGAACAGCGCGATGGAGGAAGCCCCGAGGCTGAATCCCGTGATCAGCCGGACGACCTTCCCGAGCTCGTAGCCGGCACTGAAATAGCCGATCCAAAGCATCGAGAGCCCCAGAACCCCGAGCCCGACGACGCCCATGCCCATGACCGTTCCGCCGCTGAACGCGACCTTGAGTGCGTCGTTGAGGCTACTGCGTGCGGCGTGGGCCGTGCGGTTGTTCGCCGCAGTCGCAACGCGCATGCCCAGGAATCCGGCCGTCCCCGAGCAGAGGGCCCCGACGATGAAGGACAGGGCGATCAGCTGGGTTCCCTGCTGGCGGTAGAAGATGAAAAGCAGGGCGGCCACGATCAGGACGAACACCGCGAGAACCCGGTACTCGCGTCCGAGGAAGGCCATCGCCCCCTCCCGAACCGCCTTCCCGATCTCCACCATCTTCTCGTTCCCGGGATCTTGCCGGTTGATCCAGCGTGCCTTCCATAACGCGAAGACCAGAGCCAGCAAGCCGGTGCCGGGAATCAGCCATTCGTTCATGAGCGGTACAGCCCTCCTTCCGGTGACAGAGCAGGGTACACGTGCTCCCGTTCGGGCTAGGGAGCGTTGAATCGATTCATCGCCGCGTCGATGCCCTCGGCCACGAAGAGACGGACGCCCTCGACCGCGCGCTCGACGACCCCGGTCACCGCCCCTCGCTCCTCGTCGAGGAACGGCGCGAGCACGTGATCGATGGCGTCCCTCCCCGCCTCCTCCTCCGGGCGACCGATGCCGAGACGGAGGCGGGGAAAGCCGCCGGATCCGAGCTCCCCCATCACGGAGCGCAGCCCGTTGTGTCCGCCGTCTCCTCCGCTCCTCCGGAAACGGAGGCGTCCGAGAGGGAGGTCGAGATCGTCGGTCACGACGAGAATGCTCTCGAGATCCGGACCCTCGAGACGATCCACCAGAGCCCGTGCCGCCGACCCGGACCGGTTCATCAAGGTCATGGGCTTTGCGAGGATACCCCGCATACGCCCCACGGAGTATCCGCAAACGTGCGACGGCCCCGGTCCCTCGCGAAGGGTCTCCCCTTCGGAGGCGGCCAGGGCGTCGATCACGAGGAATCCGAGATTGTGGCGGGTCCCATCGTATTCGGGGCCGGGATTCCCCAGCCCCAGCACGAGGAAGTCGGGACGCAAGAGCGGCCCCCTCGAGTTCAGCTCTGCCCCCCGTCTCCTTCGGGGCCCTCTTCCGGCTTCTCGGCCGCCTCGCCCTCCGGTGGGGCTTCGCCTTCGACCGCCTCCTCCGCGGCCGCGGCTTCTTCCTCCTCCTCGACCCGGGCCACGGTCGGCGCCGCCACCTGGGCGATGACCTTGGACGGCTCGTCCAGGAACTCGAATCCCTCGGGCACGATGTCGCTCACGTGCACCGAGTCGCCGATCATCAGCTTCGAGACGTCCACGTCGATGTGGGAGGGGATGTTCGCCGGCAGGCAGACCACCTCCACCTGACGCATGGGCTGCTCGAGAATGCCGCCGTAGTTCTTCACCCCCTCCGGCTCGCCGACGAGATGCACGGCCACCGAGAGGTGGATCTTCTTCGACATGTCGATGTGCTGGAAGTCGACGTGGATCGCGCCTCGCGTGATCGGATCGATCTGGATCTCGCGCGCGATCGCCTTGAGCGGCTCCTGTCCCGGGAGCATCACGTCGAAGATCACGTTCTCGTCACCGGCCTCGTTGAGGGCGCGTGCGAACCGCTTTCGGTCCACGGAGAGGACGACGTTCTCTCCCCGACCGTAGAGGACGCCGGGGATCCGGCCCTCCCGACGCGCGCTGCGGGCGCTGCCCTTCCCGGTCCTTTCCCGCCGGTGGGCTTCGATGGCAATCGTCTTCATGACTCATTCCTCGGTTCCGGGTACTCCCGGCAATTCCTGGTGGTCTAGCCCGGACTATTCATGAAGGGTCGTCGCGAGATCGTGGAGACGCCCACCGGACGGGCACCCGCAGGGGCTCGAACCCGAGGCGTATCTGAACGATACGTCGCAGGGTGCGAGACGCGAGGACGCCCGTCCGGTGGTTCGGTAAAGAGACTGGAGATCGACTCGCTGCAGTGGATTCTCTGGATCGCCTCCGAGAAGACCCGGCTCGTGGAGAGGACCGTGAGGTAATCGGACTCCTCCGTCGACGGAATCGTGTCGGTCACCACCACCCGCGAGACGGCCGACTTCTCCAGCAGTTCGAGAGCGTTCCCCGAGAGGACGGCGTGCGTGGCGCAGGCGTAGATCTCCCGGGCTCCGCACTGCTTCAGCTCTTCCGCCGCCTTGATCAACGTTCCTCCCGTATCGATCATGTCGTCGATGATCAGGAGGTTTCTCCCCTCGACCTCCGCCGCCCCGATCACGTTCATGATCTCCAAATCGTTCGCCATCGGCCGCCGCTTCTCGACGATCGCCAGGGGGACCCCGAGTCGATTCGCGTAGGCCCGTGCCATCTTCACGCTGCCCAGATCGGGAGCGACCACCGTGAACCCCCGGAGGTCCAGCCCCTCGAAGTACTCGGTGAACACCGGCGCCGCGTAGAGGTGGTCCACCGGAATGTCGAAGAACCCCTGGATCTGCGCGGCGTGCAGGTCCATGGTCAGCACCCGGTCCGCCCCGGCGGTCGTGATCAGATTCGCCACCAGCTTGGCGGCCAGAGACACCCGGGGCTGGTCCTTCCGGTCCTGGCGGGCGTACCCGAAGTACGGCAGGACGGCGGTGACCCGGGACGCCGACGCCCGGGTGGCCGCATCCAGCAACATGAAGAGCTGCATGAGGCTGTCCTGCCCCGGCAGCGTGGGCTGGATGATGAAGACGTCCACCCCCCGGACGTTCTCATTCAGGCGGACGAAGAGCTCCCCGTCGGAGAACTCGGAGATCTCCACATTGCCCAGCGTGACGCCGAGGTCCCTCGCGATCGCCTCGGAGAGGGAGGGATTCGCCGTGCCCGAGAACACCACCATGTCTTCCGGCAAATCGACCTCCAGCACCGGTTTTTCCGCTCGAAGGGCAGAGAAGGGCACGAATACTACGGGGCGCCCGCGCGCGGGGCAAACGAAAAAGCCGCGCTCGTGGGCCGGAGCTCGGAGCGGCGATCCGGCGGCGGGGGGCGGGCTGGGGCGGGAGGATTCGAACCTCCAAATGCCGGCTCCAAAGGCCGGTGTCTTAACCATTTGACGACGCCCCAGCACAGAGCCCCGGCCCGGGGGTCGCCCCGCCGTGAGGGGGCACGGCGCGAACCGGCCCGGGTCCCGCCGGGGAACCGAGGGCTCAGCGGAGAGACGAGTGGAGCTGGGCGTCCGAGTCGAGGACCGCTTCGTACTCGGCCAGAATCCGGTCCTCGATTCGCCCCCTCATCTCCCGGTGAATCGGATGAGCGATGTCCTGGTAAGAGCCATCCCGCCTCCTTCGGCTGGGCATGGCCACGAAGCACCCCTTGAGCCCTTGGATGATCTTGATGCCCCGCACCACGAAGCACTCGTCGAACGTGATCGTCACGAACGCCTTCAGACGGTCCTCATCTCGGAGCGCGATGCGAACGTCGGTGATCTCCACGAGCGCCACCCCTCCCCCGGGGCCCCGGCGCCTCGACTCGGCGTCTCAACCCAGTGACCGAGCCCGAAACACCTTCCACTTCCCGCTCGAGAGCTTCGACGCGATGCGATCCGCGCTCTCCGCGTCGACGGCCACCCCGAACACGGTCGGTCCACTGCCGCTCATGAGTGCGCCGATCGCCCCCGCCGCCCGGAGCTTCTTGATCGCGCTGCGCACCTCGCCGTGGGCCCCGGCGACGCCCGGTTCGAGATCGTTGACCAGGTGGTCGGCCAACAGCTCGACCCGCCCCGAGGCGAGCGCGACTTTGACCATACTGGTGGAGCTGCCGGACCGAGTCAACTCCGGGGGAATGTTCGCGTACGCCCACTCCGAACGGACCTTGATCGGCAGGTGGACGAGGACGAGCTCGAGCGTGCCCCGGACCGGGAGGCGCTCGAGCTCTTCCCCCCGGCCGGTGGCGAGACAGGTTCCGCCTCGCACGAAGAACGGCACGTCGGATCCGAGCTCCAGTCCGATCTCCTCGAGCTCTCGGGTGCCGAGCCCCAGGTCCCAGAGCTCGTTGACTCCCCGCAGAACCGTCGCGGCGTTCGAGCTGCCACCTCCGAGCCCGCCGGCCACGGGGATCCGTTTCACGATCTTCACGTCCAGCCCCGGGCGCACCCCGATTCGCGTCGTGAGGAGCTTCACCGCGCGATAGGCCAGATTCGTGTCGTCGTCGGGCGCGCCCTGCCCTCCCCGAAACGTGAACTTCCGCCCACCCGGGGTCAGGGTCACCGTATCGTGGTGTGTGATCGGAACGACCACGCTCCGGATCGAGTGGTATCCGTCGCTGCGCGCTCCGAGGACCTCGAGATTCAGATTGACCTTGGCCGGAGACTCGAGGACGAGCTTTTCGCGGGTCACCGTCATGCCGCTCTGCCGACCGCCGCGGACCGGGCTCCGGACGATCCTACCGGAAGTAGAGAACCGCCACGATGGCCACCATCCACGCGAGGACCCCGGCGAAGAGCGGCCGATCGTTGAAGAGGATCTCCGATGGATTCCCACCGAGACCTCTCTCCCGAATCAGAAACAGATAACGGAAGAAGCCATACACGACCAGCGGTACGGTGTAAACGAGTTTGTCGGTACCCAACTTGGCTCGCGTGTCGGGCCAGATGGTGTAGATGGCGAAGGCGAGAATGGCGCAGGCGGTGACCATCGGAATGATGATGTCGAGGAGCGCGACCGAGTAGTCGCTGAGCGACACGCGATGCTCGGACGCTTCCCGGTCGAGGAGCACGAGCTCCGAGCGACGCTTTCCGAAGGCCATGAAGAGAGCGAGAAAGAACGTGCAGAGCAACAACCAGGCGGAGAGAGCGATCTCCGGCTCGAGGTCCCGCAGGACTTCCACACCGCCGATGGCGCGAAGCATGAAGCTCACCGAGATTACCATCACGTCGACGATGACGTGTCGCTTGAGCCAGAGCGTGTAGAGGAGATTGAGAACTACGAACCCGACGCAGGTGATTCCGAGCCGGGGGCCGAGAACGAAGGCCGCCGTCAGCCCCAGAGCGGCGAAGAGCCCCGAGAGGACCAGCGCGGTTCCCCTCCGGACCTGTCCCGCGGCGATGGGACGGCTGCGCTTCTCCGGATGCCGGCGGTCCTTCTCCATGTCCAGGACGTCGTTGAACACGTAGATCGCGCTCGAGAGGACGCAAAAGACGACGAAGGCGAGGATGGCGCGGATCAGGAACTCGGGCTCGGAGAGCCGTCCGGCGAAGACGACCCCCGCGAACACGACGACGTTCTTGATCCACTGCTTCGGCCGGCCGAGCCGCACGAGGGGCGTCACCGAACGCCCTCCCTCTCCATATGGTCGAGCACCTCCCGCATCTTGGAAACGATCAGGTCGACGGCGACCTCGTTGAATCCGCCCCGCGGAATGATGAGATCGGCGTACCGTTTCGACGGCTCGACGAACTGCAGGTGCATCGGGCGCACCGTCTTCTCGTACTGCTCGAGGACCGAGTGAATCGAGCGGCCGCGCTCGTGGATGTCCCGGAGGATCCGCCGCGTGAGCCTCTCGTCCGCATCGCAGTCGATGAAGAGCTTGATGTCCATGAGCGCGCGCAGCTCGGGGACGGTCAGGACCTGGATTCCCTCGAGCAGGATGATCGTCGCCGGCCCGACGGTCTGCGTCCTCTCCTCGCGCGCGTGTCTCTCATAGCTGTAGATGGGACGCTCGATGCTCTCTCCGGCCCGCAACCGCCCCAGGTGGGCCACGAGAAGCTCGTTCTCGAAGGCGTCGGGATGGTCGAAGTTGAGCTGGCGACGCTCCTCGAGGGAGAGATCTCTTCGATCCCGGTAGTACGAGTCGTGATTGAGAATCACGACCTTCCGGTTGACGAAGTGCTCGGCCAACCGGAGGGCGACGGTCGTCTTGCCCGAGCCGCTGCCCCCCGCGATGCCGATGACGATCGGTCTCACCGCGGTCTCCCTACTGAGTACGCGAGATGAGGATGACCCCGAGGCAGATGATCAGCGTCCCCATGAACCGCGTCGGGGTGACCGCCTCGTGGAACAGGAACCGCGAGAGGATCACCACGACGACGTACCCCATCGAGATGAGCGGATACGCATACGAGAGGTCGGCCCGTGTGAGCACGATGAGCCAGAGCGCGGAGGAGAGTCCGTAGAGCAGGAAACCGAAAAGCACCGCCGGGGTGAGAGCAGCCTTGAGAAGGCGGGGAATCACCTCCCCCAATCGATCGACCCGATCGGGGTCGGTGGACATGCCCTGCTTGAGGAGGAGCTGACCGCACACGCCGAGAACCACGCAGGCGAGGATCAAGAGAAGATTCTTCAAGAACCGTTCCTTCGGTTTTCAGTAGGCCTCGTCCTGGACCAGAAAGCGGATCAGCGTGAGGACGAGGATCTTGATGTCGAGTCCGGTGCTCCAGTTCTCGACGTACCAGATGTCGTAGCGGGTGCGTTCCTCGATGGAGGTGTCCCCGCGCAGTCCGTGCACCTGGGCCCAGCCGGTGATGCCCGACTTGACCCGGTGGCGTTCCAGATACCGGGGGATCTGTCGCTCGTAGCGATCGACGAAGAATCGGCGCTCGGGCCGCGGGCCGACGAGCGACATCTCCCCTTTGAGCACGTTCCAGAGCTGGGGCAACTCGTCGAGGCTCGTCCGGCGGAGCACCTGCCCCACCCGGGTCGCCCGGCCGTCGCCCCGCCGCGCGAGCGTCGGCCCGCTCCTCCTCTCCGCCTCGACCGCCATCGAGCGAAACTTGAGAATGTCGAACTCCCGGCCGTCGCGGCCGAGCCGGGGCTGGCGGAAGAGGACCGGACCGGGGGATCCGAGTCGCACGGCCAGAGCCACGACCGCCAGCAGAGGAGAGAGCGTGAGAAGGCCCAGCATGGACACGGCAATGTCGAGCGTGCGTTTCTTGATGCGGTCGATCCGTCCGAGAGGATGCAGACGGGAGCCGACGAGAGGCACCCCTCCGATCTCCTCCACGCGGACGCGACCCATCATCACCTCGAAGAGGTCGGGCACGAAATCGCACTGCACCCCCGTGCCGTGGCACGCCTCCACCAGGTCGAGCCGCTCGTCGTGGGTCAGATCGGGGTCCGTGACGAGGAGTCGATCCACCCGGTGCGTCTTCACGAGGGAGCGGACCCGGCCCGGGCGAAGGGCCCGATCCGTCGGACCCTCCGCATCCCCGATGCCGTACCACATCTCTCCGTCGAGCTCTCCGACGATCGCCATCCCGTTTCCGGGACAGCTTCCGATGCCCGATCGGAGGCGGGCCGCCATCGCCCCCCCCCCTGCGATGGCCACGCGCTGCACGCCGAATCCCCGTCGTCGAAGGGCCCGGTGCACGACGGCGGCCGGCCTCCGGAGGCCGACGAACAGCACGGTCGTGACTCCGACGTAGCCCACGAGCACCGTTCGGGAGAAGGAGAACTCCCGGTAGAAGAACGCGACCGCCGCGAGAAGCAGCCCCAGGAGCGCGAGGGCCTGTCCTCCCCGGACGAGATCGCGCACCCAGGTCGCGAGCCGGTGGGGGCGGTACAGTCCGCAGCGGTGGAAGACCAGAAGCCCCAGGGGAGCCACCACGGGGAGCGTGGCGAGATAGGAGGGCAGCGGCGGAATCCCCAGCGGGGTCGGAAAGACCCCGGTGCCGAACCGGAGCCACCACGTCAGGACCAGCCCGCCGACGAGGGCGAGGAGATCGGCGAGCACGAGGGTCGCGGTGAACACGGCCGGCTCGAGCCGCCGGGTCGCGGGCGGCGTCGGCACGGAGGGGGGCGTGTAGGGCACGCGCCGGGGACGTACCGTTTCGTCGATCGAGGGCGCGCGCGGGGAGCCCGGCACCTCCCGGGGAGGGGTGCGAACCGTTCCGGGTCGGCTCACCGGCTCCCCTCCCCGTGGAGCCCCTCCTCCAATGCCTCGCACAGCAGGTGCTCGATCACCAGGTGGGCCTCCTGGATCCGGGGAGTGACACTCGCCGGGGCCCGGATCGGATAGTCGCAGAGTTCCCCGAGCCGCCCTCCCGACTCTCCGCTCAGGCCCACGGTCACCAGGCCCCGTGTCTTGGCCTCCTCCACCGCACGGAGAACGTTGGGCGAGTCCCCGCTCGTCGAGATGGCGAGGAGCACGTCCCCGTCGCGGCCCAGCGCCTCGACCTGGCGGGCGAAGACGTGCTCGAACCCGTAGTCGTTCGACGCCGCGGTCAGGAGAGAGGTGTCGACGGTCAAGGCGATCGCGGGGATGGCGGGGCGGTCGGCGAGATAGCGGACCGTGAGCTCGGTGGAGAGGTGCTGGGAGTCGGCGGCGCTTCCCCCGTTTCCGCAGACGAGGATCTTGCCCCCCGCCTTCACCCGGCCGACGAGCACCTGACCGACCTCGGCGATCACCGGGGCGGTCTCGCGCTCGAGGCGCTCCAAAACGCGCATCGTGGACGCCATCGACTCCCGGATGCGTTCGAGATCCACGGCGTCGCCTCCCGGGCCCACCCCTCTCGGAAGTGGATGCCTGCTTCCTCGTCCCGGGCGTACCCCCGAGCGGGCGGGGCCCGTCGCTCCCCAGCCGGGAATCCGACCGGAGAGGATCGGTCCTCGTCCCGGCGATGTCAAGACGGGGCGGGTTCACGCTTGCCGGAGGGGGGAAGAGGGAGCCCCGCGGTCCAGCGGGGAATCGCCTCCCGGATCCTCGCGCGGAACCGGTCGGTCGCGAACTCCTCGGCGCGAGAGCGGCAGGCGGCCGGATCGATCGTCTCCGGGTGGTCCTCCAGGAAGCGGATCGCGGCGGCAAAGGCCTCGGGGGTCTGCTCCCGGACGAGGAGGCCGGTGGCCCCCTCGGACCGTCCCAAGGGGTCTCCGGGCCAGGGGGCGCCGCGGACCGTCTCGGTGGCGCCCCCCTCCGCGTGGGCCACGACGGGACGGCCGGAGGCCATCGCCTCGAGGGGTACGATCCCGAAGTCCTCCACTCCGGGAAAGAGCAGACCCCGGCAGCGGGCGAGGAGTCTCGCGAGCCTCCCGTCGTCCACCCAGCCGAGGAAGCGGACCCGCCCGCCCGCGAGACGTCTCAGGGCGGCCTCCTCCGGCCCGGTCCCTACGACGGCGAGATCGACTCCGGCGAGCCGGGCTGCGAGAATCGCGACGTCGAGGCGCTTGTAGGGAGCCATCGCCGAGACGACGAGCCACTCGGAAGTCACCCCCTCCGCCGCCGGCCGGAAGCGCCCGACATCCACCGGGGGAGGGATCACCTCCGCTTCCCGGCCGTAGTACCGCCGGATGCGATCGGCGACGAACTCCGAGTTCGCGACGAAGACGTGCACCCGCTCCGCGCTCCTCCGATCCCACGCCTGGAGCGGCCGTCGGAGGAACGCCATCGCCGCCCGCGTCGCGGGGTCAGCGCGTCCCGGCGCGAAGTAGTCCTCGTAGCGATCCCAGACGTAGCGCATGGGGGAGTGAACGTAGGAGACGTGGACGGCTCCCGGTGCGGGACGCGCTCCCTTCGCCACGCACGAGGAGGTGGAGAGGACGAGATCGTAGCCGACCAGGTCGAACCGCTCGATCATCCGGGGGAAGAGGGGAAGATACCGCCGGTAGTGCCGCCCGATCCCCGGGAGACGGGAGAGAGGGCTCACGACGATCCGGCGACTCTCGATGATCGGCGACACGCGACCCGGGACGTGGATCAGGGTGAAGAGATCCGCCCGCGGGAAGATCTGGCAGAAGACCTCGAGGACCTTCTCCCCTCCCCGCATGCCGGTCAGCCAGTCGTGAACGAGTGCCGTGCGCATTTCCTCCTCCCCGGCGGGCTCCGATCCGGTCCCGGCGCGGAAAGAATCCCGCGTCCGGCCCGAAAGCGCCATCCTCTCCTTGACGGGCCGGACCGGGAGCGAAACCCTCCGGCGAGCCGGCGGTCGCGACGGAGCGGCCGCCGGCCCGGGAGGCTCGATTCGTGCGCATTCTCCTCGACGCGCGAACGGTGGGGCGAAAGCTGTCCGGCGTGGGCAACTACGTCCTGGAGCTCGTGCGGGCGCTCTCCTCGCTCGACGTCGAGCACACGTTCGTGCTGATCGTTCACGGCGACTCCCGACTGCGCGACCTCTCTCTGGACGGGCGGTTCGAGCTCCTCGACGCGCCCTGTTCCCAGGAGAGTCATCCCTGGGGCGATCTCTGGGAGGAGCTCGTGCTCCCCCGCCTGACGCGCCGGCGAGAGGTCGACGTCCTGCACGGACCCGCGTTCCTGATCCCCGCCCGGTCGATCGGCACGGTGAAGGTCGTGACGATCCCCGACCTCGTCGCCTTCACCCACCCCCAGACCATCCCGCGCAAGTACGCGCTCTACATGCGCTGGCTCATCGAGCGGGCCGTGCGGAAGGCCCATCGGGTGATCGCGATCTCCCGCAGCGTGAAGCGGGACCTGCAGCGGACCCTGGGCGTCCCCTCCGGCCGGATCGACTGGATCCACCTCGGCCTCGCCGAGCAGTTCCGGCCCTCCTCGCCGGAGGAGATCGCGCGGGTGCGGGCGAAGTACCGGCTCTCGCGTCCGTATCTGCTCTTCGTGGGCAATCTCGAGCCGCGAAAGAACCTGCCGGGACTCCTGTCGGCGTTTCGCCAGGTCCGCGACCGGTTCGACGAGCCGATCGACCTCGTGGTCGCCGGAAAGGTCGGATGGCTGAGCGGATCCCTGCTCCGGGAGCTGGCGGCGGACGACCTCCAGGAGAACGTGAAGGCCCCCGGCTTTGTTTCGCCGGACGACCTGCCCGCGCTCTACGGGGGAGCCGAGATCTTCGTCTTTCCGACGTTCTGGGAGGGCTTCGGACTTCCGGTTCTCGAGGCCATGGCCTGCCGGACCCCGGTCGTGGCCAGCGGTCTCTCCTCCATTCCCGAGGTGGCGGGGGACGCGGCCGTGGTCGTCGACCCCCACTCCCCCGCATCGATCGCCGAGGGGATCCTCAAGGTCCTGCGCGATCCCGAGCGGCGGGACGAGCTCGTGCGGCGGGGGGCGGAGAGGGCGGGCACGTTCACCTGGCAGGGTACCGCGCGCTCCACCCTGCGCTGCTACGAGCGCGCTCTCGAGGGGGAGTCCGGGTGAGCGCCCCTCTCACGGTGGGAATCGACGCTCGGAAGATCCGCGACTACGGGATCGGAAGGTATCTGCAGGGGCTCCTCACCGGGCTCGCCGGGACGGCGGGGAACGACCGGTTCGTCCTCTTTCTCAACGACCCGGACCGCTCCCGGCTTCCCGGGACGCTCCCCGCGGCACTCGACCCCGAGCGGTTTCGAACCGTGCGCTGCGCCGCCCCGCTCTACTCGTGGCGCGAGCTCCTCGCCTTTCGAGGCAGCGGTTCCCGCCACGGGCTCGATCTCCTCCACTTCCCGCACTACGTGCGCGGCTTCGCCCCGGGCTGCCCGGTGGCGGTGACGATCCACGACGCGATCCACCTCTCCCATCCCCCTTCCCTCGCCGCCCAGCTCTACGCCCGGACGATGATGCGGTGGGCGGCGAGGACGGCGAGCGCGCTCTTCGCGGTGACGGAGGCGGCCCGGGACGACATCGCGCGAAGGGTCGGCGTCGATGCGTCTCGATTTCGTGTGACCCGGACCGGAGTTCAGGCCCCCCCCGGCCGATGGGGTCGAGCGGTTCCGGCGCGAACGCGGCCTCCCCGCGGAGCTCGTGGTCGTGATCGCGTCTCACCGCCGGCACAAGAACCTGGCCGCCGCGGTGGAGGCGTTCCGCCGGGCGACGGTGCCGGAGGCGGAGCTCGTCGTTCCGGCGCGGGACGCGGAGGCCGCCGGTCGCCTGCGTCCGCTGGTGCGACCGGCCGGCCGCGTGCTGGAGGGGGTGGAGGACCGGCACCTTCCCCTGCTGTACGCCGGGGCGCGGGTCGTCCTGGTGCCCTCTCGGGCCGAGGGGTTCGGCCTGCCCGGCCTCGAGGCGGCCGCGTGCGGGGCGCCCGTTCTCGCGACCCCGATCCCCGCTCACCGGGAGGTGCTCGGCGACGCCGCCCACTACGCGGTCTCCGGAACGCCCGCGGCGTTGGCCGAGGCGTTGTCTCGACTCTGGGACGATGAGCCGCTCCGCGACGCCCTTTCTCGACGCGGACCGCTCCGGGCGGCCCGGTTTTCGTGGTCGGACACGGCGGAGCGCACCCTCGCCGGGTATCGCGAGGCCGTGGCGGGCGGGCGGCCACCTCGTCGGCCTGCGGGGCCTCTGGTATGATGCGTCCCCGTCGCCGGGAAAAGCACACGTGCTGCGAACGATCGACATCCGGCCGACCGGATCCGACCGCTCGGTGTCATCCCGGTTGTGGCGACTAGGGGCTACGCTCGCGCGTCCGCGACGGAGTCACGGGAGAACCCGGTCCGGAACACGGCGTCCAGCAGCGACGTGGAGTGATCCCAGTCGAATCGCCTTGCGGTCTCCCGGCCGGCTCGAATGAGGCTCTTCCTCAGATCCTCGTCGTCGATCAGCTCCTGAACCGCCCTCCGGGCCGCTTCCACGTCTCCCCGCGGGACGATCAACCCGTTCTCACGATGAACCGCATATTCCTCGATGCCCGTGACCTCGCCCATGACACACACTCCGCCGCAAGCCATCATCTCGAGCGGTGGACCCGGAAATCCTTCGACCTCGCTCATCTTCAGCAAGATGTCACAGCTCGAGTAGATGTGCTTCATCTCACGCATCGGGACCCGGTCGAAGAACCGATCGCACTTCCACTCCGGCCTCGGACGGCCGGCGCTGCTGACACACCACACCTCGCAGTCGAGATCGTTCACCGCTCGGAAGGCATTCTCCATTCCCTTGAACGGCACGTCGATCGGACCTTCGAGAAGGACGCGGATCCTGGATCCTCGCGGCTCGAGCGGAGCGGCGGGATGGAAGATCTCGGCGTCGCACCCGTTCGGAACGACGTGGGCGGACCTGCCGAAGTCCCGTCGCAACCAGTCCTGGATCCACTGCGCGATCGTGATGATCTCGAGATCGAGACGATACGTCTCGCGGACCAGCTTCTGGAGGCGCTCATCCTCTGGATAGAATCGGGTTTCATCCGACTGGACGAAGTAGTACCGCTTCTCCGCCGGGAGATCCCTCACTACGTAGGCCGTCGTCCAGCCGGTGGCCACGAGGACGTCGAACAAGTCGGGAGTCGCCTCCCGGATCGGTGTCACCTCCAGGCCGTCGGAGGGAAACCAGTCCAGATTCGTCTTCGCGTCCTCGGAGAAGATCTCGACGCGGTATCCGAGGCGGCGCAGGCGACGGGCGTGCTGGGCGACGACCGCCACTCCTCCCGAGATGCCGGACGCCGGGACAAGAAACGCGACGCGGGGTAAGAGGGGGCCGCGGTGGACGTGGTCCCTCATGATGCGCATGTGCCACGCCTCCGAATCGTCGAGCTTCGTGAGCTCCAAGTTGCCCTCGTGCAGGCGGAGATTCGTCAGAACGCGCGGGATGGCCCGAAGGCGGTATCCCGCTCTCGCCAGGCGAAGCCAGAGCTCGTGGTCCTCGCGGTACCCGAGCTCCGCCTTGAGACCGCCGGCCCATCGCAAAGCCGAAGCCCGGGCCAGGACCGTGCTCTGGCATGGAACGCAGGCTCGCTTCAGATCCTCCACGTCGCACTCGGGGCTCAGAACCACCTGTCCGTTTCGCAGACCGTGGTCGCGGGGATCGTCCTTCCACTCCGTCCTCGCCTTCCATCCGCCGTACACGAGATCCGCCTCCGTGGACTCGATCTCTTCCACGGAGACTTTCAGGCGATCCGGCTCGGCCACGTCATCGCTGTCGTGAAAGGCCACGAAGCGACCTCGGGCCTCGGCGATTCCGACGTTGCGTCCCTTGACCGGTCCTCCGCTCCGCTCCTCCCATTCGAAAACCCGGACGCGGGGATCTCCTCGGAATTCGTTGATCACTCTCCGCGTTTCGGGCGGCGAACCGTCGCAGGCGAGGATGAGCTCGAACGAGTCGTAATCTTGATCGAGAATGGAGCGCACGCTCTCGCGTAGAATATCCGTTCGGTCGTAAACCGGGATTACGACCGTGACCCGAAGCGGATAAGGCGCGAGCAATTCCCTCGCGCCGGGTCGATCGGATCGGATCGGGGTCTCGGCGAAGAGAGCGCCGCTCTCGCTCCGCCCCCGGAATCGTCCCCACCTGACGCGCAGCTTGGCGGCGAACGGGGAGACCCCCTCGTCGATCAGGGTCTTGAGCGCGTTCCGCAAGAGATCGTAGACGCGCCGCCTCCGAGTGCCCTGCGGCAGGATGAAGTCCTTGATCCTCCAGACGGTTCGGACGAGGCGGAAGAGAAGGCCCGATTGGAGCTCGCGATACGCGGCTTCGTGAGACTCGGCCTGGAAGCGAGCGCTCGTGACGGCCGCTTCGAGCTCCCGAATCCGGGCTTCGAGCTCGTCCCGTTCCCGCGTGGTTCGGTCCCGAAGCTCTTCCATGGCGTCCAACGCCTCGCGCGCGCGGTCCTGTGCGCGCTCAAGGTGACCACGCATCCTGCTCAGCTCGTTATGGTACTGATTCATCAGTACGTTTGCGGTGTCGAGGAGCTCCTCAGGAGCGGGAGAGGGGGGCAGAGGACCGTTCGAGGCCATCGCGATGAAGTAGAGAGGACTCATCTCGGGGGACGGGGGGAAGGAGAGGCCGTCCCCGATCTGCTCGATGACGAGCCCGGGGCGAACCGAGCTCGGGATCCCCTCCTCGAGAGACCAGATCCGCGAGCCCGCTTGAATGCGTTGTCCCAGGAGATGAACGTGCGCGAAGTGACGGCCCAACAGTGCCCGGAACTCGGCGCGATCCAGTTCCCGTACGTGGAACGGATTCGTGTAGTCGGCGTCTACGGAGTACGTCTGTCGGTCCGGAGTGGAGACGAGAAGCAATCCCTCGGGCCTGAGCCATCGCCGGATGTTCTCGAGGAGCGCATCGTGCTCTGCTATGTGCTCGAGTGCCTCCATGCAGACGACGACATCGAACGGCTCCCGATCACTCTCGGGGGGATCGAGCATCGATCCGGTCTCGAATCGCAGATTGTGCGAGTCGTAGCGTTTGCGGGCGTGCTCGACCGCCTTCCCGTCGATGTCCATTCCCAGCACGAAGGCCGCACCCTTCGCCAGGAATGCCGCGCCGTATCCCTCGCCGCAGGCCAGGTCGAGCACGCGCCTCGCGCCGCAGTAGCGCGCCGCGAGGGCGTACCGGTGCCAGTGCTCGTAGGCTATGGCGGCATCCCCGAACCGAGGAATGTAACGCTCTCCGGTCCACTCGAGGTCAGTCATTGCACCGGCCCGCTCGGATCGATGGAGAAGAACTCTGCGCGTGCTGGGGCGCTCCGGGGATCATGCCACCCCGTATCTCCCCCGTCCACTTCGAGGGGAGAGGAGGAGGTTCCGTGCAGTCAGCATCCGGGCGCGGCACGCGGCCGCGAGGAGAATCGCGACCACAGCTCGAGGTGGGGTCGTTCACAGAGCCGCGTGAGACCCGGCGGAAGATAGGCGTCGGTCGCGAGCACGGGGCCCCAGCGCTCCCGCATGACGCGCGTCTCTCCCGGATCGACCTCCACGTCGCGGGATCTGGTCTCGTGGTGGACGAGCACCGCGGCGGGCTCATAGAGGATTCGCCGCCCCCGAGCGCCGAGCCTGAGACAGAGATCGACGTCGTTGAAGGAGACCGCCAGCTCACGCTCGTCGAGACCTCCGGCGGCCGTGAAATCCTCACGCCTGATCATCATGCAGGCGGCCGTCACCGCGGCGACCTCACGGGCGACCCGGGGATCGACACAGAACGGAGATCGGTCGAGGGACGATCCCTTGTGCAGATGTCCCCCGATGATCCCGAGCCCGAGTCCGATGCCTGCATGCTGGATGGTTCCGTCGGCGTACACGAGAAGGGCACCCGCCGCCGCCACCCCGGGGAGTAGCGTCGCGTGGGCAAGAGCCTCGAGCCACCCCTCCCGCCGTGGCAGGACATCGTTATTCAGCAGGAGGAGCAACTCGCCGCGCGCGGCGTCCACTCCACGGTTGATCATGCGAGCGAAGTTGAAAGGACCGCTGCAGGGCAGGACCCGGGCGGTGCCCCGCGCCGCCACCGTGTCGAGGTAGTGCCGGGCTCGCTGATCGCGCGTATCGTGATCCAGAAAGACGAGCTCGACATCCGGCCCGTCGCGTTCCCGCTCGAGCGCCTCCCCGAGAGGCAGCAGGAACTCCGGGTGATCCCGAGTCGGAACGAGAATCGAGATCGGCGGCAAGGGTCGGTCCGCGGCGCCTTCGAGTCGGAGAGACTCCGGAGCCTCTCCGGGAACGAGGCGACCCGGCAGACCGCGCCGCTCGCGGGCGGACTCGGCGGCCGCCCGCCGCGCGGCGAACTCTCCCAGGAGCGGATCGTTTCCGCCCCTACTCCGCCGCGACAGAAGCGGCCGCGGCACGTGGAGGATCCGCGCCGCCCGATCCGTCGCGAGCAGGATGGCCTCCGTCCAGCCGATTCGTCCCTTCGTCTCGGCGACGATCTCGTCCCACAGTCTCCCCGCAACAGCCGCCGGTGCCCCCGGATACCGACCCGGATACGTCAGCGACAGCAGGGGGCTCCACGCCGGCTTGAGGAAGGGCCGATGGCGAGCACCGGCGGGGCCCCGGAGATCCTCGTCCGCGTAAACGAGGCCGCGCTCACCCGCCTCCGCGATCCCGGCCGCGAGCGCCGCCAGCGCGCCGGGGAGAAAGAGATCCGCGGCGGCGGCTCCGAGGACGAAGTTCGCTCCCCCGGAATCGGGAAGCGTCTCCGCACTTTCGAGGGGACGGACCATGCACCGATTCGACTCTCGCCGCAACGACCCCTCCGTCGTCGTGAGGTCCGCGGCCGAGGCTCCGCGGGTGAAGACGAGCGCGAGCGCGCGGGCGGACCCCCCGTCCGCGGTCACCTCGTCCCGCCCCGTGGCGGAGGGGAACCGGGAGAGCCAGAGCCGGTACTCCTCGTCCGGGTCGAGGGTGTCGAGCTTGCGTACACGAGTCCAGCGTCGTACGCCGCGGGCGACGCCGCGCGCCCCGGCCTCCCGCCAGGCGCGGGCGATCTTGCCTCCGATCCCCCCGGCCGCTCCCTTCAACCCGGAAGACCCCGGTAGCGCGCCACGACCGACGCGGCGTCTCCCATCGCGATCGCTGCCCCTCGATCGAGCAGCACCGCTCGGTCGCAGAAGCTCTCCACCTTGCCGATGTCGTGCGAGACGAACAGGATGGTCTTCCCCTGCTCGCGGAACGCGTTCATCCGCTCGATGCACCGGGTCTGGAACGAATCGTCACCGACGGACATCACCTCGTCGACGAGCAGAACGTCCGGATCGACATCGGTCGCCAGAGCGAATCCCAGCCGCGCGTTCATGCCGGCGGAGTAGTTCTTCAGGGGAACCTGGATGAAGCGCTCGAGCTCGGCGAAGGCGACGATGCGGTCGAGCTTATCTCGCATCTCGCGGCGCGAGAAGCCGTAGAGCGCACCCGCGAGAAAGATGTTCTCTTCTCCGGAGAGCTCCGGATTGAAGCCGGCGCCCAGATCGATCATGGTCGTCACGCGCCCCTGGACATCGATCCGCCCGCGGGTGGGGAAAAGGACGCCGGCCAGGAGGCGCAAAAGCGTCGTCTTCCCGCTGCCGTTCCGGCCGATGATCCCGAGCGCTTCGCCGGGGGCGACCTCGAAGGAGATGTCCCGGAGGGCCAGAAAACGCTCGGCCTTCTGCCGCTCCCCGCGCAGGAAACGAACCACGGCTTCCTTGAGCGAGAGGTTTCGCTCCCGAACGAGCCGGAACTCCATCGTGAGATCCTCGACGCGCACCGCGAAAGGCAAGCGAGAGATCCTCCCTCCCTAGGAAAGGTAGAGCAAGAACTGGCTCTCCTGACGGCGGAAGACGGTAAGCCCGACCAGGAAAGACACGATCGCGCACCCCCCCGCGATCAGGAAGTAGGTGGCGTCCGGCCACGCGCCCTGGAAGAAGACGCTCCGGAAGACGGTCACCTGGTAGAACATCGGGTTCAGCTTCACGACCCAGACGAATCGCTCCGGCAGGATCGAGAGCGGATATATGATCGGGGTGAGGTAGAAGAGCGCCTGCAGGGACACTTCGATGATTTGTCCGAGATCGCGAAAGAAGACGGTCCATGCGGACAGCGCGAGGACGATCCCCGCGGTGAAGAGACCGAGAATCACCAGGCAGAGCGGTATGGAGAGGATCGAGAGTGGAGGTGGAATCCGCTGCCACGCCATCACGATCAACAGGGGAACGAGCGCGAGAAGGAAGTTCACCAGGTGGCTCAGCACGAGGGCGAGCGGGAAGATCGCGCGCGGCACGTAAATGTTCCGCAGCAGGGTCTCGTTGTGCACCATGGAGAGGGCTCCGCCGGCGACCGACTGGGCGAAGAACGTCCAGGCAAGAAGCGCCGACAGCACGAACACCGGGTACTTCTCGACCTGGATCCGCCACACGTGCGAGAAGACCATCGTCAGGATGATCATCGTGAACAGCGGGTTCAACATCGTCCACGCGAACCCGAGGACACTGCGTCGGTAGCGGAGCTTCAGCTCCTTCCCGACCAGGATCGCGGCGAGCTCGCGGTAACGCCAGAGATCACGGAGTGTGTGGATCAGAAGCTCCCCCCGACCGTTGGGCCTTCGCGCCGAGTCGTCCCGACTTCCCGCGCACGGTTCATGTCATGCCCGGCACCGCGGTTCGTCCCGCGGTCCCGCGCTGCCTATGTGGCGGTCAGCGAAGGGTAGGCGTCCCGCGCACCGTGCGCGTCGGTGAGCAAAACAGCGCTCGATCGGGCCGTCAAGGCCATCGTGCCGTTCATGCGCCGGTGTCCGGGAGCCCGCGGTCCTTCGCAGTCAAACTGCAAGATCAGTGATCGTCGAGGGGGAATGTCGTACCTGGAGAACGTCGAAGGGCCCCGGTGCCACCGGAGGTCGGGAGGCCTCGGAGAGGCACCCGTCACTCTTCGGCGGAACCCCCGTCGGGTGAGGCTCTACTCGGTGAACTGACCGAGCCGTTCCAGGCACCGCCGCAGTCCGTCTTCCCACGTCGGCATGGGCGGAATCCCGACCTCCGCGAACCGCGTGTTCGCGAGCACGGAGTTCGACGGGCGCCGCGCCGGGCGGGGGAACTCCGACGACGAGACCGCGTTCACGGTGACGCTCAGCCCCGCCCTCGCGAAGATCGCCCGGGCGAATCCGTTCCACGTGACCGCGCCCCGGTTCGTCACGTGAAAAGTCCCGGAGGCGTCGGAGAGCGCGAGGTCGATCAGACCGTACGCGAGGTCCGCGGCGAACGTGGGAGAGCCGAGCTGATCGTCGACGACGGCGAGCTCCGGCCGCTCCGCGGCGAGGCGCATCATCGTCAGGAAGAAGTTCGCGCCGTGGTCCGCGTAGAGCCACGCCGTGCGGGCCACCGCGCCCGTCCGCCCCAGGAGTCGCACCGCCTCCTCCCCGACGAGCTTCGACCACCCGTAAATCGACAGCGGCCCCGGCGGATCGCTCTCGAGATACGGCTCCTTCTTGTCGCCCGAGAAGACGTAGTCGGTCGAGACCATGACGAGCCGGGCCCCCGTCTCCCGGCACGCCTCGGCGACGTGAGCCGTGGCGCGCCCGTTCGCCAGGAACGCCTTCTCCGGATCGGACTCGCAGCCGTCGACGTCCGTCCAGGCGGCGGCGTGGACCAGGGCTCTCGGTCGCGCGGCGTCGAGAGCCCGCATCACGGCCTCGCGATCGGTCAGGTCGAAGTCGACGAGATCCCAGGGAATCGGCTCGAGCGAGCGGGCCCGCGCCGCGGCGACGAGCTCCCGGCCGAGCATCCCCGCCGCGCCCGTCACCGCCAAGCGCGCGGGGCGGTCTCCCCCCCCTCGGGTCGCGCTCACTCGGGTACCTGGATCTCGGAGCTGTCGCCGACCATGAAGCGGAACGCGCGAGGCTTCGCCGGCGAGCGGGTGATCCGGACGTTCTTGCCGACGAGGCTTCCCTCCATCCGTCCCCCGATCGACTCGATCCGGCTGTTCTCCAGGATGATCGAGAACTCGATCTCCGCCCCGAGGATCTCGCAACCGCTGGAGATCGAGGTGAAGGGGCCGATGTAGGAGTCCCTCACCACGGTCCCCTCCCCGATCACGAGGGGTCCTCTCAGCTCCGAGTTCTCGATGACCGCACCCTCGGCGACGACGACGTCGCCGATCACGCGGGTCCCGCCCAAGGTCGACCCCCGGACGTCGCGCTCGACCCCGGACAGAGCGACGCGATTCGCCTCGAGCAAGTCCTCGAGCTTCCCGGTGTCCTTCCACCACCCCTTGATGATGTGACTCGTCACCTCTTTCCCGTTCCGGATGAGCCACTGAATCGCGTCGGTAATCTCGAGCTCGCCGCGCGAGGAGGGCTGAATGGCGTGCACCGCCTCGAAGATCGTCGAGTCGAACATGTAGACACCCACGAGCGCGTAGTCCGACTTCGGTCTCTTCGGCTTCTCCTCCAGCCCGATCACCTTTCCGCCCTTGATCTCCGCCACGCCGAAGTCGGAGGGATTCGGGACGCGCGCCAGGAGAATCTGCGAATTCGGACGCTCCTCCTCGAACTCCCGGACAAGCGGGGAGATTCCGTCCTTGATGAAGTTGTCGCCGAGGAACATGACGAAGCTGTCCGCCCCGATGAAATCCTGCGCGATCTTGACCGCGTGGGCGAGTCCGAGCGGAGCGGCCTGATGAATGTACGTGGCATTCACCCCGAGGTCGGCTCCGTCCCCGACCGCCGCCTCGATCTCGCGGGCGGTGTCTCCGACGATGATCCCGATGTCGGTGATGCCGGCCTCGCGGATGGCTTCGATCGCGAAGAAGAGGATCGGCTTGTTCGCCACCGGCACGAGCTGTTTGGCGCTCGTGTGGGTGATTGGTCGAAGCCGCGTGCCTTTGCCTCCGGAGAGAATCAGTGCTTTCAACGACGCCTCCTCCTCATGAGTCGCGGCCGGTGAACCGGCGCAGCCATCGCTTCGCGGTCGAGGACGGCCCGATCTCGATCGGCGTCGTCTCGACCGGTTCTCCCCGGGCGATCCGCCAGGGACGCTCCGAGGTCATGCGCTCGGCCTCCTCGCTTCCGACGATCCGGGCCGCCGCCTCCCGCCCCCGGGCGAGGCAGAACGGCCGGCGACCCCGGTCGTGGGCATCGGAGGCCAGGATGTGACCCGCCCCCGCGGCCAGAAGGCGTTCGGCGGCCTCGCGGGAATCGCGGCCGAGGTAACCCAGCAGGCTCGAGGCGTTGATCTGCAGGAGAACGCCGTGGCGGACCCACTCGCCGACCGGGGAGAGATCCGCCTGGAGCTCACGATTCCGTTCCGGGTGCGCCACGATCGGGCGACGGCCGAGGGCTCGCAGCGCATCGAGAACTTGCCCCAGGTGACTCGGCACGGCGCGCAACGAAAAGTCGAGAAGAACATAGGGCCCCTGCCGACCCAGGGTCACGGCCTTTTCCGCGAAATCGCCGGCCGCCGTCCGGTCCGAGAGGAAGTTCTCCGCACCGGGCAGGACGTCCAGGGAGATTCCCTCCCGATCGAGTCCCGCCGTGAGACGTCGGTGCTCGACCTCGAGGAGCTCCGGCGTCGTGTCGAAGAGCCCGACCCCCAGATGGGACGTCGCGATCACCGCCTCGCACCCCTGGTCCCGCGCGTCGCGGGCCATCGCGATCGCCTCGGGGAGGTCGACCGCACCGTCGTCGACGGCGGGCAGTATGTGACAGTGGAGATCGATCATCTCCCGAGGCCCGCCCGCTTCGCCGGTCACGCGAGCAGCTCGGTCACGATGTCGGGGACCGCGGACAGGGCCTCCGCCAGCCGGCTCGGATCCTTCGCGCCCGCGGTGGCGAGGTGCGCCTTGCCGCCGCCGCCGCCGCCGGCCGCCCGGGCCACTCGGCCCACGAGATCACCCGCCTTGAGCCTCCCCTCCTTCACGATGTCGTCGGAGACGGCGGCGACGAGGGCCACCTTCCCGTCCATCTCCGCGCCGAGCACGACCACGGCGCGGGGTCCCTTCGCGCGCAGCCGATCGGCCAGCTCGCGAAGCGCTTCGCGGCTGTCCACGGGGGCCCGCCCCACGATGACGCGGTGACCGGCGATCTCCTTCGCCCCCTTCGACAGTGTGTCAGCCGCTCCGGAGGTCGCCGCGCGCTGAAGCTCCTCGATGCGGCGGCGAAGGCGCTTCGTCTCCTCCTGGAGATCGGCCAACTTCTCGGTGATCTCGGAGGGAGACGTCCGCAGGAGCCCGGCGGCGCGTTCCAGACGATCCCGCATTCGCCGGACGTCGTCCAGGGCCGCCCGTCCCGCGAACGCCTCCACCCGGCGCACTCCCGAGGCCACCGAGCCCTCCGAGGAGAACGTGAGCAGACCCAGGTCTCCCGTGGCGAGGACGTGCGTCCCCCCGCAGAGCTCCTTCGACGGACCCATCGAGATCACGCGCACCCGGTCCCCGTACCGATCCCCGAAGAAGGCGAGCGCCCCCGCATCGATCGCCTCCCGGTACGGAAGCACGTGCGCCGTGACCTCCCAGTTGCCGCGAATCAGCTCGTTCACCCTCTCCTCGATCGCGCCGAGCTCGTCCGGCCGCACCGCGTCGGGGTGGCTGAAGTCGAACCGGAGCCGCTCGGGTCCGACGTAGGACCCCTTCTGCGAGACGTGCGTGCCGAGCACCTCGCGCAGCGCGTGGTGGACGAGGTGCGTGGCGGAGTGGTGACCCATGATGCGCCGTCGCCGCTCTCCGTCGACTCGCTGCCGAACGCGGGCCGCCGCATCGATCTCCCCTTCCTCCACCGTCCCGAAGTGAACGAAGAGGTCGCCGTCCGCGGTCCGCTTCGTGTCCTCGACGCGCACGCGCGCCCCCTCGGACTCGAGGACTCCCGTGTCGCCGATCTGTCCCCCGCCCTCGCCGTAGAACGGGGTGGCGGCGGTCACGATCGCGACCATCGATCCTTCGCCCGCCCGCTCCACCGCCTCGAGACCCTTGTCGCCGACGAGAGACAGAGCCCGGATTCGCGACTCACCCTCGAGCATCTCGTACCCCGTGAACTCGGTCGTGCCGCGGACCGAACGGCGGGTGGCGAAGTGCGTGTCGATCACGCCGCGATCGGAGGTGCCCGTCTTCCAGCTCGCTCGGCTCCGCTCCTTCTGGACCTCCATCGCGTGGAAGAAGCCCGCTTCGTCGACCGAGAAGCCCCGCCGCACGCCGACCGAGGAGGTGAGCTCCAACGGGCACCCGTACGTGTCGTAGAGACGGAACGCGACGTCTCCGGAGAGAACCCGCGCTCCTTCCGCGTCCGTCGTCCAGAGCCGATCGTTCTCGAGCTGCTCGAGGAGGGAGTCGATGCGTCGCATTCCCTCCTGGACCGTCCTCCGGAAGAGCGCCTCTTCGGAGGCGGCCCCCTTCCGGATGATCCCGAGCTTTTCGCGCAGGTGGGGATGCGCTTCCCCCATTCCCTCCGCCACCGCCTCGATCACCTCGGGCAGGAACTCGCGATCCACTCCGAGGAGGACGCCGTGGCTGATCGCGCGCCGCGCGATCTTGCGCAGAACGTAGCCGCGGCCGGCGCTGTCGGGGTGGACGTCGTCGGCGAGGAGGAACGCGGTGGCGCGGGCGTGGTCGGCGATCACCCGGAGGGATACCGAGTCGTCGCTCCCGTCTCCGGCGTAGGGCCGCCCGACGATCCGGGAGATCTCTCCGAGAAGGTCGAGGAAGAGATCGATCTCGTAGTTCGAGCGCTTGCTCTGGATGACGGAGGTGACTCGCTCGAGCCCCATGCCGGTGTCGATGGACGGGGCGGGGAGAGGCTTCAGGCTTCCCTCGGCATCCCGTTCGTACTGCATGAAGACGAGGTTCCAGACCTCCATCCAGCGGTCACCGTCGTTGACCGCCCCTTCGAGATCCGGGCCGAGGTCGTAGTGGATCTCGGAGCAGGGTCCACAAGGGCCGGTGTCCCCCATGGCCCAGAAGTTGTCGTCCATGCCGAAGCGGAGGACGCGGTCGTCGCCGACGCCCGCCACGCGTCTCCAGAGCTCCGCCGCCTCCTCGTCGGCGGGTATGCCCGCAGCACCCCCGAATACGGTGTAGGCGAGTCGGTTCGGGTCGAGACCGTAGACGTCCACGAGGAGCTCGTGGGCGAACTCGATCGCCTCCCGCTTGAAGTAGTCGCCGAAGGAGAAGTTCCCGAGCATCTCGAAGAACGTGTGGTGGCGGGGAGTCCGGCCGACCTCCTCGAGATCGTTGTGCTTCCCCGAGACGCGCAGACAGCGCTGGGAGCTCGCCGCCCTCGGCGTGCCGGCGCGGGCGGCTCCGGTGAGGAGATCCTTGAACGGAACCATGCCCGCGTTCACGAACAGGAGCGTCGGATCGCCGTGGGGGACGAGCGACACGCTCGGCTCGACGCGGTGCCGCCGGGCGGCGAAGTACTCCAGGAACGCGGTTCGGACCTCGGATGTCTTCATGCTCTTCCTCATCGGGAGCCGCCCGCCCCCGCCCCAGCCCTCGCCTGCCGATCTCACCGGCCTCGGCTGCGGCAGCGGCCGGCCGGGCGGGAGACGCGGACTCGTCATTCGCCGTCGAGGTCGGGGGCGACCTCGGGGAATTCGCCGGCGTCGCCCGGCACGAACTCCTCGTCGAGGTGACGACGGAGCGCCTCGCGGCAGATCTCGGGATCGAATCCCCGCCGCGCCAAGGCCCCCCACAACCGGCGCCGCCGTGCGCTCTCGGCGGCCGGATCGCCGGACGGGACGTCCTTCCCTCCCCGATCCGCCTTTCGCGCGACGGCCCGCGCGGCCTCGACCTCGCCCTCCCGGTCCAGAACCTCCGCGACCACCGACTCCACGACCGCGTCGGAGACCCCCTGTCGTCGCAGCTCCCGGCCGATCAGGTGCCTCCCCCGCGGCGCGAACCGCATCCGATCCCGGACCCAGGCCCGGCACGTCTCGGCGTCGTCGACGTATCCCAACTCGCCGAGGCGCGCGATCGCCTCGTCGATCTCCGCTCCGCCGAACCCCTGCTTCCGGAGATGCGCGCGGACCTGACGTTCGAAGCGGCGCCGCGGCGCGAGATACCGGATCGCCGTCTCGACGGGAGAGAGAGGCGGGCTCCCGCCCCTCTCCCTCTCCCCCCGGGGCCGGCTACTTCTCCCGCGCCGCCCCGGCAACCTCGGCCTCCCGCGCGTCGTCCGGGGAGCCGCCCTCGTCCACGCCGAGACCGTAGGCGGTCCGCACCTCGCGGTCGAGCTTCTCGAAGAGATCGGGGTTCTCCGTGAGGAACGACTTCGCGTTCTCCCGCCCCTGCCCGATCCGCTCGCCGGCGTAAGAGAACCAGCTTCCCGACTTCTCCACGATCGACTTCTCCACGCCCAGGTCGAGGACGTCTCCCACGTAGGAGATGCCCTGGCCGTAGATGATGTCGAACTCCGCCTCGCGGAAGGGGGGCGCCAGCTTGTTCTTCACGACCTTCACGCGGGTGCGGTTTCCGATCGCGGACGTCCCGTCCTTGATCGATCCGATGCGCCGGATGTCCAGCCGCATCGAGGAGTAGAACTTGAGCGCGTTGCCCCCCGATGTGGTCTCGGGATTGCCGAACATGACGCCGATCTTCATCCGGATCTGGTTGATGAAGATGATGCTCGTCTTCGACTTCGAGACCGACCCCGTGAGCTTCCGCATCGCCTGGGACATGAGTCGCGCCTGCAGCCCGACGCTGTGGTCGCCCATCTCCCCTTCGATCTCGGCCCGGGGCACGAGCGCCGCGACGGAGTCGATCGCGATGATGTCGACGGCGTTGGAGCGTACGAGCATGTCCGTGATCTCGAGCGCCTGCTCTCCCGTGTCCGGCTGGGAGACGAGCAGGTTGTCGATGTCGACGCCGAGCGCCTGCGCGTACTTCGCGTCGAGAGCGTGCTCGGCGTCGATGAAGGCCGCCGTGCCGCCCCGCTTCTGAGCGTTCGCCATCATGTGGAGGACCAGCGTGGTCTTCCCCGACGCCTCGGGACCGAACACCTCGATGACCCGTCCGCTCGGGATACCGCCGATTCCGACGGCGATGTCGAGCGAGAGCGAGCCGGTCGGGATGACGGCCAGCGCCTCCTCGATCGTCCGGGGATCGCCGAGCCGCATGATGGCTCCCTTGCCGAACTGCCGCTCGATCTGCCCGACGGTCATGTCGAGCGCCTTGCCCCGATTCTTTTCCTGGGAGATCCCACGCACCTGTCCTCGTGCGCCTCCGGTCTTCATGAAGCCTCTCCTTCGGTGTGACGTTTCGTCCTCGGTGCCCCGGCTCCGCCCAGCGGAAGGCGGGCCACCGCTCCGTAAACCGCTCCCCGGGGCGTCAGCCGGCTCTCCGCCAGCGTCACCTCCTCGAGGAAATGCGTCTGCCCACGAAACGACAGTTCCCCGAGGAGGTCTCGAAGTCGCCCGAGTCCCCGGTGACCCTTCGGACGACCCAACGTGACGTGCGCGTGAAACGGCCGGTCCTCGGCCCGGTCGAGGACCCCCGCCTCGAGCGCCGCCTGCTCCACTCGCGACGCGACCGCCGCGAGCTCACGCCCCCCCTGCGAAAGCCCCGCCCAGACCACGCGGGGGGCTCCCCGCCGGGGGAACGCGCCGAGCCCCTCGAGCCGGTACTCGAACGGCGCGACTCGTGAGAGCTCCGGCCCGAGACGCCGCACGAAGTCGTCCGCGCGATCCTCCTCCACGTCTCCGAGAAATCGGAGGGTGACGTGGAGGTTCTCGGGGGGCACCCAGCGGACCGGCGCCTCGGGCGCCTCCGCCCGCAGCCTCTCGAGGACGGTCGCCGCCTCCTCCCGCGCGTCCCCGCCGAGCCAGGCGGCGACGAACATTCGTCGACTCATGGCCCGGGCCCCCGGATCCGGCCGCCCGCGTCGCCGCCTCTTGGCATTCGGCGACTCATCACCCGAGCTCCCGGACCCGACGATAGGCCATTTCCAGGGCCTTGTTGATCGTTCGTTCGCGGACCAACGGCCGATCCCCGGGCATCACGGAACGGCGGGCGGAAGTCCCCCGCTCGTCGGCGATGCCGATCCAGATCGTGCCGACCGGCTTGTCGGGAGAGCCCCCGCCGGGGCCGGCGATTCCGGTCACGGACACGGCCACGGACGCGCCGAAACGAGCCCGGGCCCCGTCGGCCATGGCGAGGGCCACCTCTTCGGAGACCGCCCCTCGTTCTTCGAGGAGCCCGGAGGCGATCCCGAGACGCTCGACCTTGGCCCGATTGGAGTAGGCGATGATCCCGCCAAGATACACGGAAGACGATCCCGGAACATCGGTGATTCTCTTCCCGATCGCGCCCCCGGTGCACGACTCGGCGGTGGCGAGCGTCCGCCCCGACTCGCGGAAGACCTCGACGACCCCTTCCGGCAGCGAGGTCCCGGGAAGGGCGGAGACGCCGAGGAGCGCCCGGACCTCCGCCGCCGCCCGGTCGAGCTCCGCGTCCGGAGCGCCGGTGGGCGCGGCCAGTCGGAGACGCACCCCTCCGGGGGCGGGGAGATAGCCCAGACGGATCCCGGCCGGCGGGCGGAAGCCCGCGTCGTCGAGGAGCGTCGCGACCCGGACCTCGCTGAGACCTGCCGTGGCCACGAGACGCTCCCCGCTCCGTCCCGGTCCGAATCCGGGCAGGCCCGCGGCCAGCGAGTCGACCATCGCGCGGGCCTCCCGGGGGACTCCGGGCAGGACCCAGACTTCGGCCGAGCCGAGACGCCCCTTGAGACCCGGCGCCGATCCCTCCCGGTTCTCCACCGGGTCCCACCCGGTGGGGACGCCCGCCTGGCGAACCGCGGCGACCGGCGAATCGAGCCGGTACCTCCGCAGCCTCTCCTCGAGGGACGTTCGGATCGCGTCGTCGATCCCGAGGGACACCCCCGCGGCGTCCGCGAGGGCCTCGCGGGTCACGTCATCGGCGGTCGGGCCGAGCCCGCCGGTCACGACGAGAAGATCGCTCCGGGCGGCGAGGCGCCGGGCCGCGTCCGCGATCGCCTTCCGGTCGTCCCCGGTCGTCGCGACCTCGGTGATCGGCACGCCGTGACGGGCGAGAACGCGCGCGACCGCAGCGAGATTGAGATCGGAGACGATTCCCGCGAGGAGCTCGTCCCCGACCAGGAGCACGGCGGCCCTCACGGCTCATCCTCCCCCCGCGCCGGCGAGCGCGGTCTTCGCGGTGAGGAGGAGCCGGAGCGCGATCGCGGCGTAGATCCCCGCGAAGACGTCGTCGGCCATGACGCCCCAGCCCCTTCCCCACCGCTGGCTGGCTCCGGAGGGAAACGGCTTGAGAATGTCGGCAATGCGGAAGAGCAGGAATCCACCGGCGAGTACGAACGGAGTCGGAGGAAGGCAGAGCAACGTGATCCACTGACCGACGATCTCGTCGATGACGATCGGACCTCCGTCCGCCCCGAACTCCTCCTCGCCTCGGCGGGCCGCGGGGAGACCGACGAGAATCGCCAGGACGATGAACGCGATCGGCCCCCACGAGAAGACCCCGTCGGAGCCCAGGGGCAGCCAGGGCACGGCCGCGTAAAGGGCCACGGCGAGAAGACAACCCGCGGTGCCGGGGGCGACGGGGAAGAACCCGGTCCAGATCCCGGTGGCGTAAACTCGGAGCAACCCCCTCACGCCGGGCTCACGGCCGGGCTTCTCCCCGGAGGAGGCCCCGGTTCCTCCAGAAGTAGTCGAGCCCGGAGAGGAGCGTCACCGCCGTCATCAGGATCAGGGCCAGGTAGACGAGATCCCCCAGCGGCTCCCCGGGGCGTTTCCAGTAGGCGGGGGTCGGATCCTCCGACGCCCGTACCGACATGATCGCGAGCAGGGCGAAGACCACGCCCATCTGGATCGTCGTCTTCCACTTGCCGAACGTGCTCGGCTGGATGATCACCCCCCGGCGTCCGGCGAGGCCGCGAAAACCCGTGACGAGGAACTCGCGTCCGAGAATCGAGCCCACCATCCATCCCTTCACGGGAGCGACTCCCATCGCGAGGAACGAGAGGTAGGCGAGACCGACGAGCAGCTTGTCCGCGATGGGATCCAGGATTCGGCCGGCTCTCGTGACCGTGTTCGTCCTTCGAGCGAGATAGCCGTCGGCGCTGTCGGTGGCGGCGGCCAGCAGGAAGATCGCCGAGGCGATCCAAAGGGAGGAGACCGTCTGGCGGAGCAGAAAGACCGCGAAGACGGGGGTCAGAACGAGACGCGCGATGGTGAGGTGGGTCGCGACCGTCATCCCCCCATTCTCTCCCTTCCCTGAATGGCTCGCCCGAGCGTGGCCGTGTCCGCGAACTCGAGATCTCCGCCCACGGGAATCCCTCGGGCGATTCTTGACACGGTGCACCCCAGCGGCACCAGGAGTTTCTGAAGGTAGAAGGCGGTCGCGTCCCCCTCGGTGTCCGGATTGAGCGCGAGGATCACCTCGCGGGGGGACTGCTCTCGAACGCGCGCGAGCAGCTCCTTCACCTTCAGCTCCTCCGGTCCGATCCCGTCGAGGGGCGAGAGGACCCCGTGCAGCACGTGGTACCGGCCCCGGTACTCCCCGGTCGCCTCCACGGCGAGCACGTCGCTCGGCTCCTCCACCACGCACACCTGGTCGTCGATCCGGCGGACGTCGGTGCACAGAGAACAGGGAGAGGACTCGGTCACGTTGTGGCAGATGCCGCAGAACGTGATCTTCGACTTGACGTCGGTGAGCGCCCGCGCGAATCGGGCGACCGCCTCGTCGTCGGAACGCAGCACGTGAAACGCGAGACGGCGCGCCGTCTTGCGGCCGATTCCCGGAAGGCGCGCGAACTCGTCGACGAGCCGGGAGAGGGATTCCGAACCGAAGTCCACGGGAGCCCCGAAGGCGGTTTCAGACCAGACCCGGGGGGAGGCCGAGATCTCCGGCCGCCTTCTGCATCTCGGAGGAGGCCAGCTCGACCGTGCGCCTCTTTGCCTGGTTCACGGCGGCGACGATCAAATCCTGCAGCATGTCGAGATCGCCGGGATCGACGACCTCGGGATCGAGGGTGACCGATCGGAGAAAGCCGTCGCCGGTCATGACCACCTTGACCATTCCCCCGCCCGCGGTCTCCTCGACGGTCTTCGCGGCCAGCTCCTCCTGGGCCCGCTGCATCTGCTCCTGGGCCTTCTGCATCTGCTTCATCATCTTGTTCAGGTTCATCGCTACCCTCCCGACGCGGGATCGCCGCCCGGCAACAGACGACCGCCCAGATCGTGGATGACCCGTTTCAATCCCGGATTCTCGGCCAGGAGATCCGGCGATCGCGGGGAACGTCCCGCGGCCGGACGGAGTTCGGACGATCCCGTCTCCCCGGAACGGGCCCGGCGACTCCCCGGCCCCGTCTCCCCCGGCTTCCGACCGACCTTGACGTGAAACTCGAGCGGGCGACCGGCCAGCGTCGCGAGCTCCTCCTGGATGAGGGTGAGGTTCTCGCGCCGCTTGACCATCCCCTCGTAGTAGTCGTTGTCGAACACGGCCGAGAGAGACTCGCCGTCCACGGCGAGGGGTGCTCCGTGCTCGAGAAAGGAGCCGAGCATCCGCTTCCGCCCTCCGACGCGGCCGAGCAGCTCTCCCCAGAGACGGGTGACTTCGGCGGAACCGGCCGGAGTGCTCTTCGCCCTCGGCCCCGCATCGTCCGGAGGGGGCGTCCGCCCCGAATCGCCGGGGGAGCCGGAGGGGAGGGATCTTCCGGAGGGAGGGCGGCCTCGCCGCTCCCGCGGGGCGGACCCGAGCGTCGGTCCCTCGTCCTCGCAGGGGGGCTCGGGAGGAGTCGGAGCGGGGCGCTCGGCGGGCGGACCGGAGCGATCGTCCCCTTCCCCCTCCCCGGCCCCCGTCTTGAGCCGGTCCCCGAGGGCTTCGAGTCGGGCGGCGATCTCGGCCAGGTCCCCCGGATCCTCGAGGCGCCCCATCCGCGCGAGCGCCACCTCGAGCGTGAGGCGTGGGCGTGCGCTGCGGCGCAGATCGGAGACGGTCCGGCTGGCGAGGGCGAGAAGCGCGGTGATCTTCGCCTCGGTGAGCCCCGAAGCCGCCCTCCGATAGGGCTCGACGAGATCGGCCTTCACGCCGAGCCGGACGGCCGCGTCCGGCGCGGCCCGCGCCACGAGGAGATCGCGCAGGGACTGCGTCAGGGAGAGGGCGATCCGGCCCGGGTCGATTCCCCGGTCGAGAAGCTCCTGGAGTCGGAGCAGGGCCGCGCCCGCGTCTCCGTTCGCGACCGCCTCGACGATCGCGAGCGTGGTCTCCTCCTCCGCCTCCCCGAGAAGGGACCGAACCGTCTCGAGAGTGACCTTCCCCTCCCCGACCGCCGCCGCCTGGTCGAGCAGGCTCTGCGCGTCCCGGAGACCGCCGTCCGCCTGACGGGCGAGCTCGGCGTTCGCGTCCGACTCGAGCTCGATGCCCTCCTTGCCCGCGAGACCCTCGAGGGTCTTCGCGATGAGCTCGGAGGGAATGCGGTGGAAGTCGAACCGCTGGCAGCGGGAGCGGATCGTGGCGGGGACCTTCTGGACCTCCGTCGTGGCGAAGACGAAGTACACGCTCGGGGGCGGCTCCTCGAGCGTCTTCAGAAGAGCGTTGAACGCCTCCTTCGTGAGCATGTGGACTTCGTCGATGATGTAGACCTTGGCTCTTCCTCCGCTCGGGGCGTAGCGCACGTTCTCGCGCAGATCGCGAATCTCGTCGATGCCTCGATTGGATGCACCGTCGATCTCGAGCACGTCGAGGTGGATGCCGTCGGTGATCTCGCGACACGCGGCGCACTCGTTGCATGGATCGGCCACCGGGCCGTCCTCGGCGCGCTCGCAACTGAGGGCCTTGGCGAGGATCCGGGCCGTCGTGGTCTTGCCGACACCGCGGGGGCCGCAGAAGAGGAAGCCGTGGGCCAGGCGGCCGGTCCGGATGGCGTTGGAGAGCGTGCGGGTGACGTGCTCCTGGCCGACCACTTCCTCGAACCGGAGGGGTCGCCACCGCCTCGCAAGTACCTGGTAGGCCAACAGGACCTCCTCCCGTCCACCGAGGCTCACCCCCCGGGGCACCGGCCAGGAATCCTGCCGCACCCGGATCGATCCGCTTAGCGCTGCTGCCTTCCGGCCCTGACGCGGTTCGCGGGGACCCGTTGCCCAGGCCCCGGCACGGTGCCCGGGGAGAGCGAACCGCCCATCCCCGGTGGCTCCCAGAGAACAGAAAAAAAGATGGTGGAGATGAGCGGGCTCGAACCGCCGACCTCCTCGTTGCGAACGAGGCGCTCTCCCAGCTGAGCTACATCCCCACCTTCGGACGTCCCACCTTCGGACGGAGAATTCGAAACCGGACCCCGCCCCGAACACGCCCATCGATCGAAGTGGCGGAGAGAGAGGGATTCGAACCCTCGGTGACGTTGCCGCCACACGCGATTTCCAGTCGCGCCGATTCAACCACTCTCGCATCTCTCCGCGGAGACGAGATCCGCGTCCCGACCGCTCGGCGCCGCGATGAATCGGAACGCCACGCCGGACCCGGGGACGCACCCGAACCGGGTGGCGGAGAGAGAGGGATTCGAACCCTCGGAACCCTCACGGGCTCAACGGTTTTCGAGACCGCCCCATTCAACCGCTCTGGCATCTCTCCGCAGACTCCGCGTCCGACCGGGCCACCCCGGTCGACTCGATTCGTTTCGACCCGCGCCCCCCCCCGGCGGCGCGGCCTAGTCGGAGCCCTTCGCCCGACCCGTCCGCTCCGACTCCGCTCCCTCCCTCTCGCGGCGGAACCAGTCGGAGAGAAGCCGGGAGCAGCGCGCCTCGAGAACTCCGGCCCGGACCGCGACGTCACCCAGGATGCCGGCTCCCAGCACGTCGAATTGGGAACCGGAGGCTCCGAAGCGGGGATCCCGGGCTCCGAAGACCACCCGACCGAGTCGAACGAGCGCGATCGCTCCCGCGCACATCGGACACGGTTCGAGAGTCACGTACAGGGTGTCGCCGTCGAGGCGGGCGGTGCCGGTGCGGTGACGGGCGTCGTCGATCGCGTCGATCTCGGCGTGAGCGCGTGGATCCGCCTCTTTCCGCATTCGGTTCCGCCCCCGTCCGACGATCTCCCGATCGCGGACGACGACGGCTCCCACGGGCACCTCCCCGGCGTCACCGGCTTCGGTCGCGAGGCGGATGGCGTACTCCATCCACTCCTCGTCCGGGGAGAGCCGGTGGATCGAATCACCTCCGAAAAAGCGGCCCGCGGGATCCCGGGGAACGTACGAGAGCCGAGACGAGCTTGTCAAGGAGACCGCTCGCCTGCATCTCTCACCAGACTCGTCGCGAGGCTGCGTCAGTCGATCCCGACGCGCGCCTCCGTGATGGCCCGCTCCACGGCGGGAGATCCGGGCGCGAGTCGCCGCGCGGTCGCCCAGAGGGCGCGAGCCTCTTCCTCGCGACCCTGTTGCAGGTGCACTCGACCCAGGATGAGAACCGCCGTCACGTCCTCGGGATCCCGCCGGAGAACGGCCCGGCACTCCTTCTCGGCCTCGTCCAGAAGTCCCGAGTGCAGATACGCCACCGCCAGGCTGCGGCGGATGGCGTTCTCCGGACCGGCCCCCGCGGCGAGCGCACGACGAAACGCCACGACGGCCTCGTCGAGACGCCCGGCCGAAAGGTAGGCGGCGGCCACGCCGGTGAGCGCCTGGACGTCCCGCGGATCGAGGGCGAGGCATCGCTCGAACCGGCGGATCGCCTCCTCCCAGTCCTTCTCCTGAGCGGCGAGGATTCCGAGATTGCCGGAGACGACGGCCTCGTAGTCGGGGGCCAACCGCAACGTTTGCCGGTAGGCCTCCCGCGCCTCGTCGACTCTCGCCGTGCGCGCCAGGCAGTTGCCGAGGTTGAGCCAGATCCGCGGATCGGGAACCCCCGTCGACGCCGCGGCGCGGTACTCCTCGATCGCCCGGTCCAGGTCTCCCTCCCGCTCGTAGAGCACCGCGAGATTGAAACGGTGGAAGGGGGCGTCGCGGTCCGAGGTCACGTCCGCGATTCCCGCCCGGGTGATGAGCGATCCGTTCGTCAGGACGAAGAGAGATGCGAGGACGAGTCCCGTTCGCGCCAGGCGGCCGGGAGCGATCCTCCCCGCCCGCACGGCGTCGACCGCACGGTGAGACCCCGCCGCCGCGAACGGGAGAAGCCAAACGATGGAGGGTTGCCGGAATCGCGCGCAGACGAAGAACGCCACGATCGTTACGGTGTGGGCCAGCAGAAGCCCCGCGAGGAGTCGCCGCGGTCGCGTGGCGAGCCCGCCCCGGATGATTCCGAAGATCGCGAAGGGAAGAATCACCGAGAGCTGCGCGAGAAAGAAGCGGAGGATCGGCGTGTGTCGTCGGGCCTGATCCCGCAGGTCGCGGTTGTTGCTGATCTCGTATCCGTTCCAGAAGAAGACGGCCTTGCGGAACTGGTGAATCACCGCCGCTTTCGGGTGATCTCTCATCCACTCGATCGCGCGGGAGTACCAGTAGCGGTCGATCTCTCCCGCGGTCAGCGGGCGCCCGATCTCGCGCTCCGCGATCGCCTCGGCCGCGATCTCGACCGAGTCCCGGTACTTCTCGCCGGGACGGATCACCTGCTCCGCCTCGGCGAACCCCGGGGCCAGGGCCGACTTGCCGTCCGATTCCCCGTTGTTCCCGATGTAGAAGTTGATCCCCCCCCGCGATCCGATCGGGACGAACTCGCCGGAAACGGTGAGATTGCGGGCCGTGACCGCCCCGATGGGAACGAGGAATCCCAACGCCACCAGGGTTGCCGCCCCCCACGCCCGGCGACGGCCGAAGGCCCAGAGCACCGCGACCGAACCGAGAGGAGCGGCCGTACCGTGCGTGATCGCGGCGAGCCCGAACATCAATCCCCCGAGCGCGAACAGACGAAGGGAGCGGATCCGATCGGCCTTGAGGAGAAGCACCGTCCCCGAGGCGAGAAGAAACGTCCCGATCGACGTCGTGAGGATCTCGCCCTCGAAGAAGATGAACATGCCGTACGTCGCCGCGAGAAACGTCGCGATCGTCGCCGACGGTTCCCCGTGCGTCCTTCGTGCGATGTCGCGGACGAGGATCACCTGGAGCACGCCGAGCGAGGCTTGGACGAGACGCGGGGCGAGGAGACTTCCGTCGAAGAGCCGGTAGAGCCCGGCGAGAAGCAGGGGGTAGAGCGGCGCGCGGAAGTACGGTCTTCCCTCGTCGGAGGAAGTCCCGTCGAGGATCATTCGCGCGGCTTGGTCGTACCACTCGGCGTCGAGCAGAACGTGACGACCGAAGGGGGAGAGAATCAGCTCGCGGAGATACTCCAGGCGCAGAATCACCGCCAGGAGAAGCGCTCCGAACAGCACGGCCGGCGCCGCGATCCCCGGCGCTCGGTGTCCGTCACCGGACATAGCCCAGACTCTCGAGCCGTTCGAGGCCGGCGTCCGATACCGCGCGCACCTCCGAGGGGGGAATCACCGCCCGCCGCTCGCCGATCCGGGGCGGACGGGCCGCGAGGGAGTCGGCTCGCACCAGGTCGGCCATGACGTGACCGTCGAGGTCGGCGGGCAGGTCCGCGCCGAACAGCCAGTAGACCGTGGGGGCGACATCGAGAATCGAGAGCCGTTTTCGCTCCGGATCGGCCGAGAAGTGCGGACCGGCGGCCAACAGGATTCCCTCCGGACGATGGTAACCGGAGAACGTGTAGCCGGGGGCGCCGAAGATCTCGAGCTCCTCCGGCTTGCCTCGTCCCACGAACCAGGTCGGGGATTCGAGGAAGAGGATGTCCGGAGCGTTCTCCAGGTAGGGTCCCGAGAAGACCTCTTCGCGGGAGTACGCGCGCTCCACGATCGGCTCTCCCGACTCCGGATCGACCAGTGTCTTCAGTTCCGCGAGGATCCTCCGCTTCATGTCCTCGGCCGCCTCCGCCGTCTCGACATCCTCCCCCGTCCCTCCCCTCCCGTCGCGAATGTGAACGAGCCCGCCGAACGGTCCGGGTGAGATCGCCTCGAGCCCTCCGGACCGGGGGGTCGCCGGGTCCTTCCGGGCGTGGCCGGTGTCCCGGAGCCAGCGGGGGAGTCGCAGCTCCCGGTAGATCGGGCCGAAGCCGTGATCGGAGAGCACGATCACGTCGGTCCGGGGTCCGGCCGACGCGACCAGCTCTCCCACGATCTCGTCGACGCGGAGCCAGAACTCGCGAATGGCCGAGCCGTAGAGCGCTCCCTTCGTCCGCGTGTAGCCGGGGTGATCGGAGTCGGCGAACTTCCAGAAAAAGTGCTGGACCTTGTCCGTCCCGGTGAACACGACCCAGAAGAGGTCCCAGTCCTCCTCGGTCAGGAGGCGGCGGGCGACGGTGTGGTGGGCCTCCAAGATCCGGCGGAAGTCTCCGAGCATCGCCCCCTCCCACCCGGGCCGGAGGCTCTCGCCGAAGGGGTCGAGCGGATAGCGGGGAAGCCCGAGCCGCCGGGCCTCCTCGTCGAGAATCGCCTCCAGCTCGGAAGGGTAGGTGTATCCGGTGGTCGACCTCCCGTACGGGAACCCGGAGACGAAGAAGCCGTCCACCGAGTCGGGAGGAAACGTCAGCGGGATGTTCATGATCCCGGTGCGGTAGCCCTCCTCGTTGAGGAGCTTCCAGACCGGGTGGCACCTCCGGTCCCGCGAGGTGGAGAGCACCTCGCCCCTTCCGTCGTCCGGGATCCGGGTGAAGTCGTAGATGTTGTGCTTCCCCGGGTTCACTCCGGTCGTCGCGGAGGTCCACGCAGGCGGCGAGACGACGGGAAAGATCGTGCGAAGGGTGCCGGAGCTGCCCCGGTCGCGGAGGGCGCTCAGATGGGGAAGCGCTCCCTCCTCCATCAGGGGATCGAGCACTTCGAAGGTGGCTCCGTCGAGTCCGATGATCAGGACGCGGGACTCGCTGCGTCCGCCGCAGCCCGAGAAGGCGTTCCACGCGAGGGCGACGGACGCGAGGATGGTGACGCGGTACCCGACGATCCGCCGGAGCGACACTCCCCTACTCGGAGCTCGAGGGAGGGCAGCGTTCGAGGGAGCGGGTTCCGGTCTCGTCGACCCACGGGGCCCACTCGACCGGCCCGCGAAAACAGACGCTGTCCGGGCAGTCGGATCCCCAGTAGTTGTAGGGCACCCTGAGGGTCATCGGCTTCATCGTCCGGATGCCGAAGTTCTTCGCCAGCGCCTCGTTCTCGAGGCAGCCCGCTCCGTTGTCGTGAATACGATTCGCGCTGGCCAGCGATCCACCGATCGTGGGATCGGAGTGCTCCGAGACGGAGATCCCGATGGTGCACCGTGCGATGTCGTTCCGCTGGACCAGCGGTCCCGAGCTGACCAGGTTGAGTCCCTTGATGCAGCGATGGATCTCGTTGCCTCGGATCTTGCCCTCGGACTCGTACATGTAGATACCGTTCTGACAGTGATTGATCTTGCAGTTCTCCACGATGATTTCACAGAACGTCGCGCGAACTCCGCTCCACCCGTTCGTCAAAACGCAGTTCCGGATCTCGATCTTCGCCTTCTTGGCGAGGACGACGCCGTCGGCGCCCCGGTTGCCGTCCAGGGTGAACCCCTCGAGTGAGGAGAGGCTGTCGATCTCGGTCGCCTTGACGCACCAGTTCACGGGGGACTTGAGAATCGTCTCCTCGGGTCCCTCTTCCGCGATGATGCGGATGCCGGGGCGCATGAGGAGCATCTTGTACTCGCCGGGCGCCACGTAGACCGTATCGCCGTAGACCGCGGAGTCGATGACCTCCTGCAGGTCTCGCTGCGAGGTGGCCCTCCAGTTCCCCGCCCCGGCCGGTGAGGCGGCTCCGACGAGAAACCCGCCCAGGATCAGCGCCGCAGACGTCCGTTCGATCATGCGTGGACTCCTTCCCGACTCCCAGGGGCCCGGTTTCCGGGGGCCGACTTCCAAGGGCCGACTTCCGGCGGCCTGCCTTTCCGGGGCCTGCCTACCGGGGACCTCGGCCGGGCGGGCACCGGCTCGGGTGGCCGCCACGGACCACCCCGGGTCCCGGCCGGTCCGAAGGGGCCCCGGCCGGTCTCCCCCCCCGGGCCAGGCCGGTGAGCCCGGAGAACGTGGCGCGCCCAGGAGGACTCGAACCCCCAACCTTTTGGTCCGTAGCCAAACGCTCTATCCGATTGAGCTATGGGCGCATACACCGAGTTCCGTTCCATGGCGGAGAGGGAGGGATTCGAACCCTCGAGGAAGATTTCTCTCCCTAACCGCTTAGCAGGCGGCCCGATTCAGCCACTCTCGCACCTCTCCGTGAGTCTGACCTGCCTACCTCACCAGACTCGTCGCGAGCCTGGTGAGGTAGGCAGGCCAAGGAGGCGGTGGCGATGGGCAAGGCACCTTCCGTCACCGGAGAGACGGCCTCCGAGAAGTCCGATCCGGTGGCGGAGGGAGTAGGATTCGAACCCACGGGGCATCGCTGCCCAACGGTTTTCAAGACCGTCGCCTTCGACCACTCGGCCATCCCTCCTCACGAGCCGAGCAGTCTACGGATCCGCCTGTCCGTGTCAACCCTCCGCGCCGGGGAGAGTTGCGGCCTCACCTCCTTCCCCGTCGAAGACGATGCCCCCGCCGATCACGATGTCCTCCTCGTAGAACACGGCCGACTGGCCGGGAGTGATCGCCCGCTGCGGCGTACGGAACTCGACCCTTGCCCGATCCGGACCGACACGCGACACCGTCGCAGGCGCGGCCGGGTGGCGGGAGCGGAGCTGGACGTCGACCTCGAGTGAGGATGGGTCCTCCCCGTTCGACGGCCAGATCACGTCCCGCAGCTCCGCTTCGGAACGGTGCAGATCCTCGGAGGTCCCCACGACGACCCGGTTTCTCGCGACGTCCACGGCCACGACGAAGACGCGCTCGCCCAGGGCCACTCCGAGGCCCCGCCGCTGTCCGATCGTGTAACGCGCGACGCCGAGATGGGTTCCCACGCGGCGTCCGTCCCGGGTCACGATCTCTCCCGGCTCGAGGGCGGCGTTCCGGGCCCCCTCCGTTCGCCGTTCCAGGTAGGTCCCGTAGTCGCCGTCCGGAACGAAGCAGATCTCCTGGCTTTCCGGTCGTCCGGCCGTCGTGAGCCCCCGGTCCGCCGCGAGCCCGCGCACCTCGTCCTTCGTGTGCTCCCCGATCGGTAGGAGGAGGTTCGAGCGCGCCGAGGGGGGAACGGCCCAGAGCACGTAACTCTGGTCCTTGTCCCGGTCGAGTGCTCGGCGAAACCGCGGCACCCGGCCCGTGAAGTCGACCCGGGCGTAGTGACCGGTCGCGAACCGCTCACAGCCGAAGGCCCGGGCCCTCTCCTGGAGTCCGGGGAAGCGGACGCGGGCGTTGCATTCCACGCACGGGTTCGGAGTGCGCCCCGCGAGGTAGTCGGACACGAACGGACGGATCACGTGACTCTCGAACGGTCGCTCGAAGTCGACGACGTAGTGCGGGATGTCGAGCGAGCGCGCCACGTCCCGCGCCGCCTCGATCGACGCGAGGGAACAGCAGGATCTCCCCGCGCCCTCGTCGGCGCCGTAGCACCAGTTCTTCATGGTGAGCCCGACGAGCTCGCGCCCCTCCTCGTGGAGGAGAAGGGCGGCAACCGAGCTGTCGACGCCCCCCGACAGCGCGACAAGGACCCGCACGGCCCGCCTCCCGCCGCTAGCCCGCGGATTCGGGCCTAGCCCGCATTTCCCACCAGGCTCGTTGCGAGGCTGCGGATCGTCGTGTCCGGCGAGGAGAGGGGGGGCTTTCGCCCGAGGCGGGGCCGCAGCCCCGTCGCAGGACGGAAGTGCCGCAGCGACGAAGCCAGGCGCGGCTTTGCCGCCGCCGCAGCAGAGACCGGTGAGATATGCGGGCCAGGGGTCGTCAACGAATCCCCTTGAGGAAGTGGTAGAACTCCCCGTCGGTCGATAGAACCAACGTCTCGTCGGATCCGATGGTGGCGCGGTAGGACTCGAGCGTCTGGAGGAACGAGTAGAACTCGGGATCCTTCCCGAAGGCGTCGGCGTAGATCTTCGTCGCGGTGGCGTCGGCCTCGCCGCGGATCTCCTGCGCGCGGCGGTACGCCTCGGACCGGATCCGCTTGAGCTCTTTCTCCTTCGTTCCCAGGATCTCGGCGCTCCGGCCCTGGCCTTCCGACCGGAGCTTGTCCCGGATCTTCTGCCGTTCCGAGATCATCCGGTCGTACACCGATCGCCGGACCTCCTCGACGTAGTTGAGCCGCTTGAACCGCACGTCCACGAGGTCGATGCCGAACTCCTGGGTCTTCTCCGAGGCGCGCGTCAGGATCTCGCTCACGATCGCCTCGCGGCCGATTCCGATGCTCTCGGGGGGCGCCGACTCCTGGGCGTAGATCTCGTCCGGAATGTTGAAATCCCGGTTCCGGGATCGCACGACCTCGATGAGCTCGACGTTCGCGACCGCCTTGCGGGTCTCGCCGTCGAGGATGTCGTCGAGACGGGTCTGGGCCCCGCGCTCGTCGCGCACCCGCTGGAAGAAGAGAAGCGGATCGGCGATGCGCCACCGCGCGAACGTGTCGACCCAGATGAAGCGCTTGTCGAGAGTGGGCATCTGGTTCGCGTCGCCGTCCCAGGCGAGCCACCGCTTCTCGAAGAGGTTGACCTTCTGGATGAAGGGGATCTTGAACTTGAGTCCGGCGATCACGATCGGATCCCCGACCGGCTTCCCGAACTGGGTGATGATGACCTGCTTGTCCTCCCGGACCACGTATAAGCTGTTCGCCGCCACCACCGCGACGACGAAGAGGACGATAAGCCCGGCACCGATCGAGCGGTTCATTCTGCCTTCCCCTTCCCCGTCGCGCCCACGTCGAGAAGGGGAAGCAGCCCCTTCACCGCATCGTCGACGATCACGGTCTTCCCTACCCGGGGAAGCACCTCGGCCATGGTCTCCAGGTAGTACCGTCGGCGCGTGACCTCCGGCGCCTTGCGGTACTCGTCATAGAGGGCCACGAAGCGTGACGCCTCGCCCTTGCTCCGGTTCACGCGGTTGATCGCGTACCCCCGGGCCGCCTCGATGGTGGCGTTTGCCTCACCCTCCGCCCTCGGAATCTCCCGGTTGAGCTCGGCCCGGGCCTGATTGATCAACGTCTCCCGTTCCTGCTCGGCCTGGTTCACCTCGTTGAACGATGGTTTGACCGGGTCGGGCGGATTCACGTCCTGCAGAGCGACGATCTGCACGTCGATTCCCAGGTTGTACTGGCGGCAGAGCGACTGCAGCATGGTCACAGCTTCGTCTTCGGCCTCCTGGCGTCCCGCCGTGAGTACCTCGTCGACCGACCGGTCACCGATCACGGAGCGCATGACCGCCTCGGAGATGTCCCGAAAAGTCTCCTGTGCGTTGCGCACCTGGAAGAGATAGGCGACCGGATCGACGACCTTGTACTGAACGATCCACTCGACGTCGGCGATGTTGAGGTCGCCCGTGAGCATCAGGGCCTCGGCGAGCGTGCGCGCGCTGCGCTCGTACTGGGTCCGCTGCCCGATCTTCTGGGTCCGGAAGCCGAACTCCATCTTCAGCTGACGCTGGACCGGGACCTTCTGCACCGACTCGATTCCGAACGGCAACCGAACGTGGAGCCCGGGTTCGGTGGTTCGGATGTACCGGCCGAAACGCAGTACCACGCCGACCTCTTCCGGATCCACGGTGTAGAAGGAGCTCTGCAACGCGAACAGGAGGATCAGGACGACCAGGATCGGCAGAACGGGGATCCGGGGCGCGGGTCGGGAGCCCCGGGTCCGGAAGACGTTTCGGAGGAAATCCTCCACGTTCTCGCGATCAGGGGAACTCATCGGTTTCACCTCGTCGGAGGTACGCCCTCCGGTTCCCGGGTCCGGACTCCGAAGGGCAGGATCAGGTCACGCGGTCGGTTCGGGTTCCGCCTCGGCGAGCCCCGATCGGGCTCCGTCGGGGGGTCGGTTACCGCGAGGCGAAGGCCCCGGTGAGAAGTGCAGGCTAGCCGCCGTACTCCGCCTTCTTGCGTTTCAGCTCTTCGATCTTGATCAACTGATCCTGGCGTTCCATCTGCTTGCCGGCGTATTCGGTGAATCGCGCATCGCGGCAGTCGCGCGCTTTCTTGAACTCTCGTTTCGCGCGTTTGTAATTGGGAATCCCTCCGAGCTTCTCGTACGCGCGCCCCAGGACACAGAGACCGTGCGCGGGGCACTCCTCGTCGATCTTCTGTCCCTCTTTCACGACCTCGATGGTCTCCCGGTAGCGTCCCACGTCGTTCAGCAGCTCTCCGAGCCGGTAGTAGTAGCCGGGGGTGTCCGGCTTCTGCTTGATGAGGTCTCGATAGAGGCGGATGGCCAGATCGATCTGGGAAGTCTCCTCGTAGCACGACGCCAGTCCCCGGATCGCCGAGAGATTCTCGGGATCGGAGTCGATGACCCGCCGGTAGTGCGGAATGGCTTTCTCGAAAGCGCCCGCCCATTTGTATGCGTACGCGAGCCGCCCCGAGGCCCAGAGGATCCATTCGCCGTCCTTGCCGTGGTCCGGCATCGCGAGGATGCCCTCGTACATGGCGATCGCCTCGGGATAGAGATTCCGCTCCCAGAAGAGCCGGGCGAGGTTCTCGTACGCGACCGCGTCCGCAGGATTCAGCTCGAGCGCGCGACGAAACGCCTCGATGCCCTCGATCGCGTAGCCGCCCGCGAGATAAGCCTTCCCCAGGTTCGTGAACGCGTTGGGATCGTCCGGGCAGAGCTCGAGGGCCTTCTCGTACCGCACGACCGCCTGATCGGCCATGTCCTGCCGGAGGTAGGCGAACCCCAGGCTCGCGTGGGAGTTGCAGTCGTCCGGTCTCAGCTCGACATACCGCTGATAGATCCGGGTCGCCCTCGCGAAGTCCTTCGTCTCGATGAGGGCATAGCCGAGGCGCGGGTAGATGTCGGGATTCCCGGGGTCCATGTTCAGCGCCTTCTCGTACGCCTCGACCGCCTTCTGCGGGAGTCCACTGTTCCGGTACTGATCCCCGAGAAAGAGCTGCTCCTTGACCAGGTCGTCACTCGACGTCTGTTCGGGCGTGACCTCCGTCGTCGAGGGCGGCGGAGGCGTGCAGCCACCCGCGAGGAGGAGCGCCGCGGCGAGCGCGACCCACTTCCCCCGGGGATGTCTGCTCCAGACCATCCTTTGTTTCCTCCGATGGGCGATCGTTGGGGTCGGGGGCCGTTCCCGTTCCGTTTCCCCGTCCGGCGACCGGGGAGGGGAAGGCAAGGCAGTCCAGCGTGAACCACCATGTCCGACGCCCGGGATGATGTCAAGAACGCCCCCCGACGGGGCGGAAGGGCGCGTCGTCTCCGGGTTAGGCCCCGCCCTCTTCTTCCTCTTTCCCGGTGGGACCGTCCCCGGTTCGGCCCTGCATCTGCTTCTCCAGCAGAGGCCGGATGCGCTCCAAGTTCTCTTCGGCGAGGGTCCGAGCCGGCCCTTCCTTTCCGCTCTCGAGCACCCGCTTCCACTCGACCTCCGCCTCCGCGAACAGGTTCGCATCGGCGAAGAGCACTCCCATGTTGAAGTGAGCGTCCGCGTTGTCCGGATCGAGCTGCAGCGCTTTGGCGAGGGCCTGTTTCGCCTCGAAGGTCCGTTTGAAATGGAAGTACTGAAGCGACCCGTAGTTGATGAGCGGAATCGGATCGTCGGGAGCGAGGGCGATCGCTTTCTCGTACGCGGCCAGTGCCTCCTCGTTCCGTTTC